>JBKJUE010000134.1:0-8801 GCA_046590395.1 Nocardioides sp.
CGTCCTCGACCCCGGCACCTACCTCTGGACCAGCCCCCACGGCTACCAGTACCTCATCGACCACCACGGCACCACCGACGTCTCCGCCGACCGACGCCCTCCCGACCAGTAGCTACCAAGCCCCACACCCCGCCACAGGCGGGGCCACCGGCATGTCCGGAGCTCAGTCGACGGTGGCGCAGACGACGTCCTCGTCCACTCCGTCTTGCCCGTCTCGTCGTACCGGTCTAGGTTGTAGTGGGCGATCCAGGCATCGGGGTTGAACAGCGCCAGCAGGAGCAGCAGTCCGGCTCCACTGAGCAGTGCAGCGCGCGGCAGCCAGACCGCCCGCAGCCTCACCCTGCCGGCGGCGAGGTCCTCGGCCATCCGTTTGAACGCCCGGGCCAGGGCCACGGTGATGGGGACGGTCAGCCACACGGGGACTCCCCCGGACCGCTCACGGGACGACCCCGGACTCGGGGGCTCGTGAAGGTTCTGTGCAGGTCTCCTACGCCGCGGGACCGACCGAGACGGACCGCAGCCACGCCTCGAGGGCGCGCGGGCGCGCGAACAGGAGCACCGGCGGTCCGTCGGAGGCCGCCGCCCAGGCCCGCATCCTGGTCCGCTTGCGGGTGAACGAGCGGAAGTGCCAGACCAGGATCGAGTCCCGCTGGAGGAGCAGGCGCAGCGACTCGGTGTTGCCGTTGCACACCGGACGCTGGTCGACGATCCGCATCAGCGACCGCCGGACGAGGCGCTGGAACGACAGCCATCGCGGGTAGTCCAACCCGACGACCAGGTCGGCCCGGGGCAGCACGACGTCGAGCCAGGCGCCGTACGCCGAGTCGAGCACCCACCGGTCCCCCGCGACGATCTCGGCGAGCTCCCGGCGCTGCTGCTCCTCGGGCACGGGGACCCAGCCCGGAAGCCAGGTCAGCTCGTCGACGAGGACCACGGGCAGGCCGGTCAGCGCACCGAGCTGCTCGGCAGCCGTGCTCTTGCCCGAGCCGGTGACGCCGTAGACCAGGACGCGCCGGTGCGGGAAGGACGTCAGTGCGGCATCACCGGGACGCCCCGGTTGTTGGCGAACTGGGTCACGGCCTCGCAGGTTCCGACGTCCAGATCGCACGTCCGCAGCGTAAGCGGCCCGGAGTTCGAGAGTCGCATGTATTCCTCACCCTCCGGCGAGTGTTCCCGCTTGGCCAGGACGAAGGTCACCGTGTGGTCGGGACCGAACCCGGCGGCGACGGCGACGTCGAGGATGCTGACGTCGACCTCGACCACGTCGCCCGACGCCGCCTCGTAGATCCGCACCTCGTCGGGGAAGTCGAAGTCGACCCTGGTCATCACGAAGTCGCCGTCCGGTGACACGAGCGCTCCCACGCCCGGCACGGTGAGCTCGATGTCGAACAGGGGCTGCGTGATCATGATCGAGCGCTCGCTGAAGCGGGTGACCCGGACGGCCGACGACACGTCGAGGAGCCCGTCGCGGGCCTCGGCGACCGGTTCCCGCTGACCGGCCGTCCAGGCAAAGGCCTCGTCGCCCTGCGAGTAGTAGACCTTGTCCTGGTCGACGGCAATCGGGAGCGCCCCGGCACCGACCGGCAGCCTGGCCACCTCGCGGCGGCCGATCGTGTCGTAGACGATCAGCCCGGGCGCACCGCCGGCGTCCCGCCAGGTCACCCAGCCACGGTCACCTGAGCCGGCGATCGGGATCCCTGGGTCGGTGCGGCCGAGCGAGGTCAGCACGCCCTCGCCGTCGACCAGGAGGACCCGACCCTCGCGGTCGGCGTACACGACGCCCTCGGGCACCTCGACCATCTCCTCGATCTGCGGCAGCTCGACCGTGACCCGCTCGAGGTGCAGGAGCCGGTTGGCGTACCACGCGAGGTTGGCCGGGTTGGCGGCCTCGGTCACGACCGGGTCCGGCAGGCCGTCGTCGTCCGCTCGGGTGCCCAGCCAGGTCGCGACGGCCACCACCGCCAGGACGGCGGCGATGCCTCCGGCTGTCCACCGCACCACGCGTCGACGCCGCTGACGGGCGCGGTCGCCCACCAGGCCGACCGGTGCCGTCCGCAGCGGGATCGCCTCGGTCGCCTCGCGGAAGACGTACGACGGCGGGACCGGCCCGCGCAGCCTGTCCTCGACGACGTCGAGCCCCACGCCGAGCACGTCGGCGACCTGGCCGGTGTCCAGCTCGGCGACGTACGTCAGGACGACCGCCTCCCGCTCCTCGGCCGGGAGGGAAGCCAGCGTCAGCTCGAGCTGCTCGAGCTGGGCGACCCGTTCCTCCAGGTCGACGATCGTCGGGTCGACGACGCCGGGTCCGCCGAATGCGGCAGGTCCGGTGCTGCTCCCCCGGGCGTCGAGCACGAGGCGGTAGACCCACACGTCCACGTCGCCCTCGTCGCGCACCCGGTCGAAGGCCGAGCGGCCGCGGGCGAGACCCTCCACGGCGTCGGTCTCCGCCTGGTCGGGCGAGCCGCCGAGGAGCACCAGCGTGCGGACCAGCGCAGGCCAGCGGGCGACCATGTACGACGCGAAGTCGGTCCCGTCGGCCACGTCACCCTCCCTCGGTCCCCCCCGCCACGACGTACGTCGTGAACTCGGCAGTGTCAGCTCCCCTGGCTCCATCATCACCGAGGTATTCGTCGCCGCCACCGTTACGGATGCGAAGCGCCTCCCGGAGGACGCGGTGGAAGCGCTCGGGATAGTGGGTCAGGCCCCAGCGGCCGGCACCGTTCTTGGTGGTCATGTCGCCCGTGACGAGGAGGTGGTGCAGGCGTGCGGCGCCGAGGACGCACCAGCTGCAGGCCTCCAGTGCCGCCCCCTCGGCCGGCATCGCGGTCAGGGCCTCGGCGTTGGCGCGCCAGTAGGTGTCGAGGTTGTCCCGGGTGAACGCCACCAGCGCGTCCTGCGACGTCCAGATCCCCAGCTCCTCGACGGGCACCCCGGTGACGGTGACGCCGTGCCGGGCGAGCTCGTGCCAGCACACCACCCCGTCGTGGACCGTCTGCTCCTCCTCGAACAGGTGGTGCAGGACGCACGGCACGTCGGGGCAGTCGGTGGCCGGCCGAGCCAGGTCGGCGGCGAGCAGGTGCGGCCCGTCGAAGGGCGTGCCCGGGTGCGCAGCCCGGACGGCCTCGTGGGCCTGGCGCAACGCTTCGGCGTCCGCAGCCGTCGGCCGCCCCGCCAGGGTCGCCACGAAGTCGACGTCGCTCGCGCCGGGCACCCACTCACCGAAGCCGACCCCGCCCCGCAGGTAGAGACCGGTGACCAGGCCGTCCGGGGCGGCGGCGAGGAACGTCGCGCAGACGGCGCTGACCTCGTCGGGCAGGCTCATCGGCTGCGGTCAGGCGTGGAGCGACATCGGGCCGTAGACCTGCCGGTCGTTCTCGAAGAGGGTCACCGCGTCGACCCCCTCGGAGGCCAGGTCCGACCAGGTCTCGCCGACCCAGGACTCGGCGTCCGCCTGGCTCGCGAAGCGCTCGTCGGAGATGTCCTCGCTCACGGTGACCTCGGCACCGGCAGCGTCCTCGAGGCGCCACCACCACGGCCGTTCGGAGGGGGTGGGCTGCCGGAACGTGGGCGGCTGGTCGGGAAGGTTCACCACGATCAGGACTCTCGCACGGAGGGGTCGACGAACGGCGGAGCGACGAGCTGGAAGATCTCGCGTCGTCCGCGGACGTCGACACCCACCTCGGCGTCCGGGTTGACCATCGTCGGCACCAGCGCCAGGCCGACGCCCTTGCGCAGGGTCGGCGAGAACGTGCCCGAGGTGATCTCGCAGAGGGGTACGTCGTGGGTCAGGCTCACCATCATTCCCGGGCGTGGAATCCCGCGCCCGACGGCCACCAGGCCACGGAGCAGCCGCTTCGGCCCGGCCTCCTTCTCGTCCAGCAGGGCGTCGCGGCCCCAGAACGCGTCCTTCTTCCAGCCCACCGCCCAGCCGAGCCGGGCCTGGTTGGGGGTGACGTCGAGGCTGATGTCCTGGCCGTGCAGCGGGTAGCCCATCTCGGTGCGCAGCGTGTCGCGGGCGCCCAGGCCGCAGGCGAGCATCCCGAACTGCTCGCCGGCCGCGAGCAACGCGTCCCACAGAGCGGGAGCGGCCTCGTTGCGGACGATCAGCTCGTAGCCGCGCTCGCCGGTGTAACCGGTGCGGCACACCACGACGCCCGCGCCCTCGAACTCCGCCTCCAGGAACGACATGTAACCGTGCCCCGTCGGCAGCCCCACACCGTCGAGGACCTCGTCGGACCTGCTGCCCTGGACGGCCAGCACCGCGTAGTCGCGGTGCCGGTCGGACACCGTCACGCCGTCGGGCGCGGCCTCGCGCAGACGGCGTACGACCTCGGCGGTGTTGGCCGCGTTGGGCACGAGCAGCACGTGCTCGTCGTCGTGGAGGTAGGCGATCAGGTCGTCGACGATGCCGCCGGTCTCGGCGTCGCAGCAGAGCGTGTACTGCGCCTTGCCGGGCTCGATCCTGCCGAGGTCGTTGGACAGGGTGCTGTTGACGTACGCCGCCGCGCCGGGTCCGGTGACCATCGCCTTGCCGAGGTGGCTGACGTCGAAGATGCCCACGGACTCGCGGACCGCCGTGTGCTCCTTCACCACTCCGGAGGAGTACTCGAGCGGCATCGACCAGCCGCCGAACTCTGCGAACTTGGCGCCGAGCGCCTCGTGCCGGTCGTGCAGGGGGGACGTCAGGAGTTCGGCGTCGTCAGTCATGGCACGGAACCTACCGCAGCCGGGGCGCGTGTCCAGGGTGGCTATCCTGCCCCGGTGACGGCATACAACCTCCGCAGTGCCAGCCCCGCCAAGACCCGCGCCGACGCGGTCGTGGTCGGGATCGTGCAGCACGAGAAGGGCGCCCGGGTCGCTCCCGGCGGGGAGGACGTCGCCAAGGCCTACGGCCGCAAGTTCCAGCCCCTGCTCGCCACCCTCGGCGTGACCGGCAAGGCGGGCGAGGTCCACAAGGTGCCGACGTCCGGCGCGATCTCGTCGCCGTTGCTGATCCTCACGGGCCTCGGTCCGGTCGCCGACCCGACCGCCGTACGCCGGGCCGCCGGCGTGGCCGCCCGCGCCGCCACCAACGCCACCTCCGTGGCCGTCGCCCTCCCCGCGGACTCGCCCGAGCTCGTGCGCGCCGTGACCGAGGGGCTCGCCCTGGGCTCCTACACGTTCACGACCTACAAGCGCGACACCGCGGGCAAGAACGACACCGCCGGCACGGTCACCGTGCTCACCGCGGGTGCCCGCAAGAAGGACGTGACGACCGCCTTCGAGGAGGCGCAGGTCGTGGCCGCGGCCGTCAACACCACCCGCGACTGGGTCAACACTCCGCCCGGCGACCTGACGCCGCCGGCCTTCGCCGACGCGGTGAGCGAGGCCGTCGCCACCCTGGGCAAGGGCCGGGGCGCCCCCAAGGTCAAGATCGTCGTCCACGACGAGAAGTCGCTGGCCGAGCTCGGCTGCGGCGGCATCCTCGGCGTGGGTGCCGGCTCCTCCGCCCCGCCCCGCATGGTCGAGCTCACCTACGCGCCCAAGGGTGCGACCACGCACATCGCCCTGGTCGGCAAGGGCATCACGTTCGACTCCGGCGGCCTCTCGATCAAGCCGGCCCAGGGCATGAACACGATGAAGTGCGACATGGCCGGAGCGGCCGCCGTCGTCCAGGCGACGCTGGCGATCGCCGCCCTCAAGCTGCCGGTGAAGGTGTCGACGTTCGTGCCGATGGCCGAGAACATGATCTCCGGGTCCGCGACCCGGCCCGGCGACGTGCTCACGATGTACGGCGGCACCACCGTCGAGGTGCTCAACACCGACGCCGAGGGCCGGCTGATCCTCGCCGACGCCCTGGTCCGGGCGACCGAGCTGAAGCCCGACGTCATCCTCGACGTCGCGACCCTGACCGGCCACATGGTGCTGGCCCTCGGCGAGCGGATCGGCGGCGTCCTCGGCTCCGCCGACGTCGTCGACGCGGTCATCACCGCCGGCACCGAGGCCGGCGAGTCGCAGTGGGCGATGCCGATCCCCGACTCCATGAACGAGCGGATCCACAGCAGCAAGATCGCCGACCTGGCCCAGCACGACTGGGTGCGCTGGGGCGGCGGCCTGTACGCCGCGGCGTTCCTGCGCGAGTTCACCGCCGGCATGCCGTGGGCCCACCTCGACATCGCCGGGCCGGCCTTCAACTCGGGCGGCCCGTTCGGCCACGTGACGTCGGGCGGCACCGGCTTCGCCGTGTCGACGCTCGTCGACTACGCCCGGGCGCGCTCGGAGGGCTGAGGGCTAGAGCAGCCCCTGCTCCTTGCGTCGTCGGTTGTAGTCCCGCATCCGCTGGGGGACGCCGACCACGGCAGCGTCGTACGACGGCACCATGTGCTTGTTGGCGAACGCGTGCGCCCACTCGACGGACGGGACGCGGCGACGGGTCCACTCACCGTCGTGGGCGACCAGCAGCAGGGTCACGTCGCTGACCGCGGTCCGGGGCTCGACGAATCCCTCCACGCCGCGGCGGCTGGTCACGAACTCCAGCAGGTGCTCCTCGTCCTTGCGGTCGGAGGCACGCACGACGGTGGACCCGGTGCGGGCGGCGTCGCGCGCCGGCTTGCGCATGCGCGGACCGGAACGGCGGAATCGATCGAACAAACCCATGGGCACAGTGTGCCAAGTCGGTCCGCACCTTTCGTCAGGAACGCCGTCACCGTCGTGTCCCGGGTCCATCCGGGCGGGTGTGGACACGCTCGCAGGAAGTGCAAGGATGGGGTCCACCATTCCAGCAGGAAGGACCAGCGTGGCCGACGCCGACTTCGACGTACTCATTCTCGGGGCGGGCTCAGGTGGATATGCCTGTGCACTCCGGGCGGCGCAGCTGGGCCTCACGGTCGGACTGGTCGAGAAGGGCAACCTCGGTGGCACCTGCCTCCACGTGGGCTGCATCCCGACGAAGGCCCTCCTCCACGCGGCCGAGGTCGCCGACTCCGCGCGGGAGTCCGAGCAGTTCGGTGTGCGCGCCACGTTCGACGGCATCGACATGGCCGGCGTGAACTCCTACAAGGACGGCGTCGTCTCCCGGCTCTTCAAGGGCCTCACCGGCCTGATCAAGGGCCGCGGGATCACGGTCATCGAGGGTGAGGGCCGGCTGACCGGGCCCCGCGAGGTGACCGTCGACGGCAAGGCATACGTCGGCAAGCACGTCGTGCTCGCCTCCGGCTCCTACTCGAAGTCGCTGCCCGGCCTCGACATCGACGGCGAGCGGGTGCTCACCTCCGAGCAGGCCCTGCGACTCGACCGGGTGCCCGCGTCGGTCGTCGTGCTCGGCGGCGGAGTCATCGGCTGCGAGTTCGCCAGCGTCTGGAAGTCGTTCGGCGCCGAGGTCACCATCGTCGAGGCGCTCCCCCGCCTGGTCGCCGTCGAGGACGAAGCCTCCTCGAAGGCCCTCGAGCGCGCCTTCCGCAAGCGCAAGATCGCGTTCCGCACCGGCGCCCCCTTCCAGAGCGTCAAGGTCACCGACGACGGCGTCGCCGTCACCGTCGAGGGAGGCGACGTGATCGAAGCGGAGCTGCTCCTGGTCGCGGTCGGCCGCGGCCCGGTCACCGACGGGCTCGGGTACGACGAGCAGGGCGTCGCCATGGACCGTGGCTTCGTCCTGGCCGACGAGCGCTGCCGGACCAACCTCGACGGTGTCTACGCCGTCGGCGACATCGTCCCCGGCCTGCAGCTGGCCCACCGCGGGTTCCAGCAGGGCATCTTCGTGGCCGAGGACATCGCCTGCCTCGACCCCCGGCCGATCGACGAGGCCGGGATCCCCCGGGTCACCTACTCCCACCCCGAGATCGCCTCCGTCGGCCTCGACGAGGCCGCGGCCACCGAAAAGTACGGCGCCGACGGCATCGAGACCGTCACCTACGACCTCGGCGGCAACGGCAAGAGCCAGATCCTCAAGACCCAGGGCTTCGTGAAGCTGATCCGCCAGAAGGACGGCCCCGTCATCGGCGTCCACCTCGTCGGTGACCGGGTCGGCGAGCTCATCGGCGAGGCCCAGCTCATCTACAACTGGGAGGGGTACGCCGAGGACGTGGCGCCGCTCGTCCACGCCCACCCGACCCAGAACGAAGCCCTCGGCGAGGCCCACCTGGCCCTGGCCGGCAAGCCGCTCCACGCCCACTCCTGATCTTCGACCACACGACCGAACGCGACCGAAGGAACTCCATGGCGACCGAAGTCAACCTCCCGGCACTCGGCGAGTCCGTCACCGAAGGCACCGTCACCCGCTGGCTGAAGCAGGTGGGCGACGACGTCGCGGTGGACGAACCCCTGCTCGAGGTCTCCACGGACAAGGTCGACACCGAGATCCCCTCCCCGGTTGCCGGCAAGTTGCTCGAGATCAAGGCCAACGAGGACGACACCGTCGAGGTCGGCGCCATCCTCGCGGTGATCGGCGACGAGGGTGAGTCGTCCAGTGAGGGCGGCGGTGACGAGTCGTCGGACAAGTCAGAAGACGCCACAGACGACTCGGATGACGACCAGCAGGACGAGGCCGGTGGCGGCGAAGACGTCGAGCAGGAGCGCGCCGAGGAGGAGGCCGAGGAGAAGGACTCCGACGGTGAGGCCCCCTCAGAGCAGGAGGAGGCACCCGCTGCCGAGGAGAAGAAGTCGTCCGGCGGTGGTGGTGGATCCGGCACGGCCGTGACCCTGCCCGCCCTCGGCGAGTCCGTCACCGAGGGCCCCGTCACCCGCTGGCTGAAGAAGGTCGGCGACGAGGTCGCCGTCGACGAGCCGCTCCTCGAGGTCTCCACCGACAAGGTCGACACCGAGAT
>JBKJUE010000103.1:0-4306 GCA_046590395.1 Nocardioides sp.
CCCTGCCAGAAAGCATCGGCATCCACGCCTGAACCGGGCAGTGCCTCCTCGACGATGAACCGGTGGAGGCTCTCCGCGACGGCGAGCCCGCCGACCTGAATGCGCTGCTGCATGCCAACCCTTCTTCTGCTCACGTCTTGTCTGAGTTTCCACATTGTGGAATCCTTTGTTCTCATCATGGAAACTACGGAAGGTGGCGCTGTGATGTCAACCACCCTGGGGGTGTGATGGACGCCATGCCACGACCGGAGGACGTCGACCCTCGCGTCGGCGGCGTGCAGTCGCTGCACCGCGCGCTGGACGCTCTCGAGGTTGTCGCCGCCCAGGGAGGGCACCTCGCCATCGGAGAGATCGCGGCGGCCACCGGACTCCCCCTGCCGACCACCCACCGGCTGCTCCGCACCCTCGTGAACCGGGGCTATGTCCGGCAGCTGCCCAACCGCCGCTACGCGCTCGGGTTCCGGCTGGTGCCGCTCGGCGCGGCGGCGATGACGATGGCGGGCACCGACACCGAGGTTGTCCTGGCCGGCCTGGTCGACGCGCTCGGCGAGACGGCCAACCTGGCAGTCCTCTCCGGCTCCCACGCCGAGTACGTCGCCCAGGTGCCGTCGCGGCACACGATGCGCATGTTCACCGAGGTCGGCCGGCAGGTCGACCTGCACAGCACCGGTGTCGGCAAGGCCCTGCTCGGCCAGCTGGCCGAGGGCCGGGTCCGCGAGATCGTCCGTCGGGTCGGCCTCCACCAGCAGACCGAGCACACCCTGGTGACCGAGGAGGACCTGTTGGCCGACCTCGCTCTGGTCCGCTCCCGTGGTTACGCCCTCGACGAGCAGGAGCAGGAGGCCGGCGTGCGGTGCGTCGCCGTCGCGGTCGGGCCCGAGCCGATGTCGTGGATGGCGGTGTCGGTGTCCGGCCCCGTCACCCGGATGACCGACGAGCTGATCGAGCGCGCCGTCCCGCTGCTGCAGCAGGCCGGCAGGCAGCTGGCGAGCCGGATGCTCAGCTCGGACTGACCGGCCCGCGTGTGCTGCTACCACTGATCAGCAGCGTGGGGGTCCCCGGCTCGGGTCAGGTGACCTGCAGCAGCACCTGGCCGCCGGTCACGGCCGTCCCGGCAGACACGAGGACGGCGGAGACGGTGCCGCCGTGAGGGGCGGCGATCTCGGTCTCCATCTTCATCGCCTCCAGCACGATCACCACCTCGCCCGCCTCGATGCTCTGCCCCTCCTCGACCAGGACGCGCGCAACCGTCCCGGCCAGTGGCGCCTGCACGCTGCTGCCGTCGGCGGGGGCGCCCGCGGCGGGGGCGCTCACGTGCGGCGGCGAGAAGCCACCGCCGCTCATGAAGATCGCGCCGAGCGACGACTGCGGCTCCTCCTCGACCTCGACCTCGACGTCGTACGCCACACCGTTGACCGTCACCTTGAGCTGCATGTGTTCTTACCTCGACCCGTGGATGTTGTGGCGGCCCTGCACGACGACCCGGCCCTGCTGCGCCCACGCCTGGCCGGTCCGATAGTGCATCTGCTTGACCTTGGCGCGGTGGCCGAGGAACGCCGCCACCGCAGCGGAGATCGCGATCGCCACGTCGTCGGGGACGCCGGGGTTCTCCTCGCGGCGCTGCGTGAGCTCGGCCTCGAGGTGCCCCACGCGCTCGGACAGCGACCGGAGCGCCTCGAGCAGCTCGGCGACCGTCTGTCCTTCCCACTCCGGGGGGCTCATGTCGGACCCAGCCCATGCTTCTTGGCCGGCCGGATGGTGCGCTTGGTGATCAGGATCTCCAGCGCGCGCGAGACGTGCTCCCGGGTCCGGGCGGGTTCGATGATGTCGTCGACGAGCCCGCGGGCGGCGGCGACGTACGGCGTCGAGAACGTCGAGCGGTACTCCTCGACCAGCTCGGCCCGGCGCTTCTTCGGGTCGTCGGCCGCGGCGATCTCGCGCCGGAAGACGATCTCGGCAGCACCCTCGGCTCCCATGACCGCGATCTCCGCCGTGGGCCAGGCGAACACCTTGTCGGCACCGAGGTCCTTCGAGCACATCGCGACGTAGGCACCGCCGTAGGCCTTGCGGAGGACGACGGTGATCTTGGGCACCGACGCGGCCGCGTAGGCGTAGAGGAGCTTCGCGCCGTGCCGGATGATCCCGTTGTGCTCCTGGGCGACACCCGGCAGGAAGCCGGGCACGTCCACCAGCGTGAGCAGGGGGATGTTGAACGCGTTGCAGAAGCGCACGAACGACGACGCCTTGTCGGAGGCGTTGATGTCGAGCACGCCGGAGAGCACCATCGGCTGGTTGGCCACGACCCCGACCGTGCGGCCGGTGATGCGGCCGAAGCCGACGACGATGTTGGCGGCATAGCCGGCCTGGACCTCGAGGAAGTCGCCGCGGTCCACGAGCCGGCCGATCACCTCGCGGACGTCGTAGCCCAACTTGCCGGACGCCGGCAGGACACCGGGCAGGTCCGGGTCGGCCTCCACGACGTAGTCGGGGTCGACGATCGGCGGATCCTCGGAGTTGTTCTGGGGCAGGAAGCTCAGCAGCTTCTTGGCGATCAGCACCGCTTGCTCGTCGTCGTCGGCGACGAAGTGGTTGACCCCCGAGAGGGCCATGTGGGCATCGGCGCCGCCGAGCTCGTCGGACGTGACCTGCTCCCCCGTCACCTGGGCGATCACGCCGGGCCCGGTGATGAACATGTGGGCCTGGCGGGTCTGGATGACGAAGTCGGTCAGGGCCGGGGAGTAGGCAGCGCCCCCCGCGCACGGGCCCGCGATGATCGAGACCTGCGGGACCACGCCGGAGAGCAGGACGTTGTTGTAGAAGACGCGGCCGTAGCCGGCCAGCGAGCCGATGCCCTCCTGGACCCGGGCTCCACCCGAGTCGTTGATGAACACGAACGGCGTGCCGGTGCCGAGGCTCGCGCGCAGGGTCGCGGCGACCTTGTTGGAGTGGATCTCCCCCGCGCTCCCGCCGGCGACGGTGAAGTCCTGGCTGGCGACGTGGACCGGCCTGCCCAGCACGGCGCCCTCGCCGGTCACCACGCCGTCGGCCGGGAGGTCGGCCTGGTCGAGACCGAAGTAGGTCGACTGGTGGCGAGCGAACATGCCCGTCTCCTCGAAGGTGCCCGGGTCCAGCAGCGCCGCGATCCGCTCGCGGGCCGTCAGCTTGCCGGCAGCGTGCTGCTTCGCGAGGCGGGCCTCGCCGCCACCCTTCTCGATCTCGGCGCGGCGGGCGAGCAGCTCGGCGGTGCGGTCCTGGATCGAGGCCTCGTGATGCTTCTTCGGGGTCACGGCTTCCTCAGGCTCTCTCGACGGTGACGGAGTGGGCCTTGCCGTCCATGCTCACGGAGTAGCGGATGGGTCCCTTGACAGGACCCCCGCCCGACGACTGGGCCAACCCCTCGGCCGCCACCTCCGCCGGGTCCTTGCCGACGTTCGTGGGCCCCTGTGGCCGCTCGAGGAAGAAGCCGGGCGCGACGCCCGGGAACATCGCGTAGGTCAGCACGTCCTCGTCGGTGCCGTCGCAGCCCTCGAGCGCGGTGGCCTCGGTCACGAGCCTGTCCCACTCGGGCGGAATCAGGTCGGCCGGGCGGACGTCGATCGGCTCCTTGTCGGCCTGGATCCGCGCGGCCTCCACGATCGCTGGGTCGCGCTCGCCCAGCGTGCTTCCGTAGTAGCCCAGCATCAGGTCGGCGAACTCCGCGGTCTGGACCTTGTAGGGACCCATCAGCACGTTGAACACGGCCTGCGTGCCGACGATCTGGCTCGACGGCGTCACCAGCGGTGGGAACCCTGCCACCGCGCGCACGCGCGGCACCTCGAGGAGCACCTCACGAAGGCGGTCGCCCGCGCCCTGCTGGCGCAGCTGACTCTCCATGTTGGAGATCATCCCGCCGGGGATCTGGCTCTTGAAGATCTCGGTCTCCACCCCGGTGATGGCAGACATGAACTGGGTGTACTTCGGGCGGACCTTCGCGAAGTGGTCCTTGATGCTCACCAGCCGGTCGTCGTCGAGGTTGGTGGTGTACGGCGTGCCGCGCAGCATCTCGACCAGGGACTCGGTGGGGTTGTGGCCAGGACCCAGCGAGATCGAGGAGATCGCGGTGTCGACGACGTCGGCGCCGGCCTCGATCGCCTTCATCAGGCTGACCAGGGTCACGCCCGTGGTGGCGTGGCAGTGGACGTGGATGCGTACGTCGGAGCCGAGGTCGTCCTTGATCGCCTTGACGATGTCGTAGGCCGGCTGCGGCTTGAGGAGCGCGGCCATGTCCTTGATGCACAGCGAGTCGCAGCCCAGCTCCATCAGGTCA
>JBKJUE010000002.1:0-25734 GCA_046590395.1 Nocardioides sp.
ACCGTGAACCTGCGCGGCAAGGGCGCAGGCGTCACCGTCTACAAGTCGATGGCCAACGGCCGCTCCCAGCGGGTCGACTCGGCCAGCAACGACGGCGAGAGCTCGGGGTCCTTCACCTTCGAGCTGTCGCTGAAGCCGTTCGTGGACGGCGGTTGGTACTGGTACGACGTCGTCGCCGGTGACGAGGACGCCGTCGTCGAGTCGGCTGAGTGGGCCGCTGAGGTGCCCGAGGACCGGGCCCAGCACGGCACCGTCGACATCGCGATCACCACCATGAACCGGCCCGACTTCTGCGCCAAGTTGATCGCCCAGCTCGGCAACGACGACGACCTGCGGCCCTACCTGGACCAGGTCCTGGTCATGGAGCAGGGCACCGACAGGGTCGTCGACAGCGAGTTCTTCGCCGCGGCCGAGAAGAGCCTCCAGGGTCGGCTCCGGATGATCGAGCAGGGCAACCTCGGTGGCTCCGGTGGCTACGCCCGCGGCCAGCTCGAGTCCGTCCGCAAGGGCACCGCCACCTACGCGATGATGATGGACGACGACGTCGTCTGCGAGCCGGAGGGCGTGATCCGCGCGGTCACCTTCGGCGACCTCGCCCGCCGCCCCACCATCGTGGGCGGCCACATGTTCAGCATCTACTCCCGCTCGCGCCTGCACAGCTTCGGCGAGATCGTCCACCCGTGGCGCTTCTGGTGGATGACCCCCCTCGACGGCTACAGCGACTGGGACTTCGCCGGCCGCAACCTGCGCTCCGCCCGCTGGCTGCACAAGCGGACCGACGTGGACTTCAACGGCTGGTTCATGTGCCTGATCCCGCGCGTGGTGATGGAGGACATCGGCCTCTCGCTGCCGCTCTTCATCAAGTGGGACGACTCCGAGTACGGCCTGCGCGCCAAGGCGGCCGGCTACCCGACCGTCACGTTCCCGGGTGCAGCGGTCTGGCACGTCCCGTGGACCGACAAGAACGACGCCCTCGACTGGCAGGCCTACTTCCACCACCGGAACCGGTTCGTCGCGGCGCTGCTCCACTCGCAGTACGAACGCGGTGGCCGGATGGTGCGCGAGAGCCTCAACCACCAGATCAAGCACCTGGTCTCGCTGCAGTACTCCACCGTCGAGATCCGCCACCAGGCGCTGCTCGACGTGCTGGCCGGCCCGCACCAGCTGCACGCCGACCTGCCCACCAAGCTCAGCGAGATCAACGCGTTCCGCAAGCAGTGGGTGGACGCCCAGCTGCAGGTCGACCCCGACGCCTTCCCCCCGGTGCGCCGCGAGAAGCCGCCGCGGAAGGGCAAGGACGGGGTCGAGGTCCCCAGCCGGATCTCCCAGCTGCTCACGGCCGGCCTGGCGCCGATCCGCCAGCTCCGGCCCACCCGCACGATGGCGCAGGAGTTCCCGGAGGCCGAGCTCACCGCCATGGACGCCAAGTGGTACCGGCTGGCCCGCTACGACTCTGCGATCGTGTCGATGAACGACGGTGCGTCGGCGGCGCTCTACCAGCGGGACCCCGACCACTACCGCGACCTGCTCAAGCGGACCCTGGAGATCCACCAGCGGCTCCGCCGCGAGTGGCCGCGCCTGGCCGCCGAGTACCGCGCCGCCCTCGGGGAGGTCACCTCTCCCGCTGCGTGGGAGGAGACCTTCCGTCCCTGGACGGACGGCGACCCGGATGAGCAGTAGTCCTCACGGCGTCATGCCGGACCTGCTGCCCCCGACCCACAACAGCGGCCTCCTCGAGGTCTTCCGGCGCCGCTACCTGCTGCGGCTGTTGGTGCGGAGCACCATTCAGGCGCGCTACCAGGGCACGGTGCTCGGCTGGACCTGGAGCTACCTCCAGCCCCTGGTGCGCTTCTGCATGTTCTACTTCCTGTTCCAGGTGATGATCGAGCGCGGCGCCGGCATGGAGAACTTCGCCGTGCACCTGTTCGCCGGCATGGTCCTGGTCCACCTGTTCACGGAGACCTTCAACGGCGGCACCAAGTCACTGGTGAGCAACCGCAGCCTGATCGTGAAGCTCGCCATGCCCCGGGAGATGTTCCCGGTCTCCGCCATGCTGGTGGCGCTCTGGCACACCGGGCCGATGCTGGTGATCCTGGGGGCGGTGTCGCTGGCGCTCGGCTGGGTGCCCGACCCGATGGGCGTCGTCGCCGGCCTGATGGCCTTCGTCATCATCGTCGCCCTGGGCCTTGCGTTGGCGCTCGTGTTCAGCGTCGCCAACGTCTTCTTCCGCGACTTCGGCAAGGTCGTCCAGACGCTGACCCAGTTCGTGACGTTCAGCGTGCCGATGATCTACCCCTACTCGTTGGTCGAGGATCGCTTCGGCGACGCGGCGGCGTACTACCTCCTGAACCCGGTGGCGGAGGCGGTGCTCCTGCTGCAGCGGTGCTTCTGGATCGGCACCAACAGCGACCCAGAGGCCGCGAAGCTCGAGCACCTGCCCGATGACCTCTATTCGCGGGGCGTGGTCATGATCGTGATCTCGCTGGTCGCGCTCGTGCTCGCCCAGGTGGTCTTCTCGCGCCTCGAGCGCCGGGTGCCGGAGCGCCTCTGATGACCAGGTACATCCAGGTCGAGAACGCGACCAAGACCTTCACCGCCCAGTACCACCGCTCGATGAAGCAGATCCTGCTGGCCAGGGCGCGTGGGCAGAAGACCCATGACGAGTTCCACGCCGTCGAGGACGTGTCGTTCACCGTCGACCAGGGTGAGTCGGTCGGGGTGATGGGGCTCAACGGCTCCGGCAAGTCGACGCTGCTGAAGCTGATCAGCGGGGTGATGCAACCCGACAGCGGCCGGGTGCTGACCCGAGGCCGGGTCGCCGGCTTGATCGCCACCGGGGCGGGCTTCCAGCCTCTGCTGAGCGGCCGCGACAACCTGTGGCTCAACGCCGCCATCCTGGGCATGAGCGAGGCGGAGACACGGCGCAAGCTCGACGAGATCGTCGACTTCGCCGACCTCGGCAAGTTCCTGGACACCCCGGTCGCCTACTACAGCTCCGGGATGCGGGCGCGGCTGGGCTTCGCTGTCGCGGTCAACGTGGACGCCGACATCTTCATCGCCGACGAGGCGCTGGCGGTGGGGGACCGGCCGTTCAAGCGCAAGTGCAAGGTGAAGATGCGCGAGATCCGCGAGAACGGCACGACCATCTTCTTCGTGAGCCACGCCCCTGGGGCCGTGAAGCAGCTCTGCGACCGCGTCCTCGTCCTGGAGAAGGGACGCCTGAACTTCGACGGCGACGTCACCGAGGGCATCCACTTCCTCCACTACGACGACGACGAGGACGGCGACGACGACGAGGGCTTCGGCAAGGACGACTGAGCGGCCCCTGGGTGCGGATTCCGTCGAAAAACTTGACAAATCTTCGAACCGTCGGCGTGTCGAATGGAAATTACAAGATTGTAGTTACTCACGAAACCTTGCGGTGACCAGTGTGACTGGTGTGAAACTTGCTACCCGTGTGAACTTCCCCCCGCACTGGAGTAGCCAAAGATGCGTCCGAGCCAGGCCCGTTTCGTCACCGCCTGCCAGCAGTTGCTGGCCCTGGGCGTGGTTCTTGCCGTCCTGACCCCCGCCGCCAGCGTGATCACGCTCGACGTGGTCAACCAGGCGCCGCACGGGACGCCCGGTGCGACCCCCGGCGGACGGCCCGCGGCCGGCCTCTCGGCGTACAGCACCGAGGCCCAGAAGAAGTCCGTCGTCCCGACCGCGCCCGTCGACGCCCAGGTCACGGAGTACGCCCTCACCGCACCGGCCGGCCGCAGGTCCGGGACTCTCGCCCTCGCCGGCCGCACCAAGATCGGCGCGCTCGACGAACCGACCTCGGTGACCAGCCTCCCCGAGCCGGTCGAGGGGTACGGCGCCGTCGGCGTCACCTGGGACCCGAGTGCCCGCGTCGACACCGACCGCCTGTCCTTCGAGGTCCGCACGCTCACCGGCGACGAGTGGACGTCCTGGACGGAGCTCCCGTACGACGCCGACCACGGCCCCGACCCGACCAGCGCCGAGGCGCGGCACTCCCGACCCGGCACCGACGCGCTGCTCGTCGGCAAGGTCGACCAGGTCCAGGTCCGGTCCACCAGCACCGCGGGCGACGCCCCGTCCGGCATGCGGCTCGCCGTCGTGGCTCCGGGCCGGGCGACCCGCACGGAGCGCGAGCTGCCCGCCCTCGACACCGCCGAGGAGTCCGGCGAGGAGACCC
Organism: Nocardioides sp.; assembly: GCA_046590395.1. Classification (GTDB taxonomy): domain Bacteria; phylum Actinomycetota; class Actinomycetes; order Propionibacteriales; family Nocardioidaceae; genus Nocardioides. The sequence goes on from JBKJUE010000002.1 coordinate 4,199, forward strand.
CGGAGGAGCCGACCCCCGAGCCCCCCGCCCCGGAGACCGACGAGGACGGCCTCGACCTCCAGGCGGCGACGTACACCCCGAAGCCGGTCATCTTCTCGCGCGAGCAGTGGGGCGCCAACGAGAACCTGCGCGACAAGGGCTCGCTCCGCTACTTCGAGATCCACGCCGGTTTCGTCCACCACACGGTGAACGCCAACGACTACTCACGCCGTGAGGTCCCCGGGATCCTGCGCAGCATCTACGCCTACCACACGCAGTCCCGCGGCTGGAGCGACGTGGGCTACAACTTCCTGGTCGACAAGTTCGGCCGGATCTGGGAGGGCCGCGCCGGCGGCATCGACCGTCCGGTCGTGGGCGCCCACACCCTGGGCTACAACGACTACGCCTTCGCGATGTCGGCGATCGGCAACTTCGAGACCGTGCAGCCGAAGACCGTCATGCTGCAGGCCTACGGCAGCCTGATGGCCTGGAAGCTCTCGCTGCACGGCGTGGACGCGTCCTCGACCCGGCAGGTCGTGGGCCCGGACGCCTTCCAGGCGATCAACGGGCACCGCGACGCCGACTCCACCGCCTGCCCCGGCCGCAACCTCTACGCCAAGCTCTCCGTCATCCGTGAGTACGCCGCCGACGCCCAGCGGGGCTGGGAGGGCCGCGAGCTCGAGTCCGACCTGGCCGCGACCCCGCACCCCGACCTGGTCGTGCGCCGCGCCAGCGACGGGCAGGCGTTCATCATCCCGACCGGTGGGCTGACCGGCTTCAACAAGGCGCAGAAGACCTCCGGTCTCTGGGCGGGTGCCGACTCCGTGGTGGCCTCGCCCGACCTCACCGGTGACGGCGTCGGCGACCTCCTCGTCCGCGGCACCGACGGCACCACCCGCGTCCGTCCGGGCACGGGCACCGGTTTCGGTGACGCCATCAAGGTGACCTCCTCCTTCGGCGGCCGCGACCTCGTGACCGCCGTGGGCGACCTCAACGAGGACGGGCGCAACGACGTGGTGGCCCGTCAGTCCGAGACCGGCCGCTCCAACGTCTACCTCGGTGGCGGAGGCGGCGGCTTCGAGCGCGTCGCCACGGCCGCCGACTGGAGCGCCTACGACCTGCTGGCCGCCACCGGCGACGTGGACGGTGACGGCCACGTCGACCTCCTCGCCCGCGACGGTGACGGCGTCCTGTGGCGGCTTCCCGGCACCGGCACCAAGTCCTTCGGCGAGCCTGTCAAGGTCTCGGGCGGCTGGTCCCAGTACGACACGATCACCGGGTACGGCGACTTCACGAAGGACGGCGTCGGCGACCTCGTCGTCCGCACCGAGGACGGTGCCGGTTTCATCCTGCCGGCCCGTGGCAACGGGACGTTCGGCCACCAGGTCGGGCCGATCAGCCGGATCAAGAGCGGCTCCGCCGTCAGTGCGGCCAACCTGACGGGTGACGGCATGCCGGACCTCGTCGCCCGCCGTGGCGACGACCTGGCGGTCTTCACCAACAGCGGCCGCTTCGACGCCGGCCCGGCGATCGCCACCGGCCTCAAGGTCAGCGGCGCCGATGCCCTGCTCAACGCGGGCGACTGGGACCGGGACGGCTTCGGCGACATCGTCGTCCGGACGAAGAAGGGCGTGCTCAAGCTCCACCGCGGCGACGGAAGGGGCGCCTTCGCGACCCCGGTGCGGCTGGCGACGGGCTTCGGCGGCGTCAAGCTGCTCGCGGCCGTCGGGGACATGACCGGTGACGGCTGGCCGGACCTGATGGGTCAGCCCGGTACCGGCGCGATGCGCATCTACCCCGGCCAGGGCCTGGACGGTCTCCGCCCGAGCTACGTGGCGCACAGCCGGATCGACGGCGGCGTCCAGGTGGGCGTCGGCCGCTGGGACACCGACGGCGCCCCCGACACGCTCGTCCGCAAGGGCGACCGGCTCACCCTGTTCCCCGGCAACGGTCCCGGTGGCCTGACCGGCCCGAAGGGGCTGACCCTGGACCTGGCGGCGTACGACTGGGTGCTCGGGGTCAGCGACGTGAACCTGAGCGGCCACGCGGACGTGATCGTCCGCGAGCGGAAGACCGGCTACCTCTACGTCCTGCGGGCCACCGCGAGCGGGTTCAAGACGCGCCGGTTCCTGGGCGAAGGCATGAAGGAGTACGACCTGGCGGGCTGAGACACCTGGTCCCCGCGAGCTAAGGGAAGCGAGCCGTGGCGCGTTCGTCGGCGTACGTCGACGCGACGCGCACCGGGTCGGCGTGGGCGACCAGGACCAGCGAGCCACCTCTCACGAGGGGCTCGGTGAAGGAGGAGAGACCGGAAGGGGAAGCCGGGTTCTCCTCGGTGAGGACGCGGTCGCCGTTGCGGAGCACGCTTCGCGCGGCGGCCGCGTCCCACAGTTCCGTGTGCGTCTGGTCGTCGGTGGCCGGGTCGTCCGGGCCGGGTGGGTCGTAGGGGATGAACGCGTCGGGCTGTGACCAGACCTCGACGCCCAGGTCGTGCACGCCCGGGGGCAGCGGGTCGGCGAACCGCATGCCCAACGGGTGCAGGGCGCTGGCCACGACGGGGACGTCGTCGGCACGCCCGGCCCAGCGGGCGAGGGCGGCCGGCCCGCACACCACGGCGTCCGGGGCGTCGCTCCCGGTCACCACCAGGCCCACCGACCACGCGGCTCCGAGCACGACCGGGCCCAGCCAGTGCGTCGGCAGGTCGACCCGGATCGTCTGGCCGCGCTCGAGGTCGTACTCCTCGGCGAGCAGGGACGCCGTCTTCGCGACCCAGTTGGCGTACGTCGTGACCGACAGCTCGGTGCGCTCGCCCGTCCCGTGGTCGTAGAAGGTGACCAGTGGTCGGCCCGCGTCGGAGCGCAGGAGGCGATCGAGGACGGCGGCGAAGGTGGTCATCGCCCACCAGCGTATGGGGACCGGCCCCAGGAGTGTCCCGCTGTGGGGGGAGTGGCGGGGCCCTACGCTGCCGTCATGCCTGCCATCGACAACTTCTGGGCCGTCATCCCCGCAGGTGGTGCCGGGACCCGGCTCTGGCCGCTGTCACGGTCCTCCTCGCCCAAGTTCCTCCACGACCTGACCGGCACGGGGCGCTCGTTGCTGCAGGGCACCGTCGACCGGCTGACCCCGTTCGTGGAGGACCGGGTCGTCGTGGTCACGGGACGCGGGCACCGAGAGGCCGTCATCGGTCAGCTGCCGGAGCTCACGGGCGAGGCGGTGATGGCGGAGCCGTCGCCACGCGACTCGATGGCGGCCATCGGGCTCGCCGCCGCGGTGATCGAGCGCCAGGACCCGGAGGCGGTGATGGGGTCGTTCGCCGCGGACCAGGTGATCGCGGACGAGGCCGCCTTCGCCGACGCCGTGCACCTCGCGGCCCGCGTGGCCCGCGAGGACTGGCTCGTGACGCTCGGCATCACCCCCAGCCACCCGTCGACCGCGTTCGGCTACATCCACCTGGGCGACGGCCTGCCCGGCCACGACGGTGCGCACCGGGTGGTCGAGTTCGTCGAGAAGCCGGGCGTGGACATCGCCCAGGAGTACCTCACGACAGGCCGCTACCGCTGGAACGCCGGCATGTTCGTGGTCCGGCCGCGGGTGCTGCTCGACCTGCTCGCGCAGTGGCACCCCGAGTTCGCGGCGGCGCTCCGGGCGATCGCCGCCGAGCCCGACCGGCTCGACGAGCTCTGGGCGGACCTGCCGAAGATCGCGATCGACCACGCGGTGGCCGAGCCGGCAGCGGCCGAGGGCCGGGTGGCCGTCGTCCCGGCCACGATCGGCTGGGAGGACATCGGCGACTACGACTCGCTGGCCGCCCTCCTCGGCTCCGAGGAGCAGCAGGTGACCGTCCTGGGCGACGCGGGCTCCGTCCTCGCGTTCGACAGCACCGGCCTGGTCGTCCCGGGGTCCGGCCGGGTGATCTCCGTCGTCGGCCTCGACGACATCGTCATCGTCGACACCCCGGACGCCCTGCTGGTCACCACGAGGGCGCGCGCGCAGGACGTCAAGCGGGTCGTGACCGGCCTCCAGGAGGACGGGCGGTCCTCCCTGACCTGAGCGGTGCCGCGGACGCTCAGACGGCGTTGGGCTCGGGCGAGTCCAGGTAGGGGTAGTCGGTCATGAACTTCTCCAGCGCCGCACCACTCGTCTCGGAGCAGTACTGCCAGACGCCCACCTGCTTGTCGTTGCCCGCGCCGCCGACCGACCAGTGGGTGAAGGCGATGTGCTGGCCGTCGGGGAAGGCGGCACCGTCGGTCTCGGTCCACGGCACGGCCTTGAACTTCGACCGCAGGTTGTCGTCGTCGGTGAACTTGCCCGTGAGACCGCGCAGCAGCTGCAGCTGCTCCTCGTCGCCGGCGATGGTCTCGTCGTACCAGAGGATCGTGTAGCCGTGCTCGAGGTTGTGCACCAGCTCGCCCACGTCGGGGCGGTCGTCGGCGACGTAGAGCTTGCGCTCGATGCCGTCCCAGACGTCGTAGTGGGTGCCGAAGGCCGGCGGGGCGTCCTCGTAGGGGATCGGGGTGCCCGGCTGGACGTGGTCCTGGCTTCCGGTGGCGGGCTTGGTGTCGACCTTCTGGCAGACCGTCGCGGCGGCCCCGATCTCGGAGAGGTTGAGGTCGTTGAACCCGCGGAGCTCCCACCAGTTCTTGATCGGCTGGTACGCCGCGGCGCCGATGATGAGCACGGCGATGACGACGCAGACACCGACGATCGCCCAGCCCTTGCGCTTCTCAGCGCCCTTCTGCTGCTTGCGAATCGAGTCGATGACCGCCTGACGGTCGGACTTGGCGGACTTGGCGGACTTGGCCACGGAAACGCCTACCTCGTTCTGCTGAAGGGGCTGCTGTTCGGTCGAAGGCAGAGTCTACGGAATCGCCGCACGGAACCGGACCTCGGCAGCCCCGTGGGTGTCGACCGGCGCCCATCCGTGCGCGAACGCGAGCACCCGCGCCAATGCCAGGTCGCCCTCGGACGGGCGTGGTACGACGACCTCGTCGCCCCGTGACTCCGAGTCGAGGTGGGGCATCGCCGAGCGCAGGACGGCCACCAGCTCGCCGGCCGGCGCAGCGGCGCCGAACGGCCGGCGGTCGGCCTCCGCGCCGCCCACGGCGCGGAGCACGGCCTCGCGGGCGCCGTACCCGAACAGGTCGCCGCCCTCCGCCCGGATCAGGGCCCGGGCGCCGGGCCCGTCCTCACCCGGCGGCAGGACCAGGTCGGCGCGACCGCGGACCACGGCGAAGGGACGGCCGCCGAGCTTGCCCTGGGCGAGCTCGGCGACGCCGGCGATCTCGTCTGCCACCGCGGGGGCGGTGACCGCCAGCTCGTTGCCGTGGTGGTCGACCCGGCCGGCGAACTCCTCGAGCACCGTCAGGCCGGCGGCGCCGATCGCGATGTCGGTCTGGCCCTCGCGCCAGGCGCGCCCGGCCGTGTCGGTGACGACGACGCCGACGTTGCGCCCGGTCCGCTCGAGGAGGGTGGCGCGGAGGGTCCGGGCGGACCCGTCGGGGTCCTCCGGGAGCAGCACGACCCGACCGGCCTCGACGTTGCTGTTGTCGATGCCGGCTGCCGCCATGGTCAGCCCGAGACGGGTGCGAACGATCGTCGTCGGACCGCGCCGGGCCACGACCCGGGCGGTCTCACCGGGGAGCGCGTGCTCGCGGGAGCCCGTCCGGACCCGGCCCTCCGCCTTGCTCACGACCTTGCTGGTGACGACGACGACGTCGCCGTCCTGCAGGTCCACGAGGGGGAGCAGGAGGGCGGCCAGGTCGTCACCCCGTCGTACCTCCGGGACCCCGTCGGGCGCGACCACCCGGATCTCGGTCATCCGGAGACCAGCCCGATCGCCGCGGCCGCCATCGCCGCGGTGGCGTCGTGGTCGGTCATCATCAGGGGTACGGCGCGGCACGCGAGGCCGGTCTCCTCGACCCGGGCGACCTGGTCGGCGTCGGACTCGTCGACGAGCCAGCCGTCCAGCACGCCACCGGCGGTGCGGGCGCCGTAGTGGCCGCCCACGCCCGCGGCGGACACCTCGACGCCGATCGAGGTCAGCATCTGCTCGGCCATGCCCCGCACGTGGGTGCCGCCGACGATGGGGGACAGGCCGACCACCGGGGCGGCGGTGGCCAGGATCGCAGCGCGGATGCCGGGCACGCCCAGGATCGTCCCGACCGACACGACCGGGTTGGACGGAGGCAGGATCACGAGGTCGGCGCCGGTGATGGCGTCGAGGACGCCCGGCGCGGGCGTCGACTCGTCGAGGCCGACGAAGACCACGGCCTCGGCCGGCACCTGGGCCCGTAGCCGGACCCAGTACTCCTGGAAGTGGACGACGCGCTTGCCGCTGGGGGAGTCGGCGTCGGCAATCGCGACGTGGGTCTCGACCCGGTCGTCGGTCATCGGCAGCAGCCGCACGCCCTGGCCGTGAACCGGCTCGAGCCAGCGCCTGCACAGCGCCTCGGTCACCTGCGAGAGCGGGTAGCCGGCCTCGAGGAGCTGGGTGCGGACGAGATGGGTGGCGACGTCCCGGTCGCCGAGGCCGAACCAGGTCGGCTCCACGCCGTACGCCGCGAGCTCGGTCTTCACGCTCCACGTCTCGTCGCGCCGACCCCACCCGCGGTCGAGGTCGATGCCGTCGCCGAGGGTGTACATGACGGTGTCCAGGTCGGGGCAGACCTTGAGCCCGTGGACCCAGATGTCGTCGGCCGTGTTGGCCACGACGGTGACCTGCGCATCGGGTGCCACGCCGGGTAGGGTCCCCGCCTGGATCCCGTGCAGAAGGCCCTGGAGGAACCTCGCTCCGCCCATGCCGCCGCTGAGCACCGTGATCTCATGCATGCGGATACCTTGCCGCACCGAGAAATGACCCAAGTGGGTGGTTGTCGGCCATAGCAGATCCGGGCTTGACTTCAGGGGTACGACAGGCATGTAATTCCCACAGTGTTCTTCACAAGGGATCCGGGGCTCATCGACTAGGGGACCCGCCTCGGAAGAGCAGGGTGCAGCACCGGGTCGAAAGGGCGAAAGCCGTGAGAGAACTGTTTCTCCTCGACGGAGACGCCGAAGAAGCGGGTTGGCAGGATCGTGCGCTCTGCGCACAGACCGACCCCGAGGCGTTCTTCCCCGAAAAGGGAGGATCCACCAGGGAGGCCAAGAAGGTCTGCCTGACCTGCGAGGTCCGGGACGAATGTCTCGAGTCCGCGTTGATGAACGACGAGCGCTTCGGAATCTGGGGCGGTCTGTCTGAGCGGGAGCGCCGCAAGCTGAAGAAGCGCGCGGTCTGACCCCGTAACGCCCGGGGGGCGTGGCGTGGCACACACGCCCCCACCGGCGGCTCACGTCCGAGGGCGTGCGGCCGTTAGGGTCACTGACCGTGAATCCCTCGGTTGCCGTGCTCCTCGTCAGTCATGACGGCGCGCGCTGGCTTCCCGCCGTCATCGACGGCCTCCGCGCCCAGCGGGTGCAGCCGGACCGCGTGGTCGCGGTCGACACCGGCAGCAGGGACGACTCGGTCGCCCTCCTGACCTCCGCGTTCGGCGAGGTCCTCCCCCTTCCCGGCTCGACCTCGTTCCCGGAGGCGGTGGCCGCCGGCGCCGAGCTGGTCGGTGACGCCGAGTGGGTGTGGATCCTCCACGACGACGCCAACCCCGACCCGGGTGCGCTCGAGGCCCTGCTCGCGGCCGCGATCGACGACCCCCGGGCCGACATCCTGGGCCCCAAGCTCCGCGAGTGGCCGTCGCTGCGCCGCCTGCTCGAGCTGGGCGTCACCATCTCCGGCACCGGTCGGCGCGAGACCGGGCTCGAGCGTGGCGAGTACGACCAGGGCCAGCACGACGACGTCCGCCAGGTCCTCGCCGTCAACACCGCCGGCATGCTCGTCCGCTCGACCGTGCTCACGAAGCTCGGCGGCTTCGACCGCCAGCTCCCGATCTTCGGCAACGACATCGACTTCGGGTGGCGGGCCGCCTCCGCCGGCCACCGGACGGTGATCGTGCCGCAGGCCGTGGTCTTCCACGCCGAGGCCGCCCACCGCGGCGCCCGTCGTACGCCGATCACCGGACGGCACACGCACTACCAGGAGCGCCGGGCCGCCCTCTACACGCTGCTCGCGAACTCGCGGGCCCGGTCCCTGCCGTTCCAGCTGGTCCGGCTGGGGCTCGGCACGCTGCTCCGGATGGTCGGGCTGCTGCTGGTACGGCAGGTCGGACAGGCCCTCGACGAGCTGGCGGCGCTGGTCTCGCTCTACTCGAGCCCGCGCCAGATCCTGGCGGCGCGGCGTCACCGCCAGGGGATGCAGACCGCACCTCCCGACCACGTGCGGGGGCTGCTCGCCCCACGCTGGCTGCCGTACCGGCACGGCCTCGACGTCGTGAGCGACGCGCTCGCCGCGGCGACGAACCAGGCCCAGGACGTGGCGGAGCGCCGACGCGCCGCGAAGGCCGACGTGGTGCCGACCCACCGGATCGACGAGGACGACGAGTTCGCCCGCGACACCGGCCTGGTCGCCCGGTTCCTCACCAACCCGGTGGCCGTGGGCGTCGCGCTCTTCTGCATCCTGGCGCTGATCGGCGCGCGGGACGCGTTCGGGTCCGTGGCCGGCGGCGCGCTCTCGCCCGTGCCCGACGCCGCCGGTGACTGGTGGAGCCTGCACCTCAGCAGCTGGCACCCGATCGGCCAGGGCGCCGACGTGCCCGCTCCGGCGTACGTGCTCCCGCTCGCCGCCCTCGCCACGCTCCTGCTGGGCAGCCCGGGTGCCGCGATCTCCTTCCTGCTCGTGCTCGCGGTGCCCTTGTCGTTCTGGGGCGCGTGGCGCTTCCTGCGGGTGGTCGGACGGCTGGTCGACCCCAACGGCTTCCCGACCCTGCTGCTGGCCTGGGGAGCGGCGACGTACTCGCTGGTCCCGGTCGTCAGCGGCGCCTGGGGCGAGGGCCGGTTCGGCGTCGTCGCCGTGGCCGTCCTGCTGCCGTTCCTCGCCCACGCGGCGCTCGGCTTCGCGGACCCCGAGGCCGACCGGCGCTGGCGTGCCGCGTGGCGGTCGGCCCTCTTCTTCGCGCTCGGTACGTCGTTCGCGCCGGTGGTGTTCTGGTTCTGCCTCGGCCTGGCACTCGTCGTCGTCGGCGCCGGGTTCGCGATCAGCCCGCGGTCGATGCGGGACCGGTCGATCTGGGGACCGCCGTCACTCGCGGTCGCGATGGTGCCGGTGCTGCTCGCGCCGTGGTGGCTCCCGGCCGTGCTGTCCGGTGCGGCCGAGGCCTTCGTGCTCGACGCCGGACGCGTCCCGATGTCCGACCTCGGCTTCCGTGAGCTCGTCGTCGGCCGGATCGGCGACAGTGGCGCGCCGTGGTGGCTGGGCCTCCTGCTGGTCGTGCTGGCCGCCGCCGCGCTGGTCCCCGCCCGGACCCGGATCCCGGTCCTCGTGTGCTGGATCGTGGCGTTCGTCTCGGCACTGATCGCGACCGGGCTCTCCCTGGTCTCCTTCGGGCTGGCCGCCGTCGACACCGGTGCCGGGCTCGGCTTCCTCGTCGTGTCCCTCCAGGCCTCGTTCCTGGTCGCCGCCGTCCTCGGCGTGCACGGGTTCCTGGTCCGGCCGGCGTCCCGTCCCGGCCGGGTCTCCTGGTGGCGCCCGGTGGCCGTGGTCGTCGCCGGTGCCGCGCTCGTGGTGCCGGCCGCCGGTCTCGGGTGGTTCGTCCTCGGTGGCCACGACAACCTGCAGGACGACCCGGAGAGCGGCATCCCGGCATACATGGTCCAGAGCGCGATGACCGCTCCGGCCCACGGCATCCTCGTGGTGCACGGAGATGTCGAGAGCGGGCTGACCTACTCCGTGCTGCGCGACGACGGCACCACCCTCGGTGAGGACGAGGTCGTCGCGCTGTCGGCCGAGGACGACGCGCTGAGCGAGAGCGTGCGTGCTCTCGTCGCCGGCCCCGATCGCGAGGCGGTGGAGGAACTGGCCGGTCATGGCATCGAGTACGTCGTGCTGCCCTCGCCCGCGGACGGCAACGTCGCCGGGGTGCTGGACTCGACCGCGGGCCTGGCGCAGGCGAGCGCCGAGGACCGCGAGACCCGGGCCTGGCAGGTCGGGATCCCCGTCGACGAGGACGCGGTCGACGGGCCTCGGTCCTGGCTGCGGATCGCGCTGCTCGTGCTGCAGGGGGTGGCGATCCTCGTGGTGGCCGTCCTCTGTGCGCCGACCACCGACCGGAGGAGGTCCGCATGAGCGACTCCGGACGCCGGTCTGCCGCGGCACGGAACCTGAACCCGACGGTCGTCATCGGCATCGTGCTGGTCGTGCTCACGGTGGGTGTGCTGCTGCTGGCGCAGCCGCAGGAGCAGTCGGACCGCACGGTGGCGCCCACGACCACCACCCTGACCACCGCCTCCGTGGGCTGCCCGTCGGCGCTTCCCGGTGGCGATGCCGTGGCCGTCGCCACGGCCCGCGACTCCGTCGAGGGTGACGTGTCGGTGATCTCCCGCGGTGACGAGCAGTCGGTCCCGGTTTCGTCGGGGAGCGTCGGCACCGTCGACCAGGAGCGTGGCGTCTCCGTCACCGGGACCGGCGACCTGGCTCCCGGCCTGCTTGCCGCCCGCTTCGGCGGGAAGCACCTGGCGTCCGTCGACTGTCCGGCACCGACCCCGGAGACCTGGTTCACCGGCGTGGGTGCGGGCGCGCGGCACGACTCTGTGCTCGAGCTGGTCAACCCCGACGAGGGACCCGCGGTCGCCGACGTCACCGTCTACGGCCGCGGTGGACCGATCGACGTACCGGAGCTGCGTGGTGTCACCGTCCGCGGGCACGACAGCCTGCGGCTCACGCTCGGCGAGGTGATGCCGCGTCGGAGCGAGCTCGCGCTGCGGGTCGTCGTCTCGCGCGGCCGGCTCTCGCCCTCGCTGCTCGACCAGATCCCCGAGCTCGGTGCCCGTCCGCTCACCGAGGACTGGCTGCCCGGCCAGGCCGCCCCCACGACCAGCGCGCTGCTCCTCGGGCTGCCGTCGGGGGACGGCACCGACGTGCTCGCCGTGGCCAACCCCGGTGACTCCGAGGCCCAGGTGAACATCCGGATCCTCACCACCGACTCCGCGTTCGCGCCTGAGGGCATCGGCGAGATCCGGGTCCCCCCGGGCAGCGTCCGGACCGTCACTCTCACCAGCGCCGTGCGCACGGCCGTGGAGGACGGTGCGATCGGCGTCGTCGTCAATGCCGACTCCCCGGTCACCTCGACGGTCCGCAGCGTCATCGGCGACGACCTGTCGCACGCCGTGCCGGTGCTGCCGTCCGCCGAGCCCACCACCGTGCTGGTCCCGGCCGGCACCGCCTCGGTGCTGCTCGGCGACGCCGAGGGTGTCGGCACCGCCACCGTCGAGGCGTGGACCGCCGACGGCAAGGCGCTCGAGGCGCGGCAGGTCGAGCTCAAGCCCGGTCAGGGTGCGGTCGTCCAGCTGCCCCGCGACGCCGCCCTGGTGCGGGTGACCCCCCGGCGTACGTCGGTCCACGCCGCCGCGATGGTCACAGGTCCCCGCGCGGGGGCTGCCGTGATCGCCTTCCGCGAGCTCGTCACCGAGGCCCTCATCCCCGACGTCCGTCCCGGCCTTCCGTAGCCGGAAGTCCTAGAGTCCGGACATGGTGACCGACACGCAGTGGACCGTCCGGGCCGTGACTCCTGCCGATGAGGCGTCGTGGCGCGAGCTCTACCGCGGGTACCGCCTGTTCTACGAGATGCCCGACGACGAGGCGGCGCTCGACACCGTCTGGGCGTGGCTCGAAGATGACGGGCACGAGCTCGACGGCTTCGTGGTGGTCGACGCGGGCGGTCGGGTCGGTGGTCTGGCCCACGTTCGCCCGTTCGCGCGGCCGCTCAACGCCGACACCGGGCTCTACCTCGACGATCTCTTCGTGGACCCGGACCTGCGTGGGCACGGCCTGGGGCGGACGATGCTCGCCTTCCTGGGCGACCTGGCGGATGCGCGTGGCTGCGGGGTCGTCAGCTGGATGACGGCCGAGGACAACGCCACCGCCCGCGCGCTCTACGACTCCGTCGCGACCACCGGTCCGTGGCTCACCTACGACATGCCGGCGCGTCCGCCGGGCTGACCGGTCTCTCGGCACGTGCGATCAGCCGCAGCGCCCGAGCATCGACGTGCTGAAGCTCCACGCCACCACCGGGGGTTCGAACAGCGGGGAGCAGGTGTCCGGTGTGAGTTCGCGCTTCACCGTCCCGTCGTCGGTCCCGTTGCCGCGGCAGCTGTCGGTGTAGACGAACATCGTGTCGGTCCCGGAGTCGTGAGTGAGGTGGAGCGCGATCCCGGTGTCCCCGTTGCTGTCCTCGCTGCACTGGTCGGGCTTGTCCGGACCGCCACCTCGCGGCGCGGTCTGCAGACCTCGCAGGAGGGCGTCCGCGTCCGTCCCGGTCATGCTGCGTGAACCCATGAGTGCCGGCTCCCCGAGTGGGATGCCGCGCTGGTACTGGCACACGGACACCCGCTCCACCGTGGGGATGTCCGTGACCTCGAACGGCTCGGGACGCACGAACTCGCTCGCCTGGACCGGGGACGACGGTCGGCACCCGTTGTGGTCCACGTCGAAGTGCCTCGCGGTGGCCAGGATCTCGTCGGTGCTCGCCGTGCCCTCGGTGAGCAGGTGGACGCGGACGTCGCCGACCGTTCGAGAGGTCAGCGACCAGGTGCCGTCCGTCAGGTCGAGGTCGGAATCGGCATCGGCCGGCTCGAGCGCGAGGTGAGTGGCCCAGTACCGCTCCGGAGCGGGCCCGAAGGCCGGGTCGAGCTGATCCTCGATGTCGAAGCAGCCGATGCTGAAGACGGGGCCGTACCCGGGTCGAGCACGACGTAGGGCTTCCCGGGGAGCCGGCGCTCGACACCGTCGGCGCACCAGTCCTCACGCGGCTCCCGACCGAACTCCCACGTGGTGAACACCTGGACGGCCACGTTCCGCCACGAGACCCAGTGGGATCCCGGAGCCGGTGCGGGGAGGGGATCGTCGGCCTGGGTGCCACCGGCTTCCCTGGCCTGACCGCAGCCGGCCGCCAGGCCGACGAGCAGCGACGCAACCACGCCCGCCCGCCGCACGATCCGGTCCACCACTGGAGGGTGCGCGATGTGGCGCTCCACCGCCATCTGTTGTGCTCAATCGTTATCCGGACGTACCGCTGGCCCCGCCGGCGGCGGGGTGTGGGGCGGGACAGCTACGGATCTTCGTTGGTCGAGTAGGTCGCGCAGCGACCGTGTCGAGACCGTTCTGATGAGACGTCGTTGGTGCCGGTGTCGTCGACGAGGTATTGGTAGCCGTAGGGCGAGGTCCACAGGTAGGTGCCGGGGACGAGGGCGAGGTAGCGCCAGTGTCCGTGGGTCTTGAGTCGGTGGTGGCGCCCGCAGAGTGGGGCGAGGTTGCACGCGCAGGTGCTGTCGCCGGGCCGGTAGGGGACGACGTGGTCCCTGTCGCAGCGTCTGGCGGGTCGGCTGCACCACGGGAAGGCGCAGTGGCGGTCGCGGAGATCGACCTGGTCGGTCATGGATGCGGGTGGGTCGTGCCGGTCGACGGGTGCACAGGTCGCGAGGTCGATGACCGGCTTCACGACGATCTGGCCGGCGGTGCCGCACCATGTGCGGATCTGTTGTTCGAGGACGGCGAGGTTGACGTTGTCCAACCTTCCGACACCGCCGGCGCCGTGGATGGCTTCTTCGGAGAGGTGGAGGTGGAGCACCACGCTGCGGTCGGCGGTCCGGCCTTGATTTCGAGACGGCTGCTGCGCAACCTCCTCAACCGACGAACCCGGCCCGTCGCTGTCGCCGGTGAGGTCGAGGGACAGTTGGCGGCGGGCGATCTCGCCGACGGCGGCGGCCCGTCGGACGTCGAGGGAGTCTTCGGAGCCGAGGTTCTTGAGCTGTCCGGCGACGTCCGCAATGGCGGTCTCGAGGTCGAGGGCGTCGGCGAGGTCGAGGGTGCCGTGGACGGTGGCAGTGCCGGAGAGGCCGTTGAGGTCGTGGTGGCGGGTGTCGATGTCGAAGTGCCGGGTCTCGGCGGCGGCCTGTTGGCGGGCTTCGGCTTCGGCGGGCATGAACTGGGCGATGGCGGTCGCGACGAGCCGGTCGAGGGCGGCGGGGTTGATGGTGTGGGCGGAGAACCAGACCTTGGAGTCGACGTAGGCGGCTGCCTCACGGGTGAGTCCGATGGTGGCCCTGGCGATCCGGCGGGCGCGCCAGGCGGGGAGCTTGCCGTCGAGGACCTGCTGCCAGGTCTTCGGGAGCCGGTATCTGAGCTCGAGTGCTTCCCCGACGTACGCCTTCCCCACGTCGGTCGGGAGGCGCAGGGCGGTGGCGAAGTCGGCGATGGAGAACTCCGCCACCAACGGCGCACCCTCACCGGCCACCGGGATGGGTTGGTTGCCGTACCAGTCACAGGCGGCGTCCTCGATGGAGTCGACCGAGTGCATCGCTGCCCAGTCGACCGCTAGGGCGAGGATCCGGGCTTCGGCAGCATCGGCGGCATGGCGTTCTGACCGCACGGCGTCGAGCACCGCGGCGGCGGTGTCGAGCTCGGCTGCGGTCTTGGTCATGTACTAAGACAAGCAGGGACCACCGACATGAAATGGCGAGAATCCCTTGTATCCACAGGGTCCTGAGAAATCTCTTGGTAAAGAATCTCGGCCCTTGACCACAGCGGTCGACCCGAGCAGGCCGGGAGCAGGGAGGCGGGCGCGACCAAGCAGTGGAACCGAGCAGGCGGGTGACCGAGTTGGTCGTGAAGCCCTGCCTTCACTTCTGGGGTTTCGAGGCTCGCTCCGCTCGCACCTCAACCAACGACTACCTCGCGGTCAGTCGTTGCGGTGGTAGCGCGGGTCGACGAGCTCGGCGTCGATGCCGAGCAGCTCGGCGATCTGCTCGACGACCACCGTCAGCACCAGGGCCTCGAGGTCGGCGCGGGACTCGGTGCGGTGCTCGATCGGGCGCCGGAAGAGCACCAGACGGGTGGGGGTGGCTCCGGTGCCGCGGACGAGCGAGGAGAGGGGGACCGTGTCTGTGCTCCAGTCGTCCGGGATCTGCGGCGCGTCCTCGACGGCGTACTCGACCAGTCCGAGCTTGTCCTGCCAGCGCTGGTCGACCTGGGTGACGATCTCGAGCGCCATCTCGTCGAACCGCTGGCGGGGGGTGCGGACCTCGGGGTGGCCGGGCCGTTCGGGGACGATCGCGGGTCCCCGCATCCCGCGGCCACGCCGGTCCCGGATGCGTCGTACAGCTGAAGCCTGATCCACAGCCGCGAGCCTAATCGGACATGCACCGATCCGCGGGTACCGTCGGCGGCGTGAGTCCCATCCGCCGATGTTCGCGCACGGCGTGCGGCCGGCCGGCGGTCAACACGCTGACGTACGTCTACGCCGACCAGACCGCGGTCCTCGGACCCCTGGCGACGTACGCCGAGCCGCACGCCTACGACCTGTGCGACGCCCACAGCGAGCGGCTGTCGGCCCCCCGGGGCTGGGAGGTCATGCGGCTCGCGCCGGACCCCGCAGCGCAGGGCCCGTCCACCGACGACCTCCTCGCGCTCGCCGACGCGGTGCGCGAGGCGGCCCGACCGGAGCCGGTCGCGGTCACCGCGCCGTCGGCCGAGACCGGCCGGGAGACCACCCGGCGCGGGCATCTGCGCGTCCTCACGACGGACTGACCCGGCGCCCCGTTAGGCTCCGGCCATGGCCGAACCCGTGGACCCCGAGCTGTTGCGGGCGATCTTCAAGGCGTACGACGTCCGCGGCACCGTCCCGGACCAGATCGACGACGACCTGGCTCGCCGTACCGGCGGTGCGTTCGTCCAGGTGACCGGCGCCAGGACCGTCGTGGTCGGCCACGACATGCGGCCGAGCTCGCCCGACCTGGCCGGTGCCTTCGCCGACGGCGCGACCGCCGCGGGAGCCGACGTGATCCTGATCGGGCTCGCCTCCACGGACCAGCTCTACTTCGCGAGCGGCCACCTGGGGCACGCCGGAGCGATGTTCACCGCGAGCCACAACCCGGCCCAGTACAACGGCATCAAGATGTGCCGGAGCGGCGCCACCCCCATCGGCATGGAGACCGGGCTGGCCGAGATCCGCGACGCCGTCGGCTCCGGGGAGCTCCCGACGGGGACAGGTCAGGGCACGATCACCCAGCAGGACGTGCTCGAGGCGTACGCCGCCCACCTGCTCTCGCTGGCCCCCGTCGAGGGGCGTCGGCTCAAGGTCGTCGTGGACGCCGGCAACGGGATGGCCGGCTACACCGCGCCCGCGGTCTTCGGCCGGCTGGGGGAGGACCGGGTCGAGATTGTCCCGATGTACTTCGAGCTCGACGGCAGCTTCCCCAACCACGAGGCAAACCCGATCGAGGCCGAGAACCTCGTCGACCTGCAGCGCCGGGTGCTCGCCGAGCGGGCCGACATCGGGCTCGCCTTCGACGGCGACGCCGACCGCTGCTTCCTCGTCGACGAGCTCGGCCGCGCGGTCTCCCCGTCGACGCTCACCGCGCTGATCGCGACGCGTGAGCTCGCGAAGGAACCCGGCGCCACCGTGATCCACAACCTGATCACCAGCCGGGCGGTCCCGGAGATCGTGACCGAGCTGGGCGGGGTGCCGGTGCGCACCCGCGTCGGACACTCCTACATCAAGGCCACGATGGCCGAGACCGACGCGATCTTCGGTGGCGAGCACAGCGGCCACTTCTACTTCCGCGACTTCTGGCGCGCCGACTCCGGGATGCTCGCCGCCCTGCATGCGCTCGCGGCCCTGGCCGAGACCGACCGCCCGCTCTCGGAGCTCCTCGACGACTTCGAGCGCTACGTCGTCAGCGGCGAGATCAACTCCACGGTCGAGGACCAGCAGGCGATGATGACCCGGATCGAGAAGGTCTACAGCGACCGCGGCGCCGGGACCGACCACCTCGACGGGCTCACCGTCTCCCTCGACGACTGGTGGTTCAACGTCCGCCCGTCCAACACCGAACCCCTGCTGCGCCTCAACGTCGAGGGACCCGACCAGGCCACGATGGCCCGGGTCCGCGACGAGGTCCTTGCCCTGATCAGGAGCCCCGAATGAAATACACCCCAGACATGTGCTCGCTCCGCTCCGCTTTGACCGGGGGCCCCGCATGAACATCGACCGCGCCCTCCTCGACATCATCGTCTGCCCGAGCTGCCGCTCGTCGCTGACGGCCACGGGCGAGGAGCTGGTGTGCACCGGGTGCGGCCTGGCCTACCCGGTGCGCGACGACATCCCGGTGCTGCTGGTCGACGAGGCCCGCAAGCCGGCCTGACCGGAGCCGACGATGGTGACCTGGTTCGACGAGTCCCGCCTCGACGACGAGACCGTGCTGGCGCGCGCCGACGCCCCGTTCCGCCGGCTGGCGGAGGCGGGAGCACGCGTACGCCGTGAGGTCGCGGAGGCGGCCGAGGCCACCGAGGCCGCGGTCGCCCACAACCACGAGCTCCAGGCTCGTCCGCGCGCGGTGATCGCGGCCGGTCCCGACTCCCGCCTGCTGCGTGCGGTGCTCGAGCCGTGGTGCCCCGTGCCGTTCGTCGCGTGGCCGGGCGCGGCACTGCCCGGCTGGGCCGGCAGTCTCGACCTGGTCGTCGTGCTCGCACCCGACGGAGCCGGCACGGACACGGCGTCGGCGGTCGCGGAGGCGGTCCGTCGCGGCTGCCAGGTCGTGGTCGCCTGCCCCGCGTCGTCGCTCGTCGCCGACCACGCCGCCGGTCGCTGGAGCCACATCCTGCCGACGGTGAGCCGTGACCAGCTCGCCACGGCGGTCGTCATGCTCGACTACCTCGAGCGGGTCTCGCTCGGACCGCTCGTCGATGTCGAACGGGTCGCCGCGGCGATGGACGACGTCGCCATCGCCAGCTCGCCGCACCGCGACCTGGCCGTCAACCCGGCCAAGATGCTGGCCATCGCGCTGGCCGACACCGCCCCGCTCGTGTGGGGCGGTTCGGTCCTCGCGGCCCGGGCCGCGCGCCGGGTCGCAGAGTCGATCCGCCGGGCCAGCGGTCGCACCGCCCTCGCCGGTGACGCGGAACACCTGCTGCCGGTGATCGAGGCGGCACGCCAGCGTGACGTCTTCGACGACCCCTTCTCCGAGGAGGTCAAGGAGCGCCGGCCGATGCTGCTGATGCTGGACGACGGCAACGACGAGGCACTGGTCCGCGAGAGCCGGGGCCGGCTGCTGGCCGCGGCCGCGTCCCGCGGCGTACGCGTCGAGACCTGCACCACGGACGCCCCCACCGAGGTGGCCCGCTACGCCAGCCTGTTCCTCTCCGGCAGCTACGCCGCCGAGTACCTCCGCCTCGGTTTCGTGGAGGACTAGGACCTGCCCGATCTGGGTAGAACGCGGGTGTGCCTTCACCGACACACCAGACCTCGATGCCCACCCAGAGCACCCGGGACCCCTGGTTCGACAACGCCAAGATGGCGCTCGTGCTGCTCGTGGTCGTGGGCCACGCCTGGACGCTGCTGCCCGGGACGGCCTTCAACGACACGATCTACGACGGCCTCTACGCCTGGCACGTGCCCGCGTTCGTCTTCGTCACCGGCTACCTGTCGCGCTGGTTCCGCTGGGAGCGGGCGCGGATGTCCCGGCTGGTCCGGACCGTGGTCGTGCCCTACGTCATCTTCGAGACGTTCCTGGCGCTGTTCCGCATCTATGTCGGCGGCGAGACGCTGGAGGACCTGTTCGTCGATCCGCACTGGCCGATGTGGTACCTCAGCGCCCTCTTCTTCTGGCGGCTGATGACACCCGTCTTCACCCGGCTCCCGAGTTCCGTCGCGATCGGGCTCGCGGTGGTCACCAGCCTCGTGGCCGGGGCCTACGCCACCGACACCTTCGACATGGCAAGGGTGCTGGGTCTGCTGCCGTTCTTCGTCGTCGGCCTGGCGGCGACGCCGGAGCGGCTCGAGCTGCTGAGGAACGGGCGGATGAGGGCCTGGGCCGTCGGGATCCTGGCGACGATCGCCGTCCTCGCCATCTGGACAGACACCTGGGCGAATACCGAGTCGCTCTACTACCGGGCGCACTACGACGAGCTGCCCGGCGGCGACGTGCAGTCGATCGTGACCCGGGCCGTGCTGCTGGCCGTGGGCATCATCGGTGCGTGGGCGTTCCTGGCCCTCGTGCCCCGGGCGAGCGGCTGGTTCTCTCGGATGGGCGCCTGGACTCTCGTCGTCTACCTCTTCCACGGCTTCGCGATCAAGACCGCCGAGTACGCCGGCTACATGGGCTGGGCCGCCGACCACGCCGTGGTCTCGTTCCTCCTCACCACGCTCGTCGCTGGGTCCCTCGCGCTGTTCCTCGCCTGGGAACCGGTGGCCTCGCGCCTCAACATCGTGGTCGACCCGGTCGGCTTCGCGAAGCACGAGGTCAAGACGGCCCACCACCTGCGGGCCGCCGCGGTCCAGACCGACGAGATCGCCGCCGCGGTCCACGCGGCGGCCCAGCAGGAGTCCGCCGACCGCGTACCGGGGGCCCGGCAGCCGGCTGGTTCCTGACCGGGCTCCCGTCCCGAAGACTTTCGGGAACGCCGTTTCTCGGGGCCTCCTCCCGGTGATCTGGGTCGTGGAGAATCGACGCTGGGGAGGTCCCGAGCGGAGTGGTGCTGCTGGCGGCGCTACCCGGGCGGACGACCTCGGTGGGACCCGCCGGATAACCTTCCGCCCATGGCAGCGGACGGCACCACCTCATGAGCGCAGGACTCTTCGCGCTGCTCGACGACGTCGCGGCGCTGGCGCGCCTCGCGGCCGCCTCGATCGACGACGTGGGCGCGGCCGCCGGGCGAGCCACGACGAAGGCGGCCGGCGTGGTCGTCGACGACACCGCCGTCACGCCCCAGTACGTCCACGGCGTCACCGCGGACCGCGAGCTGCCGATGATCAAGCGGATCGCGATCGGCTCGATGCGCAACAAGCTGCTCTTCATCCTCCCGGCCGCGCTGCTGCTGAGCCAGTTCCTGCCGTGGCTGCTCACCCCGATCCTGATGATCGGTGGCGGCTACCTCTGTTACGAGGGCGCGGAGAAGGTCTGGGGCAAGGTCCGTGGCCACGAGGCCCACGGACCGACGGTGGTCGCCGGCTCGGGGGACGACGCCGAGAAGGAGATGACCTCCGGTGCGATCCGCACCGACTTCATCCTGTCCGCCGAGATCATGGTGATCGCACTCAACGAGGTCGCGGACGAAGGGTTCGTCAGTCGCATGGTCATCCTCGCCGTCGTCGCGGTCGCCATCACGATCGCGGTCTACGGCGTCGTCGCGCTCATCGTCAAGATGGACGACATCGGCCTCAACCTCGCCGAGCGCTCGTCGACCGTGGCGCAGAAGGTGGGCAGGGGCCTGGTCAACGGCATGCCCAAGCTGCTGACCTTCATCTCCGTCGTCGGCACCGTCGCGATGCTCTGGGTCGGCGGCCACATCGAGCTGATCGGGCTGCACGAGCTCGGCTTCGACGCGCCGTACGACCTGGTCCACCACCTCGAGGAGGCGGCCCACGACGCCGTCCCGGCCATCGGCGGCGTCCTGGGATGGTTGGTCAACACGGCTCTGTCCGCGGTGCTCGGCGTGATCGTCGGCGCGATCGTCGTCCTCGCCATGCACCTGCTGCCCTTCGGCAAGGACAAGGACGAGCGCCAGGTCGCCGCCGGGCACTGAGCCCCCGATCCGTATTCGGAACCGAGGGCGTCGAGGATTCTTTCTCCGGCCACAGCGCGTTCTAATCTGGCGAGGTCGCGGCGTACGACGCACCGCACCAGACGACAAGGGGCAGCAGATGGACCACAAGGTCGCCGACCTGAATCTGGCCGACTACGGCCGGACCGAGATCTCCCTCGCCGAGCACGAGATGCCGGGCCTGATGGCCATGCGCGCCCGCTACGGTGACAGCAAGCCGCTCGCCGGTGCCCGCATCGCCGGTTCGCTGCACATGACCATCCAGACCGCGGTGCTGATCGAGACGCTCGTCGCTCTCGGCGCCGAGGTCCGCTGGGCCTCCTGCAACATCTTCTCCACCCAGGACCACGCCGCCGCGGCCGTCGTCGTCGGCACGAACGGCACTCCCGACGCGCCCGCCGGTGTCCCGGTCTTCGCCTGGAAGGGCGAGTCCCTGGAGGAGTACTGGTGGTGCACCCAGCAGATCCTCAACTGGCCCGGCGGCTCCTTCGCCAACATGATCCTCGACGACGGTGGCGACGCGACGATGCTCGTCCACCTCGGTGTCGACGCCGAGAAGACCGGCCAGGCACCGGACCCGGCCACCGCCAAGAGCCACGAGCAGAAGATCGTCTTCGACGTCCTCAACGCCTCGCTCGCGGAGAGCACCGATCGCTACACGAAGATCGCCGGTGAGCTCATGGGCGTCACCGAGGAGACCACGACCGGCGTCCTGCGTCTCTACGACATGATGAAGGAAGGCTCGCTGCTCTTCCCGGCCATCAACGTCAACGACTCGGTCACCAAGTCGAAGTTCGACAACAAGTACGGCTGCCGCCACTCGCTCATCGACGGCATCAACCGCGCCACCGACGTCCTCATCGGCGGCAAGGTCGCG
>JBKJUE010000035.1:0-55196 GCA_046590395.1 Nocardioides sp.
CTGCGTGCCCGGCCGCGGTGGTCAGGTCGTCGTCACCAGTGGTGCTCTCGGCCAGCTCGCGGCCGAGGAGCTCGAGGCGGTCCTGGCCCACGAACGAGCCCACCTGCGTGGTCGTCACGACGTGGTGGTCGCCACTGCGACCGCCTTACGGGACGCGTTCAGCTTCGTACCTCTCTTCGCTGCAGCGGCCGACCAGCTACCGCGCCTGGTGGAGATGGCCGCCGACGACGTTGCCACGCGCTCCGCGGACCGCCGCTGTCTGGCTCACGCGCTGCTGCGCCTGGGCGGCGCGCCGGCTCCGGTTGGCCTGCTCGGGGCCGGCGGGTCGACCGCTGCTGCGCGAGTACGGCGACTGGTCGCGCCGAGCCAGTCCTTCGGCATGGTCCGAGGACTGGCGGCCGCGGCCGGAATCGCTGTCGTGCTGGCGCTCCCTTTGGCGCTTGCCGCCGCCCCGGCCCTGGCGGCTGTTAGCGACTCCTATTGCCCTGTCAGTTGGACTGCCTGATCGTCGGGTCCACTCCAGTGGTCGAGCGGTCGATCGCAGGTTGGCCCGCGCTCACGTCGCGGTGGAGACTCGCCACCTCAGCACGGAGGCTCTGGACCTCCGTGTCGAAGTGGACGTCAGGACAGTTCTCGGGATCGCTCATGCCCGGCATCCCACAGTGCCTCCCGTTGCGCATCGGGCGAATGCAGAACACGTAGGTGAGGGTTATTGCCGCCACGGCGACGAGGCCCGGGATGATCAGCTCGCTCACAGCAGCTCCGAGTCGGCGTCTGCACGGTTCCGCTGAACGGCCTTGAGCTGGTCGACCTCCGCCCGCAACCGGGTGAGCTCGTCCTGACCTCCGGAGGCGGCCGGAGCGGTGTGACGCGGACGCATCATGAAGAACATCATCAGGCCCATGCCCAGCGGGCACGCCAGCACGGCCACGGCGTAGAAGAGCTGCTCCAAAAGGGTTCCTTTCATCGTCGGCACGAATCAGCGCCAGCATCTACTAGATTAGTTAGTAGTGTAGTGCTGGCACGCAAGCCTGGTGACGTCACCGTTGCGGACCTGGTGTGTGCTTGTGCAGGTCGTGTTCGTCCTTGGGGTAGACGATGGTCCGGGTCGTCAGGTGGTTGGGCGCCGTCAGCGTCTCCCGCACGATCCGGCCGTGGTGGTCCAGGGTGAGCCGGACATAGGTGCCCTCGCCGGGGTAGGCCAGAGCCATGACGGTCTCGCCGGCCTCCTCGTCCCGGTCGAGGACCACCACTGTCGGCGCCACCCCGGAGCCGTAGGGGTCGGAGTCGAGGAGCTCCTGCCCGGTCACCTGCAACCTGACCCCATCGCCGAGGCCCGTGTTGGTGTTGCTGGTGACTCGCTCGTAGAGGGTGAGCTCTGGGATGGCTCCCATGATGCGCACCGTGCGGCGCAACAAAGCTGGGGCTTGACGGGGTGGCCAGGCCACGGTGACCGCGGTCGTTCCGCCCGGGAAGTCGGAGGAGTCCGCCTTGAATGTGACCGTGTTCTGTCCGCGCCGCCAGTCAATGGCCGCGACGAAGCACCCCGGGCCGCAGCGGCGCAATGGGACGTGACGGGGCGCCGGGTCGCCGGCAGCGGTCAGGTTGGCGTCCAGGTCGTAGGTGTTGGTGTCCACCGCGTCGTTTGACATGTCCGTGTCCGGGGTGGACAGGCGCACCAGTAGTTGGCCTTCCGAGGCCGTGACGCCGATGCCGATCCACCCCGCACGCGCACCAGCAGCAGAGATCGAGCCGACAGGTGCCGGCGGGAACGGCAGCTCCACGTCAGTTGACACCGGTGGCGACAAGGACGTCAGCAGGGCCGAGACGACCAACACGCCGCCCAGGCCAGCGATCTCGCCCCGGGCGGCGCGTCCGGGCTGGGGCAGCGCTCGGCGGCTCCTGAGGTGGTGGCGCGCCAACAGCGCCAGAGCGGCGATGACCACGACCAGTGTGATCTTCGCCAGCAGCCATCGCCCGTAGGTGGTTCCGAACAGGGTGTCGCGCAGCCCATCCGGCCCAGCCAGCAGCAGGCCGCTGATCGTCCCGGTTGCCAGGACGAGCGCGAAGAGCCACAGTGCCAACCGGGCGTACGCCGCCACGGCCGCCCCGGCTGAAAGATCTCGGTTGCGACGCGAGCGTGCTACGCGTACCACGTGCACCAGCGCGCCGATCCAGATCGAGGCGGCACCCAGGTGGACGAAGATCAGTACCGCCCCCCAGCCCGGACTGGCGGCCTGAGGATGCGCCCTGAAGCCCTCGGCACCAGCAACCGCGACCAAGGCGACACCCACCCACGCATGACGACGCAGCAGCACCGCGGCGCCGGCCACGGCGAAGCTGAGCACCTCCGCTGCAGCGACCCTGCCCGGCGCCGATTCCACCAGGGTCCGCGGGCTCCAACTCGACGCCCCAGCCACCAGGGAGCCGTCACCCAGCAGCGTGACCGCCAGACCCAGCGCGGAGACCACGCCGATCAGGCTCCCCGTGCGCAGCAACGGCCCTGGGTCGTCCTGCTCCGTCCCAGCAAGAGCTGTCCGTCGTGCCAGTCGTGCGCCGACCAACCCCCCGAGCGACAGCGTCAGACCCGCGAACATGCCCCATCTCATGAGCGTCAACAACTCCCAGCCCTCGACCTGCGGCTGATTCCCCCCGCCAAGGGCGAGCCCAGCGCTGGACCCCACCGCGAACCGGAACTCGCCGGACATCGTGTCGCCGTCCGCCGCTGTGGCCGTCCAGTCCACGACGTACTGACCGACAGCCAGCTCCTCGAGCACCGGTGCGGTCATCGCCTGCCCGTCCTCGCCCGAGGCGGCCGCACCCAGACGGACCTGTTCCCCGCCCGGGCCCCTCAGTTCGAGCGCGGACTCGGCCGGACTTACCGCTTGGTCGAACACCAGCTGGATCTGGTCCGGCGAGGTCGGGACTGCGCCTTCCACCGCAGGCGTCGCAAAGAGGAGCGTCGCGTGCGCCTGAGCCGCCGGCGCAGGACCGAGAAGCATCGCGGTTGCGAGGAGTGCCAGGGCGCCGACGCGGCCGATCCCAGCTCGTGGGTTCATGGCGTGCCGGGTCGCTCCGCGAAGCTGTCGCCTCCGTCTGTGGACGCCCACACCGTCCCGGCCGCGGCGGCGTACACCTCATCGGCGTCCTCGACATGCAGCGCCTCGGGTGCACCCGGCAGACGGCCGCGCGCCTCCCATGAGGCACCCCCGTCGGTGCTGACGTGCACCGCCCCATCGGGGGCCACGCCGAGCAGAGTGCCGTCAGCGGCCCAGTCGACGATCACGAGCAGCGGCGCCCCGGACAACAGCTGGAACGTCCTCCCGCCGTCCTGGCTGCGTGCCGGGCCCTGCTCGGTCGTGGAAAGGATGACGTCGACGTTCTCCGGGTCTACCGCGAAGTCCGCGATCGGCTCGGCGGACCGGGCCTCCCAGTCACGGCCGTCAACGCTGACCATGAACGCGCCCGTCATCGAGTTGAGACCGAACACGGTCTCGTCCACCACCTCCAGGGAGTGAAAGTCGGCCTCCCCAGAAAGCGACAACGGCTGCCAGGACACCCCGCCATCGGTGGACTCGATCAACCCCACAGACGACGGCCCGCCCTGGTGCTCCCCGGGATGACCGCTGGCCAAAAAGCGGTCCGGACCCGCGACAGTGAAGCCCATGAAGTCCTGGACCGGTGACACAAGCGTCACGGCACCCTTAGCCGGCACCCGGAAGAGCCCGTAGTGCGACCCGGCATACAACATGCCGTCGGCAGGATCCACGCCAAGGCCGTGGATGTGTTCCATCTCTGCGGTCTGACCGCCCGAACCGGTGTCGTCCGGCGTGGAGCCCCCTCCATCCGTGGTGGAAGCACAGCCAGAGACAAGCACTGCGGCTGCAGCGACAGCACCAGCGAGCCGGACCGGGAAACAGCGGGCACGAGGGAAAGCGGGCACGGCGAACTCTCAATCGTGGGAAGGGACTTCTGTTGGGGCACCATCTACGATACCGGATAGTAGATAACCCGGCGACTCAACTCCCGGCCGCCCCAAGCACCTGTCCCGCCGTACTGAGACGCCCGCTCGACCAACGACTTTTTCCCCTGGGGGGGCGGCGGCCCATCCTCGTGCCGGCATCAGGTTTGAACTACTATGTATCATAGTTTTACGGCTACTGAACGGAGACGACCGTGAATGGCAACGGGATGGGCGACATCAGCATGAGCGGGATGATGAGCTGGATGCTCGTGGCTGGCCTGCTGGGATTGGCCGCGTTGGTCGCGGTCGTCGTCGTAGGGACTGCCTGGCTGATGCGCAGCCGGTCCCCCGGCCATCAGGCTTCTCAACCCGCACAGGACCAGCTCAAACGCCGGTTCGCGGCGGGCGAGATCGACGAGGCTGACTACCTCAGTAGGCGCGCGCTCTTGAACGACTAGGTGACCCAGGGTGGTGGTGCACGCCCACGAACAATGCGACTGCCTGGGATGTGTGGACACCAGCACACCCGCTTATCGCCCCGCGCTCGAGTGAGCTCGGGGCGAACGCTCTTGTGCCCACGGCTCCGGCGGCGGCGGCGGTCAGCAAGGACCCGCCAACTACCGCCGAGCATCCGGCCGCTCTACCCCAGCGCGTAACCCAACGAAGGCCCGACCCCGCAACTGATCAAGCTCCCCCTCACCACAAAGGACTCAACCTATGGACATGCGTTCCGCCGTCCCCGACTGGCTCACTCCGGTCGCTTGGACCTACATCGCTCTCTCCCTGCTCAGCGTGGCCGTCGTCGCCGCTGACATCTACCTGGCGCGTCGCCGTCACGACAGCGTCGCCAGCGAGCTTGTGTGGATGACCTCGGGTCTCTACCTCGGCCCGTTCGCCATCCCGGTCTACCTGAACCGTGGACGCGCCGGCAACGCCTCCTCCACCTCGGCACACGGCGACGCGAGAACGGCTGACGCATCAGCGGTCTCGGTGCTGCCCGGCGGCGGCGCATCCGCGGTCGCCCACCTCATCGCCGTCCCGTTCGTCGTTGCGATCGGCTGGACCATCGCAGGTCTGGCGATGTGGCCCATGATCCTCGTCATCGCCTTTCTCGTCATCGTCATGCTGGCCGTCTACGAGCGCACCGCCAGCCGCCGAGCCCACAGCGGGCACACGCGCGGCCTGTCCATCGGCGCTGCGATCGCCACCGCCGTCATCACCGTGGTGGCATTCGACATCGGCATGGTCGGCTGGATGCTGCTCCTGCACTTCAACAACGCCATGCCGGCGGTGACCGAGAGCACGTTCTGGTTCCTCATGCAGCTCGGCGTCATCGCCGGTCTCGTGACCGGCTACCCGGCAGTTGCGTGGCTTCTTCGCCGCGACCAGGCCGTCGTCCCGGCCTGACGCCTGTCCGGCCGAACGCCGGAACCCTGGGGTGCTGCCCGTCGCACATGCATGGGGGCAGCACCCGACGCAGAACACCGGCGGAGGTATCGGTGGAGGTCGATGCGTCGAGCCGCCTCCGCTACTCGATTCGAGAAGCGGCGGAGAGGATGTGGCAGATGTCGGTGTCGGTGCAGTCGGCGGGATCGAGGCGCTGGCTGCGTTCGATGAGGCCTTCGAGTTCTCCTTCGAGCGCGGCGAGGTCCCTGATGCGTGCACGCACGTCGTCGAGTTTGTTGTGGATCAGGGTCGCGACATGAGCGCACGGGACGTTGCCGTCGTCGCGCAGACCGATGATGCTGGCGATCTCGGCGAGGGTGAGGCCTGCAGCCTGTGCGGTCTGAACGAAGTGCAACCGGGTGAGTGTGGACGCGTCGTAGGTGCGGTAGCCGTTGGCACCGCGTTCGGGTTCAGGTAGGAGGCCCTTGCGCTCGTAGAACCTGATGGTCTGGCTCGGTAGGCCAGCCGCGTCGGCGAGCTCTCCGATCAACATCGCCCCACCCTATCCCTTGACCTTGCACCATGGATCAAGGTTTACGGTCGCTGGCATGGACATCACGTTGTTGTACTTCGGTGACTGCCCGAACTGGAAGGTCGCCGACGAGCGGCTCGCCGTGGTCGCGGCAGAAAGCGCCGACCTGACGGTGTCGCGACACCTGGTCGAGACGTTGGAGGAGGCCGAGCGGGTGGGCTTCCACGGGTCGCCGAGCATCCTGGTGGACGGCGTTGACGTCTTCGCCGACCCGGACGCCGGGGTTGGGTTGTCGTGTCGGGTTTACCGCACACCGGACGGATTGGCGGGCGCGCCCACGGTGGATCAGCTCCGAGCAGCACTTGCCGTTGGTAACGGAACCGTGCGATGACCCCCAGTTACGTCCTGATCGTGATCGGTGCCGGCATGGCCGGCGTCTCAGCAGCCAACAAGTGCGCCTCGCAGGGCTGGAAGGTGGCGATCGTCGATGCGCTGCCGTACGGCGGCACCTGCGCGCTGCGAGGGTGCGACCCGAAGAAGATCCTGCGCCGCGGTGCCGAGATCATCGACAGCGCCCGGCTGATGCGCGGCAAGGGCATCGATGACGCCGATCTGTCGATCAACTGGGCCGACCTGATGAAGCACAAGCACGGCTTCACCGACCCGGTCCCGCAGAACATGGAAGACAGCCTGTCCGGCAACGGCATCGACACCCTCCACGGGACAGCTCGGTTCACGGACAAGAACGCCATCGAGATCAGCGGCGACCCGTATGAGGCGACCCATTTCCTGATCGCCACCGGGGCACGCCCACGCCCACTGGACTTCCCCGGCCACGAGCACCTCATCGACAGCACCGACTTCCTGGACCTACCAGTGCTCCCCGCGCGGATCTTGTTCGTCGGGGGTGGCTTCATCTCGTTTGAGTTCGCTCACATCGCGGCGCGTGCCGGCAGCGCCCCGACCATCATCGACCGCGGAGCCAGTCCCCTCAAAGGATTCGACCCCGACCTCGTCGAGCTCCTCATCAACCGAGGCACTGAAGCCGGGATCGAACTGCGGCGCTCCGCGACGATCACCGCGATCGAGAAGTCCGAGAGCGGCTACCAGGTCGACGTCGAACGATCCGGCCGTACCGAGACCATGGAGTTCGACCTCGTCGTCCACGGCGCCGGCCGCACACCTGAACTCTCCGGGCTCCACCTCGACTCGGCCGGCGTCAAGTGGGACGAACGCGGAATACACGTCGCCGCTCACCTGCAGAGCACCACGAACCCAGCGGTGTACGCCGCCGGCGACTCCGCCAACACACCCGGGCCCCGGTTGACCCCGGTTGCGGTCTTCGAGGGCAAGGTCGCCGCGTCGAACATGCTCAAAGCCACCACGACTGTCCCGGACTACGCCGGTGTCCCGACCGCGGTGTTCACGATTCCCGAGCTCGCCCGAGTGGGGATGCTCGAACAGGAGGCCCGGGACCAGGGCATCGATGTCAATGTCCGCTACAGCGACACCAGTGGCTGGTACTCCAACTACCGCATCGGTGAGACCACCGCTGCCGCCAAGATCCTCATCGACCGGTCCAGCGACCGGGTGGTCGGCGCGCACCTGCTAGGCCCCGAGTACGGCGAACTGATCAACTTCCTCGCCCTGGCTATGAAACTCGACCTGACCACCCGACAGCTGAAGTCCATGACCGCCACCTACCCGACGGTCGGGTCAGACCTCGGCTCCATGCTCTGACTTCCCACCTATGTGGCGAGGTCCAGCGGCTCGACAGTTCGGCCGCGACACGACGAACGGAGCTCAATGACAACCCTAGTGAAGACCCTCACCGAGGTCGCCGGATTACCGGCGGACAAGCTGCTGACCCAGCGCAACTCGCTTCCCGAGGCGTTGCAGCTGCTCCACCGACGGACGCTGCTCGCCCTGGGGCAGACCGGGAAGCCGCCGACCCGCGATCAGCTCGAGACCTGGGCCACGGAACTCCACATCGACCTCGATGCGTCTCTGCGCCATGATCCAGCGCCGGATCCTTGTCAGCAGCCAGCGCGCTCTGCGGGTAGATGTGCTCGAGAGTCGCGTCCTCGATGTCGATGACCTTGGTCATCTTCGGCTTTGGCTTCGCTGCCTTGTCCTTGGCACCAGTCTGGAGCCACCAGGAGCGATGGTCCTCAAGCGTTGTCAGGAACTCGCGGATGTTCGCGCGCTGGCTGGCGTTTGAGTAGCGCGGGTTCTCCACAAGCAACTGTTTGAAGATCGAGTCACCCGCGTGTTTCGTGATGAGAGCGCCCAAGCTCGCCATAAGGCGGGCTCCCAAGGACTGACGACGTCCCTCCGACCCACGTTTCCGCAGGTCAGCGGCTACTTTTCAGCAGCGCGACGCACTCCACGTGATTGGTCATCGGGAACAGATCGAAGGCGCGCAGCCGCTCGAGCCGGTAGCCGTGCTCGGCGAAGATCGCGATGTCCCGCGCCAACGCGGCCGGGTCGCACGCGACGTAGGCGACGGCACGGGGGGCGCGGTCCACGACCTGCTCGACCACCGCGCGTTTCGCGCCCTCGCGTGGCGGGTCGAGGACCACGAGGTCGAACGGCTCGTCGAACTCGGTGGCAAGCACCTTCTCGACCGGTCCGTGCGCCACTCTGGCCGCATCTCCGAGGTTGGCCTTCGCGTGCCGGCTCGCCTCACGGTCCCCCTCGACGGCGACCACGCGGGACCCGGGACCGACCGCGTCGGCCAGGAAGGCGGCGAAGAGGCCGACGCCGGCGTACAGGTCGAGCACCGCCTCGCCCGGTCGCGGCGCCAGCAGCTCCAGCACCGTCGAGACGAGCACCTCCGGCGCGCCGGGGTGGACCTGCCAGAAGCCCTCGTCCGCCACGGAGAAGTACCGACCCAGCACGTCGTACGACGGAGGGTCGGCCGCCTCGATCAGACAGTCGTCGACGGGCACGACGTCGTGGGAGCGGTGCTTGCGCATGCCCGTCCGCCCGTCGGCGAGGACGACGTACCGGTGCCGGGTCCGCCACCGCAGGCCGTCGACGTCACCGGGGACGGGCTGCACCTCGAGCCCGGTGACGAGGGGGTCGGCAGCGTCGAGCCGGGCAAGGCGGACCAGTTGCTCGCGCACCACGACGGTCTTGAGGGTCCGCTGGGCCGGCACGGCGACGTGCTGGAAGTCGCAGCCGCCGCACAGGCCCGGGCCGGCCACGGGGCACGGCGAGGTCACCCGGTCGGGGGACGCGGACAGCACCTCGACGGCGTCACCGCGCCAGAATCGGTCGCCCTCGGTTCCCTCGGTGATCTCCAGGACCACCCGCTCCCCCGGCAGCGTGTGCCGGACGAAGACCACCCGGGTCTCGACCGGGTCGGCCGACGGGTCGACCGCCACCCGGGCGACGCAGTGGCCGCCATGGGCGACCGGGCCCACGTCGGCGGTGAACCGCTCGCCCACCATCGAGCGCCCACGGGCCCGGCGCTGGCGGGTCTGGCGCTGGTGTCGCCGACCGCTCATCGCCGGATCTGACGGCGGGAGCTGGTGTCGCTCGAGACCTCGCCGCGGCGGAGGTCACCGGGCCGGACGCGCCCCTCGTTGCGCTCCTCCCGCTCGACCGCGATCTGCGAGGACCGGAGCTGGTAGGGCACCGAGGTGACCATCACCCCGGGCGCGAACAGCAACCGGCCCTTGAGCCGCAGAGCTGTCTGGTTGTGCAGAAGCTGCTCCCACCACCGGCCGACGACGTACTCCGGGATGTAGACGGCGACCACGCCGCGCGGGTTGGCCTTCCGGATCTCCATCGCGTAGTCGACGATGGGCCGCACCACCTCGCGGTACGGCGAGTGCAGCACCTTCAGCGGGACGCCCATGTTGCGCTCGTCCCACTCGGCGAGCAGGCGGTTCGTGGACGCGATGTCGTCCGCGACGTAGACGCCCTCGAGTATGTTCGGCCGGCTCGCCTTGGCGAACGCGAGTGCACGCAGGGTCGGCTTGTGCAGCTTCGAGACGAGCACGATCGCGTGCACCCGGGTCGGCAGGATCTTGTCGTCCTCGTCGGCGGCGAGCTCACGCTTGACGTTGTCGTAGTGCCGGTGGATGCCCTTCATGATCAGGAAGAAGATCGCCATCGCCAGGATCGCGATCCAGGCACCGGCGAAGAACTTGGTGATCAGCACGACCACGAGGACGACGGCGGTGAAGGTGAGGCCGACCGCGTTGATCGCACGGGACTGCTGCATCCGCCGCCTCTTCGCCGCGTCCTTCTCGGTCCTCAGGTGCCGGGTCCAGTGCAGGATCATGCCGAGCTGGCTCAGGTTGAACGAGACGAACACACCGACGATGTAGAGCTGGATCAGCCTCGTCACCTGGGCGTCGAAGGCCAGGATCAGCGCGATCGCCATGACCGCGAGGAAGACGATGCCGTTGGAGTAGGCCAGCCGGTCGCCACGCGAGCCGAGCGCCCGCGGCGCGAATCCGTCCTTGGCCAGGATCGAACCCAGCACCGGGAAGCCGTTGAACGCCGTGTTGGCGGCGAGGAACAGGATGATGCCGGTGACCGAGACCACCAGGTAGAAGCCCGGCGAGAAGTCGTTGAACACGGCGTCGGCGATCTGTGCGATCACCGTGTGCTGGTCGTAGCCGACCGGCAACGGCTCGCCGTTGCGGGTCATCCGCTCCAGGTCGTGCGGGTCGACGTACCTCAGCCCCATCTGCTTGGCCAGCACGATGATGCTCAGCATCATCGTGATCGCGATCATCCCGAGCAGCAGCAGCGTCGTGGCGGCGTTCTTGCTCTTGGGCTTGCGGAACGCCGGGACCCCGTTCGAGATCGCTTCGACACCCGTGAGCGCAGCACAGCCGGACGAGAAGGCCCGCGCGAGCAGGAAGAGCAGCGCGAACGTCGTGAGCTGCCCTTCGTACCCGGGCGCGCTGGTGATGTCGAGGTCTGCGCTCTCGACCTCGGGGAGGGTGCCGGTCGCGAGCCGGAGCAAGCCGTAGCCGCACATCCCGAGCATCGCGACCATGAACAGGTAGGTCGGGAACGCGAAGAAGGCACCGGACTCCCGGATGCCGCGCAGGTTCATGGCCATCAGGAGGACGACCATCAGGCTGGCGAAGGTGGCCTCGTGCCCCGAGAGGGCGGGGATGGCGGAGGCAGCGTACTGGGCGCCCGACGAGATCGACACGGCGACCGTGAGGACGTAGTCGACGAGCAGTGCGCTGCCGACGGTCATGCCCGCGTTGCGACCCAGGTTGACCGTCGCGACCTCGTAGTCGCCGCCACCACTGGGGTAGGCGTGGACCGTCTGGCGATACGACGCGACGACCGCGGTCATCACCAGGGCGACGGCGATGCCGATCTTCCAGGACCAGACGTACGCCGACGCGCCGGCGAGCGACAGCATGATGAAGATTTCGTCGGGGGCGTACGCGACCGACGACAACGCGTCGCTGGCGAACACCGGCAACGCGATCCGCTTGGGAAGGAGCGTCTCGCCGAGCTGCGAGCTGCGAAGCTTGCGCCCGACGAGGATCCGCTTCGAGACATCGCCGACACCCACGATCGGACAGGTTAGACCCTGACCACCGTTCCCGCGGCAACGGCTGGGATACGGTTCCCCCGTGCATGTCGTGATCATGGGCTGTGGCCGGGTGGGATCGACCCTGGCGCGCAGTCTCGAGGACCGCAACCACACCGTCTCCGTCATCGACAGCGAGCCCGACGCCTTCCGGCGGCTGGGCCCGCAGTTCAACGGCGACAAGGTGACCGGCTACGGCTTCGACCAGGCCGTCCTGGAGAAGGCCGGCATCCGGCGCGCCGAGGCCTTCGCGGCCGTGTCCAGCGGCGACAACTCCAACATCATCGCGGCACGGGTCGCTCGCGAGACGTTCGGGATCCAGCAGGTCGTCGCCCGGATCTACGACCCCGGCCGCGCCGAGGTCTACCAGCGGCTCGGCATCACGACCGTCGCCACCGTGAAGTGGACCGCCGACCAGGTCCTCCGCCGGATCCTGCCGGCGGGAGCCGAGCCCGACTTCCGCGACCCCAGCGGCACCATCCGGGTCGACCACCTCCCGGTCCCCGAGGCGTGGATCGGCCACCGGACCATCCACTTCCAGGAGCAGACCAACAGCCGGATCGCGTGGATCGACCGACTCGGCGAGGGCACGCTGCCCACCCGGGAGACGATCCTCCAGGAAGGCGACCTGATCCACATGGTGATCCGCGAGGAGAACGCCGCCCGGGCCTACTCCGTCATCGACGAGGGACCGGAGGACGCCTGATGAGGGTCGCCATCGCCGGAGCCGGTGCCGTCGGCCGCTCCATCGCCCGCGAGCTGATCGGCAACGGCCACCAGGTTCTGCTGATCGACAAGGCCGCCGCCAACATGAAGCCCGAGCGGGTCCCGGACGCCGAGTGGCTGCTGGCCGACTCCTGCGAGCTGTCCTCCCTCGAGGAGGCAGGGCTCGACCAGTGCGACGTCGTCATCGCGGCCACGGGCGACGACAAGGTCAACCTCGTCACCTCCCTGCTCGCCAAGACCGAGTTCGGTGTCCCGCGCACCGTCGCGCGGGTCAACCACCCCAACAACGAGTGGCTCTTCACCGAGGCATGGGGCGTCGACGTCAACGTGTCGACCCCGCGGATCATGTCCGCGCTCGTCGAGGAGGCGGTGACGGTCGGCGACCTGGTCCGGCTGTTCACGTTCCGCCAGGGCAACGCCAACCTGGTCGAGCTCACGCTGCCGAAGGACTCGCCGTACATCGGCAAGCCGTCCGGGCTGATCCCGTTCCCCGAGAACTGCGCCCTGGTGACGATCCTGCGCGACGGGCAGGTCTACCTGCCCGACGCCGACCAGCCGGTCGAGGCCGGTGACGAGCTGCTGTTCGTGGTCTCGGCGGACGTCGAGGAGGAGCTCGAGCGCCTGCTCGCCCCCAGCCTGCACGGGGGGTAGCGCGTCGACCTCACGGGGTTTCGAGGTTCGGCCGTGAACGGCCTCTCACCTCAACCAGCGGAGATCGGGGTGCGGTTGCGCGCCAGCAGCGCCACCATCGCGGCGAGGGCCGCCAGCTGGAGCGGCCAGCCCATGATGATCTTCGCGATGCCCAGCGCGGCGACCGCGGTGTCGGCATCGAGGGCACCCGACTTCCCCGCGAACCACAGCGGTGCCTGGGCCACCACGCGGATGATGCACGGCGCGACGAGCACCCACGTGAGCAGCGAGCACAGCCGGACGACCTGCTTGTCCTCGTGCCACGCGGTGGGGTCGCCGGTGACGCTCCCGACCATGAAGCCCACCAGAGGCCAGCCGATCAGACAGGTGAACGCCAGCACCGCGGAGTAACCGGTGTTGTAGATGATCCCGGGCAGGAAGTACGCCAGCGCCTGGTCGTCGGCACTGCCACCCGAACGGGCCGACATGGTGACGAAGAACCACCCGATCCCGATGCCGAAGAGTGCGTTCAGGACGAACTGCACCGTCGAGCGCTGGACCAGCCGGACGACGAGGAGCACCACGGCAGCGGCGACGCTCACGACGAGCGCGGTCTGCAGCTCCTTCGTGGTCAGCCACAGCACCGTGAACATGATCGTGGGCACCGCGGCCTCGACCATGCCGCGACGGCCTCCGAGGGCCTTGGCCAGCTGGGTCCGGACGACGGCCTCGACGGTGTCGACCGACGTCTCCCCCTGCGTGTCCGCGCGGGGCTCCTCGTGGACGTGGTCCTCGCTCACGGGATGAGCTCGTAGCGCGGGTTGTAGAGCAGGCGGCTGCCCTCCCCGGACCCGATCCGGCCCTCGACCTGGATCGCGCGTCCGGGCGAGATCCCGGCGATCCGGCGACGACCCAGCCACACGACGGTGATCACGCCGGAGCCGTCGTCGAGCTCGGCCTCGAGGGCGGGTACGCCGCCGCGCGGGCGCAGCGTGACGGTGCGCAGGGTGCCGCGCAGGCGGACCCGCTGCCGGTCCTGCGCCGTGGCGATGGTGTCCGCGGCCGTGGCGGCGTACGTCTCGCGCAGCTCGCGAGCGTGCATGTCGGAGCTGCTCGCCCACTTGCTGATGCTGCGCCGGAGTCGGCGCTTCTCGGGGGACACGGTCGTCAGCCTGCCGACGTCACGTGCCGGAGGAGTTCAACCGACGGGCGTCCGCCGGGAGGTTGAGGGGAAGCGGATCGCCCACAGGCATGGCGTGGTCGCCGCGGCGGACGATGGTCCGGCTGAGGGTCTCCTCCCAGGCAGCCGCGGCCTCCGGGTCGCTCGCGGGCCGACCGAGGAACGTGGCGCGCAGCATCCACCGGGACCCGTTGATGCCGACGATCCGTGAGTTCTGGCTGCCGGTGCGGCCCTCGGCGTTCGTGACCGAGAGCTTGCAGAGCAGCTCGGGACCGAACGGGCCCTCCTGCTCGGTGGCGGTGCCGCCACGACGGGCCATGTCGGCCGCGACCTGGGGGCGGACCGTCGACCAGAGGTCACCGTTGCGCGGGGCGGAGAAGGCGCGCAGCTCGAGGGCGCCGTCGGGC
Source organism: Nocardioides sp. (assembly GCA_046590395.1). Classification (GTDB taxonomy): domain Bacteria; phylum Actinomycetota; class Actinomycetes; order Propionibacteriales; family Nocardioidaceae; genus Nocardioides. The sequence continues at coordinate 14,401 of JBKJUE010000035.1, forward strand.
CCGGACAGGATGACCGCCTGGACGTCCTGCGTGCGCTCGTCCACCTGGAGCCGGAGCTCGCGGCCGGTCTCCGGCGTCAGGATCAGCGAACCGAGGTCCACGCGCTGGACGCCGTCGTCGGAGACGTCGTCGACGTCGAACGGGCCACGGGCGGGCAGCTGCTCGGCCGACGGGTCGACGCCCTCCTCGAGCGGGGCCTCGGACGGTGCGGTCTTGCGGCGGAACTTCACGACATCTCCTAGCGTCGGGTCTCGGTCAGGCGCGACCGAATCCTCCGGTAGAACCGTAGCCCCCGTCCCCACGCACCGAGTCAGGGAGTTCGTCCACCTCGACGAACCTGGCCCGTTCGAAGCGCTGGACGACGAGCTGGGCGATCCGGTCGCCGCGGCGCAGCTCGATCGCCGAGGCCGGGTCGTGGTTGATCAGCATCACCTTGATCTCGCCGCGGTAGCCCGCGTCGATGGTCCCCGGGGTGTTGACGATCGACAGGCCGTGCCGGGCCGCGAGTCCGGACCGGGGGTGCACCAGGGCGACGTACCCGTCCGGCAGGGCGAGGGAGATCCCGGTCGGGACCATCGCCCGCTCCCCCGGCGCCAGCGTCACGTCGACGGTGGTGAGCAGGTCGGCGCCGGCGTCCCCGGGATGGGCGTACGCCGGCAGCGGCAGGTCGGGGTCCAGGCGGACCACGCTGATGTCGAGGTCGAAGGGCACGGCCGGACCCTACCGGCCGACGACCGGGTCGCCACTCCTACGATGCACACCGTGGAGTACGACGAGCGGCTGAGCGTTCCCCTGCGCTGGTGGGTCCAGGGGACGATGCTCGTGGCGAGCCTCTGGCTCGCCGTGGTGGTCGCCCTCCCGACTGCGGCGGCGTGGGCCGTCTCGGGCCTGGCCATGGCGCTGCTCGGGTCCGGACTGCTGTGGTTCGGGTCTGCGCGGGTCAGCGTCGGCGACGGCGTGTTCCGGGCCGGCCGGGCCTCGATCCCGGTCGTGCACCTCGGCGCCGCGACGCCCCTGGACGCTGACGAGACCCGCCGGGTCGCCGGCGTCGAGGCCGACGCCCGTGCCTACCTCCTGCTGCGGCCCTACCTGAAACGGTCGGTGCGGGTGGAGATCACCGACCCGGCCGACCCCGCGCCGTACTGGCTGGTCAGCACCCGGCGACCCGACCAGCTGACGGCCGCCCTCGCCTCGGCGAACTCCGCCGCATAGGGTCGGTCCCATGGCATCAGGATCGAAAGTCTGGACCGCGTTCTCGCTGGCCGCCGCCCTCGGGGCCGCCGCCGTCACCCGCAAGGCCCTTGACAAGTCGTGGAAGGCAGCAACCGGCAAGAAGCCGCCGGAGAACCCTGCTGACCCCGACGTCGACGTCTGGGAGGCCGTCACCTGGGCGGTCGTCACCGGCGCGTTCATCGCGGTGGCGCGGATGCTCGCCCAGCGCAAGGCCGCTTCCTACTACACCAGGTCGACCGGCCACCTGCCCCCTGACCTGAAGCACGACGGCGAGTAGCCGGACATGAAGAAGGCCGCGACCCCGTGGGGGTCGCGGCCTTCTCGCGTCTGGTGGTCAGGCCGATGCTGGTCGGGCCTGCTGCTGATCAGGCGCAGTCGCGACAGATCAGCTTCTTGGCGTCGGCGAGCTGGCTGCGGTGGTGCACCAGGAAGCAGCTCATGCAGGTGAACTCGTCCTCCTGCTTGGGCTTCACCTCGACCGCGAGCTCCTCGTGCGACAGGTCGGCCCCGGGCAGCTCGAAGGACTCGGCCGCCTCGGCCTCGTCCTCGTCGACCTTGCCGGAGTTCTTGTCGTGACGACGCGCCTTGAGCTCTTCGATGCTCTCCTCGGACTGGTCCTCTTCGTTCTTGCGCGGTGCGTCGTAATCTGTCGCCATCCGTCTTCCACTCCCTCAAGCCCTGCCCATGCGAATCACACGTCGTCGGCGCCAGATTGTGCACCATCGGCAGGGCTTCATGCACACCGGTCCCACGTCGTGACGCGTGAACAGTCTGTGAACCCCCGCTATTCCCCTGGAGGCCCCAGGAACCCGGCTTTCCGGACAGCGGTACGGAACGTCCGGAAACCGGCCTCCGGTGCGCAGAGGATGAGCTCGCGGCCACCGGCGCCCCGGGTCAGCTCGACGCGCGCGCCGGCACCTTCGGCCACCAGACCACCGGCCGCGTGGTCCCAGGCCATCACTCCCTCCTCGACGTAGGCGTCCAGTGCGCCCTCGGCGACGTGGCACAGGTCGAGGGCGCACGAGCCCATCCGCCGGATGTCGCGGATGCGCGGCAGCAGCCGGGCGGTCGCGGCGGCCTGGAGGGCGCGGGTCTCAGTGACGTAGTGGAAGCCGGTCGCGACCAGTCGCTGCGACAGGGGCACGTCGTCGCGGACCCGGATCGGCTCACCGTCGCGACGCGACTCGACGGCCGCGCTCCCGTCGTCGGCAGTACGACGGACCGCGGTGTACTCGGTGCCGGAGGCCACGTTGACCACGACCCCCACCACCGCGACGCCGTCCCGCTCGGCGGCGACGGAGACGGCGTACTGGGGCAGGTCGTAGAGGAAGTTCACGGTCCCGTCGATCGGGTCGACCACCCAGCGGACCCCCGAGGTGCCCGGCTCGTCGTGGCCCTCCTCGCCGAGAAAGCCGTCGTCGGGGCGCGCCGTGCGGATCAGTCCCCGGATCAGCTCCTCGCTGTCGCGGTCGACCTGGGTCACGATGTCGATGTCGCTGGACTTCGTCGCCGCCACGGAAACCGCTCCGCGCCGTCGCTCGCGCACCAGCTCGGCTGCCTCGCGGGCGACCTCCCGCGCGAGGTCGAGCAGCCCGTCGGTCACGAGTCGGCGCCGCCGAGGGCCGGGCGCTCCCCCCGCGGATTGGGGCAGCAGCCCACCGCGCAGAGATCCCACCAGGCCTGGAGGCTGCCGGCGGCCGTGCGCCGCGGGCTCTCGCCGCGCTCGGTGGCGGCCCGCTCGACCAGCAGGTCGCGGACCATCGACACGAAGCGCGGGTCGACGCCCGGCGTCGCGGCCCGGACCGCGGGCAGGTCGAGCTTCTCGGCGGTCGCCATGGCCTCGGTGTCGAGGTCGTAGATGACCTCCATGTGGTCGGAGACGAAGCCGATCGGGATCATCACGACCCCGGGCACCCCGTCGGCCGCCAGCTTCTCGAGGTGGTCGTTGACGTCGGGCTCCAGCCACGGCACCTGCGGCGGACCGGACCGCGAGCAGTAGACGAGGCCGTGCGGGTTGCGCCGCCCCGTCTCCTGGCGGACCCGGTCGACCACCTCGGCCATCGCGCTCTGGTGCTGGTGCTCGTAGGCCTTCCCGGACCGGCCGCTCGCCTCGTTCATCGACTCGGGGATCGAGTGGGTGACGAACGTGAGGTGGGCGGAGTCGCGCACCCGCTCAGGGAGCTCCGAGAGCGCCGTCAGCGTCGCGTCGACGACCGGCTCGATGAAGCCGGGGTGGTTGAAGTACTGCCGCAGCCGATCCAGCCGGGGCGCGTCCGGGACGTCGGCGACCGCGTCGGCCAGGTTCTCGCGGTACTGCCGGCAGCCGGAGTAGGACGAGTAGGCGCTGGTGAGGAAGCAGGCCGCCCGAGTGATCCCGTCCGCCGCCATCTCCCGCACCGTCTCGGTCAGGTAGGGGTCCCAGTTGCGGTTGCCCCAGTAGACGGGCAGGTCGATGCCGGCGCCCGCGAGGTCCTCGCGGAGCGCGGCCAGGAACTCGCGGTTCTGGTCGTTGATCGGCGAGCGGCCGCCGAACAGGTGGTAGTGCTGGCCCACCTCCTCGAGGCGTTCCCGCGGGATGCCCCGGCCGCGCGTGACGTTCTCGAGGAACGGCACCACGTCCTCGGGAGCCTCCGGCCCTCCGAACGAGACGAGCAGGAGGGCGTCGTACGGCGCGACGTCGGGAACCATGCCGCCATCGTATGGGTGGGGCCCTTAGGCTCGCCTCGCCATGTTGTCGACCTACCGCCGGATCCTGAGCGTCCCGGGTGCCGCCCGGTTCAGCGCCACGGGTCTGGTCGCCCGCCTGCCCATCTCGATGGTCGGTCTCGGCATCGTGCTGCTGGTCTCTTCGGCGACCGGGTCCTACGGGCTGGCCGGCTCGGTGGCCGCGGCGTACCTCCTGGCCAACGGCGGCTTCGCGATCCTCCAGGGACGGTTCCTCGACCGGCTCGGGCAGGCCCGGGTACTGCCGACGGCGATCGTGGTCTTCGGCCTCGCGCTCGGGCTGCTCATGTGGTCGGTGCAGTCCGACTGGCCGATCGCGGTGACCTACCTGCTGGCCGTCCTGACCGGTGCCGCCCTCCCCTCCGTCGGCTCCTGCGTCCGCGCCCGCTGGTCGCACGCGCTGACCTCGCCGAACGACCTGCAGACCGCGTTCGCGCTCGAGGCGGTCGCCGACGAGACGGTCTACATGCTGGGCCCGATCCTGGTCACGGTGCTGGCCACGGCCATCCACCCGGTGGCGGGCCTCACCAGCGCCCTGGTCTTCGGCGTGCTCGGGACCCTGGCGTTCGCGGCCCAGCGCAGCACCGAACCGCCCGCGCATCCGCGCACCGCGACCTCGGAGCCGCGCCCCGGCATGCCCTGGCGCACGGTCGTGCCGCTCGGCCTGGTCTGCGCCGCCCTCGGCACCCTCTTCGGGGCGGCCGAGGTCTCGACCGTGGCCTTCGCCGAGGAGCGGGGCAACACGGGGTACGCCGGTCTCCTGCTCGCGCTCTGGGCCACCGGCAGCCTGATCGCCGGCCTGCTCACGGGGGCGGTCCACTGGCGCCGCGGCCCCGACCTGCGCGTGCGCTGGGGTGCCCTCGGGATGATGGCCGCGATGGTGCCGCTGGGTTTCATCGGGTCGGTCCCGGTCATGGGCATCGCGCTCTTCGTCGCCGGCTTCGCGATCGCGCCGACGCTGATCGCCACGATGTCGCTGACCGAGCAGGTCGTGCCGCCCGCCCGGCTCACCGAGGGCATGGCGATCATGCAGACCGGGGTGGTCGCAGGGGTCGCGCCGGGCGCCACCATCGCTGGCCTGGTGATCGACGCCAGCGGCGCGTCGCCGGCGTACCTCGTGGCGGCGGCAGCCGGCCTGGTCGCGGCACTCGCGGCGCAGTGCCTGCCGCGCGGCCTGGTCGTCGAGGCGGAGACGGTCCCGGCCACTACCCTCGACCCGTGACGACCTGGACCAACTGGTCGGGCCTCGAGTCCGCCCTTCCGCAGCGGGTGGCCCACCCGGCCGACACCGACGGGATCGTCGCCGCGGTCCAGCGCGCGCGCGACGAGCGGACCACCGTGAAGATGGTCGGCACCGGCCACAGCTTCACCTCGATCTCGGCGCCCGAGCACACGATGCTCACTCCGCAAAGGCTGACCGGGATCCTCTCGGTCGACCGTGAGGCGATGACCGTCACCGCCCTCGCCGGGACCCCGCTGAAGGTGCTCAACGCCGAGCTGGAACACCTCGGGCTGTCGCTGCACAACATGGGGGACATCGCCGATCAGACCCTCGCCGGGGCGGTGTCGACCGGCACCCACGGCACCGGCGGCGTCGCGTCCGGGCTCGCCGCGCAACTGGCCGGCCTCGAGCTCGTGACCGGCACCGGCGAGGTGCTCACCGCCACCGACTCGGAGAACGCCGACGTCCTCGACGTCGCCCGGGTGGGGCTGGGCGCGCTCGGCATCCTGACCACCGTGACGTTCCGGGTCGAGCCGCTCTTCCTGCTCGAGGCGCACGAGCAGCCGATGACGTGGGACGAGGCGCTGGGCTCCTTCGACGAGCGTGCCGACGCCCACCACCACGTCGACATGTACTGGTTCCCGCACACCGACCGGATGCTCACGAAGAGCAACGACCGGCTCGACGCCGAGCTCACCGAGGCCGAGCCGCTGCCCCGCTTCCGGGCCTGGCTGGACGACGACTTCCTCTCCAACACGTTCTTCGGCTGGCTGACCGCCGGTGCCAACCGGGCACCCGGCGTGATCCCCCGGATGAACCGGATGACGTCACGCGTGCTCTCCGAGCGGCGCTACAGCGACCTCGCCCACCGGGTGTTCACCTCCCCTCGACGCGTCGTCTTCCGCGAGATGGAGTACGCCCTGCCCCGCGAGGGCGGCCTCGCCGCCCTGCGCGAGGCCCGGCGAGCGGTCGACGCGTCGTCCTGGCGGATCAGCTTCCCCGTCGAGATCCGGGTCGCCCCCGCCGACGACATCCCGCTGTCCACCGCTTCCGGCCGGGACACGATGTACCTCGCGTTCCACACCCACCACCGGTCCGGCTGGGACGACCACAAGGCGTACTTCTCGGCGATGGAGCGGATCATGCGCGACCACGACGGTCGTCCGCACTGGGGCAAGGTGCACACCCGGACCGCCGCTGACCTGGCGCCGGCGTACCCCCGCTTCGACGAGTTCCTCGCGATGCGGGAGCGGCTCGACCCCGAGCGAGTCTTCGCCAACGACCACCTGCGCCGGGTCCTGGGCGACTGAGCTCGTCAGACGCTGGCGGGCCCGGTCGGCATCGGTGCCCGCCAGTCGCGCCAGATCGCGAGCAGCCGCCACGCCAGGCAGGTCCCGCCGCCGACGAAGGCGACGACGCCGATCGGGAGGTCGTAGTGCGCCCCGGCCACGACGATCGCCGCCCCGGCGAGCGCCGGCGTCGCGTAGAGCTCGCCACGGAACACGGCCGGCACCCGGCCGGCCAGCACGTCACGGGCCATGCCGCCGCCGATGCCGGTGACCATGCCCATGAGTGCGGCCGGCACCGGACCCAGCCCGTAGTCCAGGGCCTTGAGCGCCCCGGTCACGCAGAACAGGCTCAGCCCGAACGCGTCGAACACGTTGACCAGCCGCTCCATCCGGCCGACCGCCGGGTGGAAGAAGAACGTCAGCAGCCCGGCACCGACCGGCACCAGCAGGTAGCGCCAGTCGGCCAGGGCCGCCGGCGGGGTGGCCCCGATCAGGACGTCCCGCAGGAAGCCACCGCCGAGACCCGTCGTACCGGCGAGGACGAGGACCCCGAAGACGTCGAAGTCCTTGCGGACGGCGACCAGTGCACCGGAGATCGCGAAGACGAAGATGCCGACGAGGTCCAGGACGACGATGGTGGTGGACGGCTCGGGCTGCACGAGTCGTCAGGTTACCGGGGCGCGCCGCGAGTGGAGCGGCGCGGCACCATGCCGCTGGCGTAGGCTCGCCCCACCGGAGAGACGACCCGGAAATGGCAGGCGAGGAGCAAGAGAAACCATGGCGCACCTCACGCTCGCGGGATTGAGCGGTGATGGCAAGCGTCTGCTCCTCGTCAGCGACAAAGGGGTCGAGTTCACGCTCGACATCGACGTACGCCTCCGGGCCGCCCTGCGCGGCGAGCACGCCCGCCTCGGTCAGTTGGAGATACAGATGGAAAGCACCCTCCGTCCTCGCGACATCCAGGCGAGGATCCGGGCCGGGGAGAGCCCCGAGGCCGTGGCCCAGGCCGCCCAGACGAGCGTCGACCGGATCATGACGTACGCCGCCCCCGTGCTCGCCGAGCGCCAGCACGTCGCCGACCGCGCCCAGCGCTCGTCGGTGCGTCGTCGTGGCGCGGAGTCCGGTTCCTCGGGCGGCGCCCGCACCCTCGGCGACGTCGTCGCCTTCCACCTCCGCTCGCTCAACGTCGACCCCACCACCGTCGTGTGGGACGCCTGGCGTCGTGAGGACGGCCGCTGGTCGCTGACCGGCGACTTCACCACCGGCAAGCGCAGCGGCTCCGCCTCGTTCGTCTACGACTCCCCCGGCAACTACGTCACCGCCGAGAACGACGACGCCCGCTGGCTCCTGGGCGAGCAGGTCGGCACGGCCGAGCCCGCCCGTTCCCGCGACGACCTGAGCAGTGCGCGCGAGCGCCGCCGGGGTGCCGTCCCCCAGGACGAGCTGCCCCTGGGCGAGGACGCCCTCGAGCTGGTGCACGAGCCGGACGAGTCGGCCAGCCTCGGTGCCGAGCAGCCGATCGAGGCCTACCTCGACGACGAGCCCCCGACCCGCGAGCAGCCCGCCGTCCACGAGCCCGTGACGGAGGAACCCGTCGACGAGCCCGCGCCCGAGCCGGAGCCGGTCGTCGAGGACGAGCGCACCCGCCGCGCCGCCAAGAAGAAGGGCCGCGCCTCCGTCCCCAGCTGGGACGAGATCATGTTCGGCGGCGGCAAGAACGACTGAAGCCACCGTGGTGACTGCGACGAACCCGCCTCGTTTCAGGCGCCGCACTGTGACGCTGGACGCGGTCACTGCCCAACGTCGTTACTAATCGGTAGTCTCCCGCCATGTCGTACTTCGTCACCGGCGCAACCGGGTTCATCGGCCGGCACCTCGTCCAGGAGCTGCTCGACCACCGCGAGGGCGACATCTTCGTCCTGGTCCGCAAGGGGTCGCTGCCCCGGATGGAGGCGCTGATCAAGCGCTGGGGAAGCAACCGGGTGACCCTGGTCGTCGGCGACCTCGGCGAGCCGGGTCTGGGCGTCACCCACCAGTGGGTGACCGCGCACACCGGCGACATCGACCACTTCTTCCACGTCGCGGCGATCTACGACATGACGGCGGACGACGAGACCAACGAAGCCATGAACGTCGGCGGCACCCGTCATGCCCTCGAGCTCGCCGAGAAGCTGCAGGTCGGCTGCTTCCACCAGGTGTCGTCCGTCGCCGCCGCCGGAGACCACCGCGGCCGCTTCGACGAGACCATGTTCGCCGAGGGCCAGCACCTGCCCTCGCCCTACCACCGCACGAAGTACGAGTCGGAGCGGATCGTCCGCGACGAGGCCACCGTGCCGTGGCGGGTCTACCGCCCCTCGGTCGTGGTCGGCGACAGCCAGACCGGTGCCATGGACAAGGTCGACGGCCCCTACTACTTCTTCCCCACCATGAAGCTGCTGCGCGACAACCTGCCGGCCTGGCTCCCCCTGATGGGCGTCGACCTCGGCGACACCAACGTGGTGCCGGTCGACTACGTCGCCAAGGCGATGGACCACATCGCCCACGTCCCCGACCGGGACGGTGAGGCCTTCCACCTGGTCAACCCGGAGCCGCAGCCGGTGGCCGAGATGATCAACCTGTTCTGCGCTGCCGCCGGTGCCCCCCAGTTCGCGACCCCGATCGACCGCCGGGTCACCACCGCCGGCCCGCTGGCCCTGGTCCCCGCCCGCCTCCGCCCGGTGAGCATCATGAACGGGATCGTGAAGTCCGCACCCGTCCAGGCGATCCTCGACCAGACGGTCGGCCGGCTCGGTGTCCCCGCCGAGGTCCTCGCCCACACCAGCTTCAACGCCGTCTTCGACTCCCGCCGCACCGAGAAGGCCTTGGCCGGCTCGGGGATCGGCGTACCCGACCTGGAGTCCTACGCCCGCACCCTCTGGGGCTACTGGGAGGAGCACCTCGACGGCTCGACCGGTCGCGACAGCAACATCCGCGAGGCGCTGACCGGCAAGTACGTCGTCATCACCGGCGCCTCGTCGGGCATCGGCCAGGTCACCGCGCTCAAGGTCGCGCAGGCCGGCGGCATCCCGGTCCTGATCGCGCGCGGCAAGGACAAGCTCGAGGACACCAAGGCGACCATCGAGATGCGCGGTGGCACCGCCTACGTCTACGCGTGCGACCTGTCCGACCTCGAGGCGATCGACCGGCTGTGCGAGCAGATGACCGCCGACCTGCCGACCATCGACTTCGTGATCAACAACGCCGGCCGCTCGATCCGCCGCTCACTGCGGCTGTCGCAGGACCGCTTCCACGACTTCGAGCGGACCATGCAGCTCAACTACTTCGGTGCGATCCGGCTGATCATGGGCCTGGTGCCCAAGATGCGCGAGCAGCGCCGCGGGCACATCGTCAACATCTCCTCGATCGGCGTGCAGACCAGCCCGCCGCGGTTTTCCGCGTACGTCGCCTCGAAGGCGGCGCTCGACGCCTGGAGCAACGTCGTGGCCTCCGAGGTCGTCGGTGACGGGATCACGTTCACCAACATCCACATGCCGCTGGTGCGGACGCCGATGATCGCGCCGACCAAGCTCTACGACAAGTTCCCCACCATCTCCCCGGCGCAGGCCGCGGACCTGGTCGTCAAGGCGATGGTCGACCGGCCCCACGAGATCAACACGCTCCTCGGCAACGTGGGCGCGGTCGCCCACACCGTGGCCCCGAAGATGGCGTTCCGCGTGCTCAACATGGCCTACCACGTGTTCCCCGACTCGGCCGCGGCCAAGGGCGACTCCGCCGGCGGCACCCGCGAGTCGGAGCAGATCATGCTGGCGAAGGTCTTCAAGGGCATCCACTGGTAGGTCAGCCGGTCTCCACGGGCCGGGACGGGTCGGCGACCCACTCACTCCAGCTGCCGGGGTAGAGCGCGGCGCGCACGCCCGCGACCTCCATCGCCAGCACGTCGTGGGCGGCGGTCACCCCGCTCCCGCAGTACGCCGCCACGTCGGCGGCGGCGGTCGCCCCCACGGCCGCGTAGAGGTCGCGCAGCTCGGTCGCGGGCCGGAAGCGGCAGTCCGCTCCGACGTTCTCGGTCGTCGGCACGTTGACGGCGCCGGGGATCCGGCCGGCCACCGGGTCGATCGGCTCCACCTCGCCGCGGTAGCGGTCGCCGGCGCGGGCGTCGACGACCACGGCCGTGTCCAGGATGCTGCCGGTGTCCACCACGGGCATGCCTCCCGGTCGCACCGTGAAGTCTCCCGGGTCCGGGTGCCCGGTCGCCGTCGAGACCTCGCCGCCGTCCGCCACCCAGGCGCTCCACCCGCCGTCGAGGACCCGGACGTCCGGGTGGCTATGGAACCGCAGCAGCCACCAGGCCCGGGCAGCGGCCCGGCCCTCCCAGTCGTCGTAGACGACGACGGGTCGCTCACCCCGGACACCGGCACGCCTCATCGCCGCCTGGAACCCCGCGGGGTCCGGCAAGGGGTGCCGTCCGCGCTCCCCCGGCTCCGCGGCCAGCTCCGCGTCGAGGTCGACGTACACCGCTCCCGGGACGTGGCCGGCGACGTGCTCGTCGTACCCCGTCGGCCCACCCGTCCGGTAGCGGACGTCGAGGACGGTCAGCTCCCCGAGCCGCCCACGGAGCTCGGCGGTGGTGATCAGGGGCGCATCGGTCATGGGGGTCATCCTGCCGGAGAGGTCTGTGACAAGATCTCGCCCCGTGGCTGAACTGCACTTCTTCACCGGCACCATGGACTCGGGCAAGAGCACGCTCGCCCTGCAGACCAACCACAACCACGCCGCGCGGGGCCGGGTCGGGAGGATTTTCACGACCCTCGACCGCGCCGGAGAGGCCACGCTGTCGAGCCGGCTGGGCCTGACGCACGAGGCGATCGAGGTGTCGGGTGACTTCGACTTCTGGCGGTACGTCGTCTCCAGCCTCACGCAGGGCGGGCGGATCGACTACCTCATCTGTGACGAGGCGCAGTTCTACACCGCCGGGCAGGTCGACCAGCTGGCCAAGATCGTCGACGAGCTCCAGATCGATGTCTTCGCGTTCGGGATCCTCACCGACTTCCGCAGCGAGCTGTTCGAGGGCAGCCGCCGCCTGGTCGAGCTCGCCGACCGGATGAACGTGCTCCAGGTGGAGGCGCTGTGCTGGTGCGGCAAGCGGGCCACCCACAACGCCCGCACGGAGAACGGGATCATGGTCGTCGAGGGTGAGGTGATCGTGGTCGGTGACGTCGACGAGCCCGAGACACCAGGTCCGGCGGACGCCGACAACGTCGCCTACGAGGTCCTCTGCCGCCAGCACCACCGCCGCCGGCTGACCGCGGCCCGGGCCAAGGCGGTCAGCCTCGCTCCGGAGCCGCTGCCGTTCGGCTGAGCGGTCCCCACCGGTCGCACCATGCACGATGACCCCAACGGGTCATGGACGCGGACGCCGTCCGCGAGGACGATCTGTCCCGATAACCAGAAGCGCGCCACCCGGTGCGCACGGAAATCGGGGAGTCGACGTGCGGAAGACCTACCAGATCCTGGCCAACGCCATCGCAGCGCTCGTGGTCGTCCAGGCCGGTGCCATCGCCTGGGCCTTCTTCGGTCTCAGCAACGAGATCGACAAGAACGGGCTCGTCATCAACAAGGCGTGCCTGGAGAGCGACTCCGGCTGCGGTGGTGGCTTCACCGCCGAGTGGGGCTTCGCCATCCACATGTTCTTCAACGGGACCGTCCTAATCCCGCTGGTGGCACTGATCCTGCTGATCGTCTCGTTCTTCGCCAAGGTCCCGAGCGGGGTGAAGTTCGCTGCAGGGATCTTCGCGCTGATCGTGCTCCAGGTGATCGTGCTCCCGATGCTCTCCCGCGAGGTGGGTTCGGGCTTCGGCGCGCTCCACGGCGTGAACGCCCTGGTGCTGATGGGCGTCGCGATCATGGCGGGGCGGCGGGCCGCCCTGGCACCCGTCACGCACACTGCCGACCCCGTCGCCGCCTGACGGGTGGCGGTCCGCGCACGGACGCGGCGGTGGCTGGCCTGTGCCGCCACGGCCGCCGTCGTGCTGCCGCTGGGCTGGTTCTGGCAGGCCAGCCTGCTTCCGGACACCTACGACCTGGCCACGATGGGGTACGCCGACTGGGGCGGCGGCCCGCGCGGCGAGCACGGCCACCACGGGACGCCCGTCGCCGACCTGACCGCCGACCCCGATGCTCCTGCCGACGTCGAGGCCACCCTGACGGTGCGTGAGGAGGCGGACGGCTACACCGTCAACGGCACCTCTCCCGGCCCCCTGCTGGAGGCGACCGTCGGCGACCTGGTCCAGGTCACCCTCGTCAACGACAACGTCAGCGAGGGCACCACCCTGCACTGGCACGGCGTCGACGTCCCCAACGCGGCCGACGGCGTCGCGGGCGTGACCCAGGACGCCGTCGCCCCCGGCGAGGAGTTCGTCTACCGCTTCGTCGCCGACCAGCCCGGCACCTTCTGGTACCACTCCCACCAGATCTCCCACGAGCAGGTACGCCGCGGACTGCTCGGGGCGCTGGTCGTCCACCCGGCCGACCGCGACACCGACGTGCTGGAGCAGGTCGCCGTCATGCACGAGTACGACGGCGGGCCGACGCTCAACGGCGAGGAGGGCGAGGCCCTGGTCGACGCGAGGCCAGGGCAGCGGGTCCGGCTCCGGGTCGTCAACACCGACAACGGGCTGGCCAAGGTCTGGCTCACCGGCGCCCCGTTCCAGGTCCTGGCGGTGGACGGCACCGACGTCAACGAGCCCGGAGCCGTCGAGGACCTCGCGGTCGAGGTGCCGGCCGGCGGCCGGGTCGACCTCGGCTTCGAGGTGCCGGAGTCGGGGGTCCGGGTGGACTTCGGCGGCACCACCACGATGGTCTTCGGCGACGACCCGACCGGGGGTGGTCAGGCGGTGCCGCCCGAGGGCGTCGTCGACCTGCTGTCGTACGGCGAGCCTGCCGACCTCGGCCTCGACCCGGACGCCGCCGACCGGACCTTCGACTACCGGATCGGCAAGCGGCCGGGCTTCCTGGACGGCAAGCCCGGGATGTGGTGGACGATCAACGGCCACCTCTTCCCGGACGTGCCCATGTTCATGGTCTCCGAGGGCGACGTGGTCGTCTTCGAGATCGAGAACGGCAGCGACGACGCCCACCCGATGCACCTGCACGGGCACCACGCGGTCGTGCTCTCCCGCAACGGGAAGCCGGCCACCGGCAGCCCCTGGTGGGTCGACTCGCTCGAGGTGCGGACCGGCGAGAGCTACGAGATCGCGTTCGTCGCCGACAACCCGGGTCTCTGGATGGACCACTGCCACAACCTGCCGCACGCGGCAGAGGGGCTCGTCGCACACCTGATGTACGACGGGGTCACGTCGTCTTTCCGGATCGGCGGCGACGCCGACAACGAGCCCGAGTGACCGGGCTCAGCTGACCAGCATCGGGATCAGCATCTCGGCGGGCGTGAGCGAGCCGTGCAGGCCGACCAGGGTGGTCTCGTAGCCGAAGTCGACGGACGACATGACCGCGTGGTCGTCACGGCAGGCGACGAGGACGTCGCCGACCCGCGGCCGCACGGACGCGTCGAGCGCCCCGAACCAGCCGCGCAGCGTGGCCTCGTCGCGGGTCAGCACCTCGGCCCGGTCACCCATCACCCCGCGCCAGGTCGCGACGACATCGTCAACGGCGCCGCGGTTGCAGTAGAGGTGGCGGAACCGCGCCTCGCCGCCGAGCAGCGCGACCCCGTCCCGGAGCTCGTGGATCTCGTCGACGTCGACCCGGCGCTCGACGGGGCTGTCGACCATCCCGTGGTCGGCCACCACCAGCAGCCGGGTGTGCGACGGCAGGGTCTCGCGCAGCTGCTCGGCCTCCGCGTCGACCATGGCGAGCTGCTGGAGCCACTGGCTGGAGCGCACCCCGAACCGGTGCCCCGTCCAGTCCAGGTCTCCGTCGTACATGTAGGTCAGCGAGGGCCGCACCGACGAGGCGGCAACGACGGCGGCGAGCCGCTCACCCACGCGATCGGCCCCGACGTAGTCGGCGCCGCGGTGGGCCGCCACCGTCAGCCCGCTCCGCTCGAACTCGCGCTTGTTGACCACGGTCACCGATACCCCGGTCGCCGCCAGCCGGGCGAATGCGGTCGGGTGCGGCTGCCACTCGACGGGGTCGACCTTCTTGTCCCAGAAGAGCGCGTTCAGCAGGTCGTCGGTGCCGGGGATCCGGGACGTGAAGCCGACCAGCCCGTGCGCGCCCGGCGTCAGGCCCGTGCCCAGCGAGGTGAGGCTGGTGGCGGTGGTCGAGGGGACACCCGACGTCGCCACCTCCTGCTCGACCAGCAGCGAGGAGAGGAACGGCGCGGCGTGCGCGTAGCGCTGGAGCAGCTCGGCACCGAGACCGTCGACGAGGAAGACGACGTACGACGACGCCTCGGGCAGCAGCAAGCGGCCCGGTGGCTCTCCGATCGGCGAGCCGAGGGCCGCGGCGACCGCCGGGACGACGTCCCCGAGCGAGCGCTGGTGGTAGGCCGGCTCGACGAAGCCCGGGCCGGTCACGCCTGGTGCGTCCGCGCCGAGAGCGACTCTGCGAACGAGAGCAGCCCGCCCACGGCGTCCTTGCCGTCCGCAGCGGCGGACACGCGCAGCGAGAAGTCGTCGGAGGCGAAGACACCGGTGTAGCCGTGATCGGCGTCGCAGTCGGCGTCCGCGCAGGCGGCCGGCTCGAGGTCGATCCGGCTGACCCCGCCCCAGCCGATGGTCATGACCGCCTCGGCGGCGGGCGTCGGCCCCGACGTGGGGTTGGCGATCATCCTGGTGACGACCACGGACTTCACCGACGACAGGCTGATCGCCTCGGTGGAGGTCGAGGTGTAGGGCTCCGGGAGCAGGTCGTCACCGGCGTGCTCGTCGGTGTGCGCGAGGATCAGCCGGCTCGGGGTCAGCACCGCCACCGTCAGGTGGCGGCGGACCTCGTCCCGCTCGAAGGTCGGCTCGTGGTGGACGTAGAAGGAGACGACGTGCTCCCCCGCGACTGCCGCCTCGACGCCGTCACCGACGACCTCGGGGTAGTAGCCGGTCCGGTCGATGGCCTTGCGCAGGTCGAGCGTGCGGTCCCGGTCATCGGTCGTGCGTGTACGCATGTGAGCAGTCTGTCACGCGAGGACGCCGATCCACGGGTCGCGGCGAGCCATCAGGTCGGCAGGGTGTCCCCGGGCGTCCGTGGCATCCGGCGGACGAACCAGTCGGACCGCGGATCCACCACCGGGTCGACGCGACCGGCTGCGGTGAGCACCTTGATGCCGTCGGCACCGGCGAGCACCAGCGACAGGTCGAGCGAGCTGACCTGCGGCAGGTCGTTCTGAAGCTGCGAGACCCGCATGATCAGCCGCTCGATCGCGGCCACGTCGACCACCTCGCTGCCGCGGTAGCCGAAGAGCATCGGCGACGACTTGATCTCGCGCACCATCGCCGCGGCGTCCCCGCCCAGCAGCGGCGGGATCCGGTAGGACTTGTCCTCGAGCAGCTCGATCAGCGGTCCCGAGATGCCGAACGACACGACCGGCCCGAACAGCGGGTCCTCGATGCTCCGGATGGACACCGGGACACCGGGCGGGGAGTTCTTCTGGACCACCCAGCCGGCCTGCTCGGGCGCGGTGACGATGGCGTTCAGCGACTCCCAGGCGTCGCGCATCTCCGCGGAGCTGTCGATGTTGCGCCAGACGTGCGCGAGGTCGGGGCGTTCCCGCAGGTGCTCGGCCGTCGCCTTGAGGACGACGTCCCAGCCGAGCTTGCGGCCGGCCGCCTGCGCGGCCCGGAGGGTCGTCACGGGCACGGACTCCCACAGCTCGACGCCGTAGCAGGCCAGCAGCGCGGTCAGCTGCTCCTGGTCGAGGTCGGCGCCGTCGCCGCTGCGGGTCAGGATCTCGCCCGCCAGCCGCTTCGCCGCTGCCGCGTCGACCTCCTCCGCGTCGACGGCGGGACCGTCCGGGGTCCGCAACCACACGGCGTACCCGACGACGCGCGCGAGCGCACGGACGGCGGCCTCCACGGCGGGGTACGACGGCACCGAGCCGCGGCCCGCGGTGTTGCCGGCAACGTCGGGCACGCGGAGCAGCTCGGGAACGCCCTCCGCTCCCAGGAACGACGAGACGAGCGGCTTGTCGGACTGCTCACCGACGGCCGCGAGCACGTTGGCGACGTCCTCGCCCGAGACGTTGAGCGGGGGGATGTAGACCGCGACGACGGAGTCGACGTCGGGGTCGTCGATCGCGGTGTCGAGCGCGTCCTCGAAGTCGTCGGCCGTGGCCTCGGCGCCCAGTGCCACCGACTTGTTGACCACCAGGCCCACCGCGGCCGCGGCGTCGGCGGCGAGCAGCCCGAGCGCGTCGGAGTTGCCGACGATCGCCACCCGGCGGCCGCGCGGCAGCGGCTGGTGGGCGAGCAGCTGGGCGACGTCGAACATCTCGTCGAGGGTGTCGACCTGGATCACCCCGGCCTGGCGGAACATCGCGTCGACGGCCTGCGGCGGCGCGGCGATCTGGCGCACGGCATGGCCCATCGGGACACCTTGGGTGGTCCGGCCGGACCGGACGGCGATGATCGGCTTGCGCAGCGAGACCCGTCGCGCGATCCGCGAGAACTTGCGCGGGTTGCCGATCGACTCGAGGTAGAGCAGCACGACCTCGGTCGAGTCGTCCTCCTCCCAGTACTGCAGGAGGTCGTTGCCCGAGACGTCGGCCCGGTTGCCGGCGCTCACGAACGTGGAGAGGCCAAGACCTCGGTTGTTGACCTTCTCCAGGATCGCCGAGCCGAGGGCCCCGGACTGGCAGAAGAAGCCGGCCCGCCCACGCGGCGGCATCAGCGACGACAGGGAGGCGTTCAGCGTGTGCTGGGGGTCGGTGTTGATGATCCCCAGGCAGTTGGGACCGACCAGTCGCAGGCCGTAGGAGCGCGAGAGCCCGACCAGCCGGCGCTGCCGCTGGCGTCCCTCCTCGCCGGTCTCGGCGAAGCCCGAGGAGATCACCACCAGGCCGTGCACGCCCTTGGCGGCGCAGTCGAGGACGACGTCCTCGACCGCCTCCGCCGGGACCGCGACGATGGCGAGGTCCACGTCACCGGGGATGTCGCTCACGGAGGAGTACGCCGGGAGGCCCGACACCGCGTCGGCGCTCGGGTTGACGGCGTAGACCCGCCCGCTGAAGTTCCCCATGACCAGGTTGCGGACCAGCGCCTGGCCGATCGTGTCCTGGCGGCGGCTGGCACCGATCACGGCGATCGAGCGCGGGTTGAAGAACTTCTCGATGGAGGCTGCCTCGGCGCGGTGCTCGCGGTGGGCCATCACGCCCATGGCGGTGTCCGTGGGGTCGATCGGGAACTCGAGGACCATCACGCCCTCTTCGTACTCGCTGACGATGCGGTAGCCGGCGTCGCGGAACGTGTGGATCATCTTGTGGTTGTCGGGCAGAACCTCGGCGACGAACCGGTCGACCCCGCGCTCCCGGCCTGCCTGGGCGAGGTGCTCGAGGAGCAGCTGGGCGATCCCGCGGCCCTGGTGCTTGTCCTCCACGAGGAACGCCACCTCGGCCTCGCCCGGCTTGACGACGTCGTACCGGCCGACGGCGATCATCCCGCCCGAGACCGTGAGGATGAAGGCGACCCGGTTGACGTGGTCGACCTGCGTGAACCGGGTGACGTCGCGCTCGGACAGCGTCGGCATCGGACTGAAGAAGCGGTAGTACTTCGACTCGTCGGACACCCGGCTGTAGAACTCGACCAGGAGCTCGGCGTCGCCCGGAGCGATCGGCCGGATGTGGGCCGTCCGCCCATCGCGCAGCAGGACGTCGGCCTCCCAGTGCCGGGGTGCCGCGGACACGTCCTCCTCGTTGACGCTCACGGTCGAAACCTACCGTGGCGGACCCCGGCCCGAGTCACCACGAGGTGACGGGTACATGTCGGGGCGGCAACTCGGCGTGCCCCCCGAGGAACCGGGGGCGGCTCCGGGGAGAATGCCCCCATGGCCAGGCGGCAGACCAAGCAAGAGCTTCCCGACGACTTCGAGGAGCACATCCTCGACATCGACGTGGGTGACGAGATGCGGGCGTCCTTCCTGGAGTACGCCTACTCCGTCATCTACTCGCGCGCCCTCCCGGACGCGCGCGACGGCCTGAAACCGGTCCAGCGACGGATCCTCTACACGATGGACCAGATGGGGCTCCGCCCCGACCGCGGGCACGTCAAGAGCGCTCGCGTCGTCGGCGAGGTCATGGGCAAGCTCCACCCCCACGGCGACAGCGCGATCTACGACGCCCTGGTCCGGATGTCGCAGCCCTGGTCGATGCGAGTCCCGATGATCGACGGCCACGGCAACTTCGGCTCGCCCGACGACTCCCCCGCCGCCATGCGCTACACCGAGTGCCGGATGGCACCTGCCGCCGTGGCCATGACCGCGTCGATCGACGAGGACACCGTCGACTTCAAGCCCAACTACGACAGCCGCGAGACCGAGCCGACGGTGCTCCCGTCGGCCCTCCCCAACCTCATCGTCAACGGCACCACCGGCATCGCGGTCGGCATGGCCACCAACATCGCGCCCCACAACCTGATCGAGGTGGTCCAGGCACTGCGCCACATGATCAACCACCCCAACACGACCGTCGACGGCCTGATGCGTTTCATCCCCGGTCCCGACCTCCCGACCGGGGGCAAGATCGTCGGGCTCGACGGCATCCGCGACGCCTACGAGACCGGGCGCGGCACGTTCCGGATGCGGGCCACCGCCCGGGTGGAGACCATCGGCCGCCGCAAGGGCATCGTCGTCACCGAGCTGCCCTACGGCGTGGGCACCGAGAAGGTCATCGAGCGGATCAAGGTCCTGGTGCAGGGCAAGAAGCTCACCGGAATCTCCGACATCAAGGACCTGACCGACCGCGAGAAGGGCCTGCGGCTGGTGATCGAGGTCAAGAACGGTTTCCACCCCGAGGCCCTGCTCGAGCAGCTCTACAAGCACACGCCGATGGAGGACAGCTTCGGCATCAACACGGTCGCCCTCGTCGACGGCCAGCCCCGCACTCTCGGCCTGAAGGAGCTCCTCGAGGTCTTCCTCGCCCACCGCTTCGACGTCGTACGCCGCCGCTCGTCGTACCGGCGCGGCAAGGTCGCCGACCGGCTGCACCTCGTCGACGGCCTGCTCGTCGCGATCCTCGACATCGACGAGGTGATCCAGCTGATCCGGACGTCCGACAACTCCGCCGCGGCCAAGGAGCGGCTGATTGCGGTCTTCGACCTGAGCTCACCCCAGGCCGACTACATCCTCGACATGCCGCTGCGACGGCTCACGAAGTTCTCCCGGATCGAGCTGGAGAAGGAGAAGTCGGAGCTGGAGCGGACGATCGAGGAGCTCGACGCGATCCTCGGCGACGACGCCCTGCTCCGCAAGGTGGTCTCCGACGAGCTGGCCGAGGTCGCCAAGACCTTCGGCACCCCGCGCCGGACCGTCCTGCTGATGTCCGCCGGCACGACGGTCGCCGCCACGGCGGCCCCGCTCGAGGTCTCCGACGACCCCTGCTTCGCCTACCTCTCCTCCAGCGGCCTGCTGGCAAGGTCGAGCAACGACGAGGGGCCGGGCTCGGGCGGCGGTCGCGCCAACCACGACGTGATCGTCTCCGCCGTCCGCACCACCGCGCGCGGCGAGATCGGTGTGCTGACCTCGCGCGGCCGGGTGATCCGGCAGGGCGTGCTCGACCTGCCCGAGCTGCCGACCGGTGCCAACGACCCCAACCTCCAGGGCGGCTTCCCCCTGAGCGAGCTGGTGTCGCTCGAGACCGGCGAGCGGGCTCTCGCCCTCAG
Organism: Nocardioides sp.; assembly: GCA_046590395.1. Taxonomy (GTDB): domain Bacteria; phylum Actinomycetota; class Actinomycetes; order Propionibacteriales; family Nocardioidaceae; genus Nocardioides. Next base: position 34,689 of record JBKJUE010000035.1, read on the forward strand.
CTCGCTGGCCACCGACGGTCCCGGACTGGTGCTCGGCACCCGCCAGGGCATCGTCAAGCGGGTCAACCCGGAGGTGCTCGGCCGGGACGAGTGGGAGGTCATCTCGCTCAAGGACGGGGACGAGGTGGTCGGCGCGCTCGAGCTCGTCACCGGAGACGAGACCCTCTGCTTCATCACCTCCGACGCGCAGCTGCTCCACTTCGGTGCCGACCAGGTCCGACCCCAGGGCCGCTCCGGCGGCGGCATCGCCGGCGTCCGGGTGGGCGACGGGGAGTCCGCGGCGTGGTTCGGCGCCCTCGACCCGTCCGAAGCGGTGGTCGTCACGGCGTCCGGCTCGTCCACGGCGCTGCCGGGCACCGAGCCGGGGGCGGTGAAGGTGACGCCCTTCTCCGAGTACCCACCCAAGGGCCGTGCCACCGGCGGGGTGCGCTGCCACCGGTTCCTCAAGGGCGAGGACACCCTCGTCTTCGCGTGGGCGGGAGCGGCGCCGGCCCGGGCCGCGGCCGCCAGCGGATCCCCGATCGAGCTCCCCGAGGCCACCGGCCGCCGGGACGGCTCCGGCATGCCCGGCAGCCAGCCCATCGCCGCCTGCGCCGGCCCGGTCGCGGCCCGGGTCGTCACACCCCCCGTGTGACAGGCTGGTCCCATGCCGACGACGACGTTCCGTGCGACCGCCCTGGCCGTGGCCTCCGCAGCCCTGCTCCTGACCGGGTGCAGCGGTGACGGGGGTTCCGTCTCCTCCGGGAAGTCGCCCGAGGAGGTCATGGAGCTCGCGAAGACCACTCTCGACGAGACCAGCGGGGTCTCGATCTCGCTGACCACCGACGACCTGCCCGACGGCGTCAGTGGGCTCAAGTCCGCGACCGGCGTCGGCACCCACGCGCCGGCGTTCGAGGGCACCATCACCGTCCCCCTGGCCGGCAACGACTTCGAGGTCCCGATCGTGGCCGTCGACGGCACCGTCTACGCCCAGATCCCGCTCACGCCGGGCTGGTCCGACGTCGACCCCGCGGAGTACGGCGCCCCCGACCCGGCCCAGCTGATGAGCACCGACGCCGGTTTCTCCTCGCTCCTCCCGGCGACGGAGGACCTCGAGGAGGGCGAGAGCGTCCGCGGCGGTGACAACAACGACGAGGTGCTCACCGAGTTCACGGGCACGGTGCCGGGCGACGTCGTCGCCAACGTGATCCCGAGCGCGTCGGGCGACTTCGACGCGACGTACACGATCAACGAGGACGGTGAGCTGCGCGAGGCCGTCCTGACCGGTGTCTTCTACCCCGACTCCGCGTCGATGACCTACACGCTCGGCTTCGAGGACTACGGCACCGAGCAGGACATCACCGCGCCATGACCGGTCCGGCATGACCGGGCAGCCCAGGCTGCTGCTCGGCCTGGCCGCGGTTGCCGTCGCGTTCGCCGCCGCCGACACCTACGTCGTCGTCCTGGCCCTGCCGGAGATGATGAACGCCGTCGGGGTCCCCCTCGACCAGCTCCAGCGGGCCGCCCCGATCGTGTCCGGCTTCCTGCTCGGGTACGTCGCGATGCTGCCGCTGATCGGCCGGATCGCCGACCTGCGCGGGCGGGTGCCGGTGCTCGTGGCAGCGCTGGTCGTGTTCGCGTTCGGGTCGCTGGTGACCGCGCTGGCCTACGACATGCCGAGCATGGTCACCGGCCGCTTCCTCCAGGGTGTCGGCGGTGGCGGCCTCGTGCCCGCGACGCTGGCCCTGGTCGCCGACCTCTACCCCGCCGACCGGCGCGGCGTCCCCCTCGGTGTGGTGTCCGCCGTCCAGGAGATCGGCAGCGTCCTGGGGCCGTTGTTCGGCGCCGTCGTGCTGGCCCTCGCCGACTGGCGGGTGATCTTCCTGGTCAACCTCGTGGTCGGGCTGGTGCTGGCCCTCGCGATCCGGGCCCTGGCCCGGCCGTTGGTCGAGGTGCGAGAGCGCCCTCGCCCTCGAGCCTCGAAACCCCGGAAGCCGACAGCAGACCTGATCGGCATCCTGCTCCTCCTGGTCACCCTCACCGCCGGCTCCCTGGTTTTCGTCCAGCCCGCGGAGCTCCTGCGCGACCTCACCTGGGGGCAGCTCTTCATCCCCGTCGTGGGCGACGGGCGGTGGCTGACGCCGGTCGGCCTGGTGGCGATCGTCGCCGCCGTGCTGCTCGTCGTGCGCTGCGCCACCGCGGCCCGCCCGCTCGTCGACCTGGGCGCCTGGAAGCGCACCATGCGCGAGGCCGACCTGGTCGGGGCACTGTTCCTCGCGGCCGCGCTGGCGGGCGTGATCCTGGCGTTCGCCACCGCCGACCCGAAGATCCAGGTCTTCTCGGACCGCGGCCTCTGGTACCTCCTCGGCTCGGCCGTCGCCGCGGTCGCCTTCGTGGTCCACCTGCGCCGCGCGGAGGCGCCGCTCGTGCCCCGCGGCACGCTCCGTCGTACGCCGGCCTGGGGCTCGCTCGCCGTGAGCTTCTTCGTCGGCGCGGCCCTGATCGCGGCCCTGATCGACATCCCGATCTTCGCCCGGACCACCATCTACGGCGACTCCCAGCTGATGGCGGCGCTCGTGCTGGTCCGGTTCCTCGTGGCCCTGCCGGTCGGTGCGGTGCTCGGCGGCTACCTGACCCGGACGCTGCCGGCCGGCGTGGTCACCGCGGTAGGGATGGCCTGTGCCGCGGTCGCGTTCCTGCTGATGTCGCGCTGGGGCGTGACCAGCCTGGAGGACGCGACGTCCAACATCCCCCTGCTGCTCGGCGGGTTCGGGTTCGGGCTGGCGCTCGCGCCGGTCAACGCGGCGGTGCTCGCCAGCACTGATGACGACGTGCACGGCCTGGCCAGCGCCATGGTGGTGGTGGCCCGGATGGTCGGCATGCTCGTCGGCATCTCCGCGCTGACGACGATCGGGCTCCGCCGCTACTACGCCGAGCAGGCCGACCTGCCCAACGTGCGCGACGTCTGCGAGGGCAAGAGCCGGTGCGCGGAGTTCACCGACCTGCTGCGCGTGGCCGGCATCGCCCAGGAGCAGACGGTGTTCACGGGGGCGGCGATCTGTGCCGTCGTCGGTGGCGGGCTGGCGTTGTGGCTGTTCCGCACCGCCGACACCCGCGCCGTCGGCGCCGGGCACCTGCTCCGCTCAGGCGGTTGAGAGCCGCTCGGCCAGCCAGTCCAGCTGCTCGGGCAGGACGCGGGTCCAGTACGCCGGGTCGTGCGCCCCGGGCTCCCAGTGCCGCTCGACGTCGGCGTCACCCAGCACCTCGCGAACGTCGCGGTAGAACGGATCCCCCGTGCCGCAGTCGACCCGCGCCTCCAGCGCCAGCCCCCGACGAACCAGCGCCATGCAGTCGTCGTACTGCTTCTCGGAGTCGAAGGCCTCCGACATCGCCTGGTCGTACGCCGGCCAGAGCGCGGGGCTGACGGCGAGCACGGGCGGGGCCGCACCGTCCTCGGCGAGGCGCGCACCGTGCATCAGCGCTCCGAGGCCGCCCATCGACCACCCGAGCAGCGCGAGCCGGGACAGGTCGAGACCCTGCTCGCCGAGCAGCGGCTGGAACTCCTCGAGCAGCATCCGGCCAGCGTCCTGGCCGTCCGACCGCTCGTGCCAGAACGACGTCGCGCCTCCGTCGACCGCGGCTACCGCCACCCGGTGCCCCGATGCCGCGAGGAAGCGGTCGAGGCCGAGCTCGTCGCACCACGAGCCCGCGGTGCCGCCGGCACCGTGCAGCGCGATCAGGACCGGCAGGGACTCGCCCGGCTCGACGCCGGGTGGGTAGCTGATGCGGTACCCCGGGTCCGGCTCCACCAGCCCGGACCGGAGCGTGCCCATGACCCGACGACCCGGCTCGACGTCAGGGACCACGCCGGGCTCCCCGTTCAGGCCGAGCAGCGCGTGCGCGTCGGACCGCCCGGGGAGCCGGTCGTACTCCACGAGGGTGCCGCCGACTCCGGCCGCCGCGACCCCGGCGCCGGCGACCAGCAGTCCACGTCTCGACAGGCGCACGCGAGGACACTACTGGCTCCGATACGGTTTCCCTGTGGGTGACTTCGACGACCTGATGACAGCCAACCGGGAGTTCGCGGCGGACTTCGACTCCTCCGGTTTCGACGGCAAGGCGCACGCCGGTGTGGCGATCGTGACCTGCATGGACTCCCGGATCGATCCGCTGCGGATGCTCGGGCTCCAGCACGGTGACGCCAAGATCTTCCGCAACCCCGGCGGCCGGGTCACCACCGCGGCGCTCGAGGCGCTCGTGCTGGGCGTGCACCTGCTCGGCGTCAATCGGGTCCTGGTCGTCCCCCACACCCGCTGCGCGATGACCCAGAACACCGAGCAGGAGCTGCGCGAGAAGGTCGGCGAGTCCGCCGGCCAGGACGCCTCCTGGCAGCAGTTCCACGTCATCGACGACCAGCGCGCGTCCCTCGAGGAGGACGTCCGCAAGGTGCAGTCCCACCCCCTCATCCCCGACTCCGTCCACGTCGGCGGTTTCCTCTACGACGTCGACACCGGCCTCATCGACCAGCTCGTCTGACCCACGACGTGGCAGGGACTCCCCGCGAAGTGGCAGTTTCTCCGGTCCGAAGTGGCAACTTCTCCGGTCGCGGCCTGCGGTCACGCTCCCCCGTCGTGTGGTGGGATGTCCCCATGAGCGTCGAGCTGCTGATCCTGTTGCTGGTGGGGTTTCCCCTGGTCGTGTGGCTGGGCGTGAAGATGCTCCGCCGCTGACGGCTGATCCCGGTCGCCACCCGACTTTCAGGAATGACGCCTTCCTCCGTCCGCAGCGACCCGACGGCACTGCGCCGCCCAGTCCTTGACGGACCGGGCGGCGGCTACGAGGGGACCGGCGGTGCGCCGGTCATGGCGTTAGTCAGCGAAGAACGCCGCAGATCGCGGGGTCAGTCGCCTCGGCCGGGAGCGACGGGTCGAGCTCGCTGCGACCCGAGCTGAAGTCGTACTCGCCGTTGCCGTTGTAGTCGACACCGTGGATGACGATGACGCCCTTGCCGTTGCGGATGGCCTTGGCGACCTTGCTGCTCGCGAAGGTGATGCGACGATCGTAGCGCTCGGTCCCCTTGGGGGTGGTGGGGAAGCGGTTGACCGCCAGCGCGCTCTTGGCGCTGGTGTCGCCCTTGGTCGTCAGGGACTGGCGGATCCGGCCGTAGGCCGGGGCACCGTCGGTCGTGCTGAGCTGGTGGTCTTGGCCCGCGTCGGCCGCGTTGGGGCACTCGTTACGGGCCAACTTCGAGAAGTGGATGTGCTGGACGTGCGGAAGGTTCTTGGCCAGGCGGAAGACGTCGATCTCCACGTGCGCGCGGTTGCCAACGACGTCGACGTTCGCACGACCGTGGCCGCCGGAGTTGTTCAAGGGGAGAAGGTTGGCCTTGAGAGAAGCTGCGGGAGCGTTGGCAGAGGCCGTGGACGCCACGGCGCCCGTGGAAGCGATACCGGCGACACCCATGGACGCGGCCATGAGCATGCCCCCGAGAGAGGCATAGAGCTTGCGGTGCTGCATAGATAGATCCCTTCGTTGGCCCGGCATCGTTGCCAGTGCCTACGTGTGCCTCGACACCACCCGAGCGCCGGATTGGTCTGCGTGGGAGTGCTCGGCTGCTCCGCCGAGCTACCCGTGGCTACGAGGTGGTGCCGGAGGCGCGGCGGGACTTGCGCTCCGCGAACACGATCAGGGATGCGACGGCCAACGCGATGCCGAGGAACAGCAGCACCAGCGCGGCGTCGGTGTGGGTGTGCCCACCACGACGGGTCGGCTCGCCAGTGGCGTAGGTGATCAGGGAGCCGAGCAGGAGGACTCCGCTCGTCACGCTCAGGACGCCTGCGAGCAGCGAGAGGTTGGCGTGGGCATTGTCGGTGCTCAGCTCAGGCATCGAGCGCCTCCACGTCGACCTCGTAGGCACCCTGGACGATGAACTCCTTGCGCGGCGCCACGTCAGAGCCCATCAGGAGCTCGAACACCCGGGCCGCCTCGTCGGCGTCGTCGACGGTGATCCGGCGCAGCGTCCGCTGGCGCGGGTCCATGGTCGTCTCGGCCAGCTGGTCGGCATCCATCTCCCCGAGTCCCTTGTAGCGCTGCACCGGGTCCTTCCACCGGACGCCCTTCTTCGTCAGCTCGGCCAGCTTCCGCTGCAGCTCGTCGTCGGAATAGGTGTAGACGTACTTGTCCATGCCCTTCTTGGGGTTGGACAGCTCGATCCGGTGCAGGGGCGGCACCGCGGAGAACACCCGGCCCTGCGAGATCAGGTCGGGCATGTACTTGAAGAACAGCGTGGCCAGCAGGCACCGGATGTGGGCGCCGTCGGAATCGGCGTCGGCCATGAAGATGATCCGGCCGTAGCGCGTGGACTCGATGTCGAAGGTCCGCCCGGAACCCGCGCCGACGACCTGGATGATCGAGGCGCACTCGGTGTTCTTGAGCATGTCGCCGACCGACGCCTTCTGGACGTTCAGGATCTTGCCGCGGATCGGCAGCAGAGCCTGGAACTCCGAGTCACGGGCCAGCTTGGCGGTGCCGAGCGCCGAGTCACCCTCGACGATGAACAGCTCGGTGCGCTCGTTGTCGTTGGCCCGGCAGTCGGCCAGCTTCGAGGGCAGCGCCGACGACTCCAGCGCGTTCTTCCGACGCTGGGTCTCCTTGTGCTGGCGGGCGGCGATCCGGGTCTTGGAGGCGCCGACGACCTTCTCCATGACCAGCTTGGCCTGCGCCTTCTCGGCCCGCTTGGAGGAGGTCAGGAACTTCTTGAGCTCCGCCGACACCACCTTGCGTACGACGGCACGCGCGGCCGGCGTACCGAGGATCTCCTTGGTCTGGCCCTCGAACTGCGGCTCGGCCAGCCGGACCGTCACCACGGCGGTGAGCCCCTCGAGCACGTCGTCCTTGACGACGTCGGCGTCGTTGACCTTGAGCGCCTTCGCGGAGCGCATCACGTCGTTGAAGGTCTTGGTGATCCCCTGCTCGAATCCGCTGAGGTGCGTGCCGCCCTTGGGCGTCGCGATCACGTTGACGTAGGAGCGGAGCTCGGTGTCGTAGCCGGTGCCCCACCGGGCCGCGATGTCGACGGTCAGCTCGCGCTCCACCTCCTGCGGAGTGAGGTGCCCCTTGTCGTCGAGCAGTGGCACCGTCTCGGTGAAGGTGTCCATGCCCTGCAGCCGCAGGACGTCGGTGACCGGCTCGTCGTGCGCCAGGAACTCGACGAACTCGGCGATGCCGCCGTCGTGGCGGAACTTCTCCTCGACGGGGTTGTCGCCCCGCAGGTCACGGATGACCAGCTCGAGGCCCGGGACGATGAAGGACGTCTGGCGGGCGCGGCCGAGCAGTCCCTCGAACTCGAAGCGGGCGTCCTTGGTGAAGACCTGGCGGTCCGGCCAGAACCGGACCCGGGTGCCGGTCTTGCCCTTGGCGACGCGCTTGCCCTTGCGGGTCAGCCCGGACTTGGGCGTGAAAGCCGCCGTCGGGCCGTCGGTCGCGAACACGCCGGGGACGCCGCGGTGGAAGCTGATCCCCTGCTGGCTCGGCGACCGGTCGACGTCGATGTCCATCCGCGCCGACAGCGCGTTGACGACGGACAGGCCGACGCCGTGCAGGCCACCGGTGGCGACGTAGGAACCGCCGCCGAACTTGCCGCCCGCGTGCAGCTTGGTCGCGACGACCTCGACACCGGGCAGCCCCGTCTTGGGCTCCTTGTCGGTGGGGATGCCGCGGCCGTCGTCGTGGACCTCGACCGAGTCGTCGGGGTGGAGCGTGACCTCCACGCGGTGCGCGGAGCCGGCGAGGGCCTCGTCGACACCGTTGTCGATGATCTCCCACAGGCAGTGCATGAGCCCGCGGGTGTCGGTCGAGCCGATGTACATCCCGGGACGCTTGCGCACCGCGTCGAGCCCCTCGAGGACGAGGAGGTGAGCTGCGTTGTACGTGTTGTCGATCGTGGAGCTCCTGGTCGGCTGGGCGGGACCGCAATCCGGTCCGGGGTGCTGCTCCGAATCTACCTGCGACACGCCGTACGCCGATGCAGGCTCGCCTGCCGGGTGCCGGCCCGGGCCGGGTCTACGGTGGTCGAACAGCAGAACAGCAGCACCGAAGAGCAGTACCCGCGGGTCACATCACGATGTGGACACGATCGGACCTCTGGTTCGGCCGTTACGCAACGCGGAGCCCCGCAATCGCGTCACACTCTGCAGGTCTAGTCGTTTTCCCCAGTGTGGGTTCCGAGGCATGGAAGTCGCGATTCGGGGGTAGGGACTACGTGATTGGATGACGTGTCCGGCACGACACGGCGTCGGGGGAATCTTGGAACCCGTCGCTACGTTGGACCAGACACCGATGAAGAGAAATGAGGCCGAAGTGACAACTGCCGTTGCCCCCGCTGCTCCCGCGCTGAGCGCCGCGGACCGCTGTGACCGATGCGGTGCGCAGGCCTACCTTCGCGTTGAGCTCCAGACTGGTGGCGAGCTTCTCTTCTGCGCTCACCACGCGCGCGAACACGGAGACAAGCTCCGTGAGGTCGCCGTGAACCTCGTGGACGAGACCCACAAGCTCGCCGACAAGCCCAGCTCCGCCCCGCAGGGAGAGCACTGACCCAGACCTTCGGACGGCCCCGGACCACTGGTCCGGGGCCGTCGGTCATTTCAGGGTCCGTCATCTCCCGGCAGAGCGTTCGGCACCGTGTGGGAGGGTCGGCCGCATGAGCTTCACGGAAGTGGTCGTGGCCCTGGCCATCGCCGTCGGCCTGCTCGGCATCCTCGTCCCGATCCTGCCGGGTGGCCTGCTGATCGTGGTCGCCGTGTTGGTGTGGGCTGCCGATCTCGGCGGATCGACGGCCTGGGTCGTCTTCGGGGTCGTCACGGCGCTGGTGGTGACCGGCGCGGTCGTGAAGTACGTCGTCCCCGGGCGCCGCCTGAAGGACATCGGCATCCCGTCGTCGACGCAGTGGACGGGCGTGGCCCTGGGTGTCGTGGGCTTCTTCGTGATCCCCGTGGTCGGGCTGTTCGTGGGGTTCGTGCTCGGCGTCTACCTCGCGGAGCGCACCCGCCTGGGGGCCGCAGCTGCCTGGCCGTCCACCAAGGCGTCGCTGCGCGCGGTTGGCCTGAGCATCCTGATCGAGATGGCGGCCGGACTGCTGGCCGCGACCACCTGGGCCGTCGGCGTGGCCGTCACCTGACCGTGGCGATTCTGCTCTCGCTGTTGGCCGCGGCGTCCTACGGCCTCGCTGACTTCGTCGGCGGGGTCACCTCCAAGCGCGCCAGCCCGTGGGCCGTCGCGCTCGTCGCCCAGCTGGGCGGGGCGACGCTCGTCCTCCTGCTCAGCCTCGTCACCGACGGCTCCCCCACCAGCGCCGACCTGTGGTGGTGCGTGGCGGGCGGCGTCGGCAACGGGTTCGGTACGGCGTTCCTCTACCGCGGCCTCTCGTCGGGGCGGATGGGCGTCGTCGCCCCGATCTCGGGCGTGGGGGCCGTCCTCGTGCCCGTCGTGGTCGGCCTGGCCACCGGCGAGCGGCCTCCCCTCCTCGTCTGGGTCGGGATCCTCGCCGCCCTCCCCGGCATCTGGCTGGTTTCCCGAGAACCGGTCGCCGAGGACGTCACCGGCGCCGCACCGAGCAGGTCCGGCGTGCTCGACGGGGTCCTGGCCGGCCTGGGGTTCGGCAGCCTGTTCGCCGCCCTCGCCCAGATCCCTGAGGAGGCAGGCTTCCTCCCGCTGGCGATCAACCAGCTCGTCGCGGCCGGCGCAATCATCCTGATCGCGCTCGTCCTGCGGCAGCAGTGGGTGCCCCGCGAACGCGCGGCCCTCCTCGGCGTCGCCAGTGGCGCCCTGGGCGCGCTGGCAACGGGCCTGTTCATGGTGGCCACCCAGGGCGGGTCCCTGACGGTGGCGGCGGTCCTGACCTCGCTCTACCCCGCGTTCACGATCCTGCTGGCGGCCACCGTGCTCCGCGAGCACGTGCACAAGACCCAGGCGATGGGCCTGGGCCTGTGTGCCGTAGCGGTCGTGCTGGTGGCCATGGGCTGACCTGCCCCGGGCTCAGGTCAACAGCTGGCCACCCAGGAGGTGAACGACTTCGGCTGTCCGCCTTGACGTATCTGACGCCTCGGTAGACCTTCGAGGTAGCGCCACGACACAGCCGAGCGTCGGTGTCGGCCACCAACCGAAGGGGCATCATGTTCAAGCTTTCGCCGCATCTCCCCAGTCATGCGACCGTCGTCGCCTACCTCGCACTGTTCCTCGCGATGAGCGGCACGGCGTACGCCGCCGCAACCATCGACAGCACCGACGTGGTCGATGAGTCAATCAAGAGCGTTGACCTGAAGAACGGCGGCGCGGTGAAGAGCGAGGACGTCGTCAACGAATCCCTGTCAGGACAGGACATCAAGGAGGGAACCCTGACGAAGGTCCCGAACGCCGACCTGCTCGACGGCAAGGACTCCACTGACTTCGCGTTAGCAGGCGATGTAAGAGTCGGCCTGCTCGGAGACGCAAGCCAGGTCCGGGTGGGCTACGAAAACACCGTCATCCCTGCACTCGAAGTGGGGGTCGCTGCTCTTGCCGTCTATGACATGCAGGGCGACTACCGATGCCCCGACTTCCCAGCAGAGAACAACGGCACTCTCTACCTGACCCTTCAGGGCCCCGGCGACCTGTTCATCGACCAGGGCGAAACCAACCCGACGTACATCAACGTGCCTGACCAGAACGACTTTCAGACCCAACTCGAGGCAACGGCATCCGGGGAGAGATTCACCATCCAGTATCTGAAGACCGCACCTGGCGATCCGGTGATGATGACGCTGCTGGTCTTCATCGTCGGCGTTCCTGGCCTTGCCGGGGTCAACCACGGCACGTGTCACGTGCAGGCGCAGATCATCGACAACGAGGGTCGCTGAGGATCAGTCCAGGTAGTCGCGCACTAGGAACCGCTGAACGCTGTGCGTTTGCGCCGTAACTGCCCAGCCGATGCGAGCGTTGTGCACTGCACTATCCCGGACTGACCTGGGACATGTATCGGGTCCCGCCCTCCACTCACCCTCGTCGTTCTCCAGGCGACCGATCGGCGCTCAACGAGAACCAGGTTTAAAGCCCACGATGGGCCACACTTCTTCGGCGCTGGGGAATGAAGCTTGAGTGCCAGCCCGCTGGGTGCTCAGGGAGCCACAGGTAGCTGCGACCTTGATGGCGTGCGCCGGATCCATCCCAGAGCCGAGGGCGTAGGCGAAGCCGCCCAGGAACGCATCCCCGGCTCCCGTTGTGTCGCAGCTGGCGACGGGATGGGCGGCGACATGCCGCGCGCCGCCCTCGTCCGAGAAAGCCGCGCCCGACTCACCCAGGGTCACGAGAAGCCGACCACGGAAGCCGGTGGATGCGCGCACGATCTCAGCATCGGTCGGTGGCGCGTCGAAGAGCCGCTCGAACTCGGTTTCGTTCGGCACGAGCCAGTCCGTCAGCGCCAGCACATCGTCCTGAATGGCCGACGCCGGAGCAGGGTTGAGGATGTTGACGGCTCCCCACCGCCGTCCACAACGAAAGGCCTCCGCGATCGCATCTTGGGGGACCTCGAGCTGACATACGACGCAATCTGCATAGTCGATGTCCGCCAGTTCCGATCGGACAACCTCAGGGGTGACGCAATCATTGGCACCCGGCACGATGATGATGCGGTTCGCACCTGACGGCTCCACCCAGATCGGGGCTACGCCCGTCGAAACGTCGGGAATCGGATCACCGAAGCGCAGCGCCAGCCCCTTCTCCGTCAGATGCTTGCGGGTGATCTCGCCAAAGAAGTCGTCGCCCACCCGGTTGACGAAGATGACTTCGGCTCCCAGTGCGGCTGCCATCACTGCCTGGTTCGCTCCTTTGCCACCGAAGCCCATGTGGAACTCGGTGCCGCGGAGCGTTTGTCCAGCAGCGGGCACGACAGGTGCATAGGCGACCAGGTCCATCATCGTCGAGCCAACGACCACGATGCGTGGAACACGGCTCATTGCGACCACTCCATCGGGTGCCAAGGGGTGGTGCTGGTTCGCGGTGTCGTTATCGGCATCAGTCGAGATGCCCGGCGAGCCAGCCCAACAACTGGTCCCAGAAGACTTCGTAACCTTCCCAAGCCATGAACTCAGGGCTACCCCAATGAGGCGAGCAGTCAGAGGCAAAGGCAGCCGACCTGCCGCGGTCTCGCTCCCCCACGACCAGGAAAGGATCTTCCTCCACCGCCAGGAGGACCTGGCCTTGTGGCTTGGAAGTGAACCGGTTGTAGCCGAGGAAGTACGGCCAGGGTCCGGTCAAACCGCTCAGCACCGGGTGCTCGGGTGTCTCGACGCTGGGGTTCACTCCCTCCGGTCGCTCCGCCCGGTCGTCGTAGCCCCTGATGTGCACTGGCAGACACTCCTCGACCGGGGTGGCGTGGTAGCGGCCCTTGCTTTCGAACCCTGCGAAGGACATGTATCCGCCGATCATCAGGAATCCACCCCCCGACCGGACCCACTCATCGATAACAGCCAGGCGGTTGGGTGTGCGTTGACCGTCCACGAACGTGTGGGGGTGGAGCAACAGCGTGTCTGCTCCAATGTCACTGAGGATTACCACGTCGTAGTCGTCCAGGGCTTCCTTGGTCGATGGGAAGTCCGCGGTTGCTAGGTGATTAGGGATGTGGTCGACCTCCCACCCCCGAGACGTCAGGGCATCGACAAACTCGTCGCTTCCCACCTCGTACCCGCCGGTGGTGTAGGCGGAGAACCCCTTCTGGTGGATCCCGTACGTCAGCCAGGTCTCTCCGGCAAGCAGGACGCGGCGGCGGGTCTCGGTCATGGGCAAGCTCCTAGAGTCGAATGCGGGGATCGGCTGCGGCCTGAGCCAGGTCGACAAGCGTGTTGACTAGTACATAACCGGCGCCGACGACCAGCGTGACGCCGGCGATGGCGCGCAGGTCGCCGAAGGCGATGGACTGGTTGAGGTACAGGCCGATGCCCGGCCAGGCGAAGATTGCTTCCACGATCACCACGCCGCCCAGGAGCAGCCCCATCTGGAGACCTGCCATGGTCAGAGGTGCCGAGAGTGCGTTGCGTAACGCGTGACGGAACAGCACGGTCGTTGGGGCCAGACCCTTGGCATGGAGAGTCCGGATGTAGTCGGCGCGGTAGACCTCGATCAACGACGAGCGCAGTACTCGTCCTATCGCCACCGCAGGTACGACCGCCAACGCCATTCCTGGGAGGATCAGGTGCCGCACCGCGTCGACGAACACGTCCGGCCGCCCGTGCAGCACCGAGTCCAGCACGAGCAGACCGGTGGGACCCACCGGCGCGTCCGCGACGCTGGTTCGGCCCGACAGGGGCAGCCAGGACAGTTCGAAGTAGAAGACGTAGATCAGAATCAGTGCGAGCAGGAACGAAGGCACAGATGCCCCTCCGACGAACACCAGTCGCGCTGGCGAGGCCAACCGGGTCGACACCACCGCGAGCGTGCCGATTAGCAGGCCCCCCAGCCCAGCCAGGAGCATGCTGAACCCTGCCAACTCGAGCGTTGCCGGGAGAAAGGACCCGATGTCGGTCCGCACTTCGCGCCCCGTACGCAGCGATTCACCAAAGTTCCCCCGGGCGGCCTGCCCGAGATAGGTGACGTACTGCACTGGTACGGGTTCGTTGAATCCCAGACGGTCTCGTTCAGCCTCGACGACCTCATCCGAGGCGTTCACGCCGACACTGGCCCGCACGGGGTCGCCCGGCACTGCGGTCTGCAGAATGAACACGACCGTGATCAGGGCCAGGAGTACTCCGACGGCACCGAATGCGCGGACGATGAGGAATCGAAGCATCGGGTTCCTATCGGCTGAGTTCGGCGAGGTCGACGGTCCAGGGGTAGGCCGGGGTGTGAGCGATCCCACTGAGGTCGGCCCGGGCCACAACCACGTCGCTCACGTAGGCGATGGGCACCACGGACCAGTCCGCCGTCGCCAACTCCCCCGCTTCGGTGTACGCCTGCTCAGCAGCGTCGGCATCCACCTCGACCAGTCCCCGGTCAAGTGCTGCATCGACCTGGGGATTGGTATAGTTGAAGAAGTTGAGCGGGCCTTCGGTGTACCAGACGATGCGTCCCCAGGTGTCCGGGTGCGCACCGTCGGGGGCGGGTGTGGAGACATAGATGTCGGCCGCGTTCTGCACGTCTTCCCGGTATCCGAAGACCTCTGCGAGCTGTGCCTGGCGTGGTGTCGACTCGACGCCGACTGCCGCCAGCCGCTGGCGCATGAGGTCAGCCAGACGACGCTGCACTCCGCTGGAGTCAGGCGTGAACACAATGTCGAGATTGATGTCTTGGCCCTCGAGCTCGGACGAATCTCCCGTTGCGTAGTCGACGGCAGCCAGCGACGGATCCAGCATTCCCTCCGGGTAGGCGTTGGCCGGAGTCTTCGCCGTTTCGCCGTACACCTCCTCCACCAAGGTGGGGATGTCGAGGGCACGCATGAGCGCCTCCCGGGTGTCGACGTCGGACAGCGCTTCCTTGTTCTGGTTGAGGTACAGCGAGGTCGTTCCCAGGGACGAGAACTGCTCCACACTCAAGTCGTCGTTGCTCTGCACGCTCGACAGGTTCGACAGCGGGAAACCGTGCGGGATCAGGTCGAGGTCTCCGCGCTCCAGGGCCAGTGTCTGGCTCGAGATGTCAGGGGTAATGGCGACCTCCACGGTCTCGAACGCTGGCGCCTCTCCCCAGTAGTTGTCATTGCGCGCCAGGGTGTAGCCGGTCCCGCGGCTGAACTCTTCGATCACGTAGGGCCCACTACCCGCGGAGTTGGTCTCCAGGAACTCCTGGGCCAGGTCGTCGCTGTTCTCCTCGAGCACGGTCGGGCTGATCGCCTTAGGCCCCCAAGCTGATGCCAGGTAGTGCAGGAACGCCACATCGGCTTCCTTGAGATTGATGATGAGGGTCTGGGGGTCGGGTGTTTCGTAGCTGTCGACGCCACCGAGCATGTACGACGGCCCCTGCGCGACCGCGGTACGCCGCTCGAAGCTGGCCTTGAGGGACTCGCTGTCGAGGGTGGTCCCATCGGCATAGGTCAGGTCATCCTTCAGCGTGAAGGTGAAGGTGAGCCCATCCTCGGACTCCTCCCAGGATTCAGCCAGGTCTCCCTCGATCTCGGTTCCGCCGGGGGCGTACCGCAGCAGCCCTTCGTAGACCGAGTGCATGACGGCCAATCCTTCGATGTCGTAGAAGACATCAGGGTCGGCTGTCGCCATGTCCGCGAAGAACGCGATCTTGAGGGTGTCGGTATCGCCGCCTGCTGCCGGATCCTGCTGCTGTTCCCCTCCGCTGCAGGCGGCGAGAAACAGTGCGGACACGACCAACAGGGTGCTGCGTGATCGAAAATTGCGGTACACGAATCCTCCTAGGGTGGACATTTCAATCGCGATCGAAAAGGTCACGTACTCCGTCGCCAGCGAGGTTCGCTGCGACGGCAAGCAGGAAAACGGCGCAGCCCGGCGCCAGCGGTATCCAAGGGCTAGAGAAGAGATAGTCCGCCCCGCGAGCGGCCATGGCACCGAGCTCTGGCGATGGCGCCGGTGCGCCCAGTCCGATGAAGGACAGGCCCGCGAGCGTGAGTACCAAGATCTGGATGTCGAGACTGGCGGTCACGATGATCGGGGGGAGGGCGCCTGGAAGAAGATGACGGAACAACAGCCGGCGCCGCGAGACTCCACTCAGCCGTGCTGCGTCCACATGTGGTCGTCCCCGCAGCGCCCGGATCTCGCCCCTGACGAGGCGTGCGTACCACGGCCACCAGACCACCGCGACCGCGATGACTGTGTTGCGCAGGCTCGCACCCAAGGCCGCCGCCACCGCGATGGCAAGCACCGGTCCCGGCAAGGACAGGAAGGTGTCGGTGAGTCGCATCAGCAGCGCATCGACCCAGCCACCCCGTGACCCTGCGATCAGGCCGACGGCGCCGCCGAACGCGATGGACGACGCGATCACGGCGGCTGCGCTGAGCCAGCTGGTGCGCAGTCCGTACATCACCCGGGCGAAGTTGTCCTGGCCCACATCGTCAGTACCAAACAGATGCTCTGCTGACGGCGGCTGGAAGGCTGGCCCCACCGAGATCACGGGGTCGGCGACGAACAACGGGGCCGCAAAGGACAACGCCAGGAGCAGCAGGAGCAGCACCATGCCGGAACGCTCGAGATAGCCGACGTTCCTCAGTCGCGGGACGCGTCCCCGCGTGTCCCCGGGGGACCTTCCTGCCGAGCCGGGGGTCGGTATGCGTTTCAACGGCATGTCGGCATCTCCGGTACGGCCGAGACGAGACACTGCGTGTACGTGTTCGCTGGCTGGTTGATGATGGACTCAGGGGAGCCCTCTTCGACGATGCGTCCTTGATTCATCACGAGGATGCGATCGGCGATGAGTCGAGCGGCCGCCAGGTCATGGGTCACGAACACCATCGCGAATCCCAGCTCCCGTCGTAGGCGCCCGAGCAGGTTCAAGACGGTGGCAGCGAGTGAGGCGTCCAGGGCCGAGATCGGTTCGTCGCACAGAAGGAGATCGGGCGGCTCGATGACTGCCCTCGCCAAGGCGGCTCGCTGGCGCTGCCCACCTGACAACTGATGAGCACGCGAGTGGGCCACTTCGGACGGTAGCCCCAGACGCAGCAGTGCTTGCGTGACGCGCTCACGGCGCTGGTCTGTTGGCAGATGTCCGACTCGTTCCTGGAGGTGCTGTCCTACGGTCAGCCAGGGCGTGAAGGAAGACCCTGCATCCTGGAACACCATCTGTGGACGGCGGCCGAATCCGCCGAGTCGCACGTTGCCCGACGTCGGCACCTGCAGGCCAGCCAGCGTCCGAAGCAGCGTCGACTTCCCGCTGCCACTCTCACCAACGAGGGCAACCGACTCACCCGGTTGCACCGTCAGATTAACGTCGATCAGGGCGTCGAACGCCTCGCTGCGTCGTAGTCCGTTCCGTCCCGGGAACTGCACATTAAGGCTCTCCACGGATACGCCGCCCTGGCCGGATGTGGTCGCTGCGGTGTCCCATGAAGCCGCCACCTGCGACAACGTGTGGGCCACTTTTGAACCGGCCTGGTGGTGACAGGCGGCTACTCCGCCGTGATCGCGGGCGGCAGAGAGCAACGGGCGCTCTTCTGCGCAACGCGACGTCGCGGCCGGGCACCGGGGAGTGAAGTTGCACCCCATCGGTTCGCTGGCAGGGTCGACCGGTTCTCCAGCGATGACCGGCAGTTCCAGGCGACGGTCGGCCGACAGCCCGATCCGTGAGGCGATGAGGGCGGCGGTGTAGGGATGCGCGGGCCTGTCGAGGACCCCGCGGGCCTGTCCGACCTCCGCCACGAGACCGCCATACAGCACGCAGATCCGGTCAGCAACGGTCGAAGCGACAGCAAGGTCGTGGGTCACCAGCAAGATGGCACACCCGAGTTCGTCGCGCATCTTCTTGAACAACGTCAGCACCTGAGCCTGCACGGTCACGTCAAGGGCGGTGGTGGGCTCGTCGGCGATGACCAGCTTCGGCTCGCCGGCGAGTGCGATCGCGAGCATCACACGTTGACGCAGTCCACCAGAGAGCTGATGGGGGAACTCACGCAGGCGCCGTTGGGCATCCGGGATGCCCACCGCCTCGAGCAGTCGGAGCGCCTCTGGAGTATTTCCGGCCACTTCCTGCACTTGGCGTCCGATGCGCATCGTCGGATCCAGTGAGGTCATCGGATCCTGGAACACCGCCCCCAGGGCGCGTTGACGCACCGTGCGGCGTGCTCGGTCGCCGGCCCGGAGCATGTCGACGCCGTCAACGGACACTGTTCCGCCAATCTGGGCCGACTTGGGCAGCAGCCCGAGCATCGACAGGCCCAGCACGGTCTTCCCCGACCCCGACTCCCCGACCAGGCCAAGGATCTCACCAGCGCGGATCTGGAGATCCACCCCGCGCAACGCATGGACGCTGCGCCCGTTGCGTTGGAAAGTCACATCCAGCCCTGCGACGTCCGCCACGATCGCTGTTGCTGGCGGCGTTGGCAGGGGCGATGCCGACTGCTGCGGCGGGGTCGTCATGACAGCATCAGGAACTTACCCCGCCGTGGTAACCACCTACTGGCGGGCGGGCAGGCCCGTCAAAGGCGTTGAAGGCGGCAACGATCTCCTCAGTTGATCGCAACGCTCCTGTCTGCAGGTACTCCATGGCGTTGAGCGAGGCATCATGGGCTGCCTGCGAGGAGCCGCCTACAGCGTCCGCCGCGACGCGCACGCGGTAGTCGTGCTGATGGGCGTCGACGAACGTGTAGTGAACGCAGACGTCGGTGAGCGCTCCACACAGGACCAACGTCGTGGCGTTGAGGCCCTTCAGCAGGATCTCCAGATCAGTCCCGAAGAAGGCCGAGTAGCGTCGCTTGATGACGTGATACTCGTCAGGCAGCGGCGAGAGAGCCGGCACGAGCTCGGTGTCTGCGTCATCCTCGACGCAGTGAACTTCCTCCTGTCCATCGAGCTCACGGCCGAAGTCAACCAAGGTGCGACTGTGACGTTCCTGCAGGAAGATGACCGGGATCCCGGCAGAACGCGCAGCCGTCAGCATCGCGGTGCACTTCTCCACCCGACCCGCGTATCCACCCATCTGCGCAATCGCGTAGTTCTCGTTGTAGCCAGCCAGCTGGTTGTCGATCGAGATGAACACTGGCTGCCCGACGATGATGTCGTTCATTCGTTCGGATCCTTTCTTTCGGGGTTTGCCTCGGGAGAGGACCCGCTGTCTGAGTTGCGATGGTCCTGGACCGGCGGGGGAGCGCATGAGCCGCGGGCCAGCAGGTGGGTGTCTAGAACAATTTTCTGTGCCAGTCGGGGCCCCTTCTCCTCGATGCGGTTGCGTAGCAAGCGCATCGCGAGCACACCTTGTTCGACTGCTGGCCGGGAGATGACTGACAGGGGTGGCCTCAACAGCTCAGCCAGCTCCAGGTCGTCGAACCCGATCACTGACACCTCTTCGGGAACCCGCACTCCGATGTGGTGGAGTGCTCGCAGCACACCGATGGACATCAGGTTGTTGGCGGAGAAGATGGCGGTCACGTTCGACGGCGAGCCCAGGAGTCGCAGCGTCGCCTGATATCCGCTGTCTACTTTGAAATCTCCTGCCTGGACCAACGCCGGGTCCACGCCGATCCCGGCCGTCTCCAGCGCGGCGACGTACCCGTCGTACCGCTCTCGTCCAGGGGTGGTGTCGAGCGGCCCGCTCACCAGCCCGATTCGCCGATGCCCGAGGCTGAGCAGGTGTTCGACGGCGCTGCACGCGCCGCCATGAGAATCGACCAGAACCGAGTCCAGATCCGTGGCGTCGGCAAGCCTGCGGTCGAGCAGTACGACGGGCACGCCCGCACTACGCAGACCGGCCGTGTTGTCCGAACGCTCCCTAGCGGGCGCCAGGATCACTCCGTCGACGCGCCCGATCAGTCCCTGCAAGACATCACGTTCGAGCTCGACACTCTCGTCGGTGTTGCTGAGGAAAACCTTCAGTTCCAACTGCCGCGAGACCGACTCGACACCCTTTGCGACGGCGGCGAAGAAGGGGTTGGAGACATCGGGCACGACCAAGCCAATGGTTCGATTCACCCCCGACTTGAGACTACGAGCGGTGTGACTGGCCCGAAAGTCCAGTGCCTCGATCGCATCCTGAATCTCGGCGGCACGTCGTACGCGTTGACCAGCGAGGTGCCGAGACACCGTGGTCGTGGACACACCAGCTCGCTTAGCAACGTCGCCGATGGTCCCCACAGCCCGGACTGTAGACGATAACTGAAATCGATACCAGAC
Source organism: Nocardioides sp. (assembly GCA_046590395.1). GTDB lineage: Bacteria > Actinomycetota > Actinomycetes > Propionibacteriales > Nocardioidaceae > Nocardioides. Next base: position 54,473 of record JBKJUE010000035.1, read on the forward strand.
CCCTCTCAAGGGTGTTGCTACTCCCGAATCGAAGCCACCGTCGCAGTTCCCGGGTGGGGGTCTGTGGCCCGAGTCACGCCTGCCCAGCACGCTACGGCGATGTGTTCAGGTGGTGGTACTACGAGGCCAGTTGCTGACGGTTCCGCAGATCTTGGGGAGCCCTTCCTGCTGACCGGGCAACCCAATCAATCGCAACGCAGCCAAGAGCGTTGTGCCTGAAGCCAAGGCGTGTCGCAGAACGCGATCTAGGCCCTGACCTGCGTAAACAGGTCAGGAGGCTAGTGGGTTCTAGTCCAGGTAGTCGCGCAGGACCTGCGAGCGGCTGGGGTGCCGCAGCTTCGACATCGTCTTGGACTCGATCTGACGGATCCGCTCGCGGGTCACTCCGTAGACCTTGCCGATCTCGTCGAGGGTCTTGGGCTGGCCGTCGGTGAGGCCGAACCGCATCGAGACCACGCCCGCCTCACGCTCGGAGAGCGTGTCGAGGACGGCGTGGAGCTGCTCCTGGAGCAGGGTGAACGACACGGCGTCGGCCGGGACGATCGCCTCGGAGTCCTCGATCAGGTCGCCGAACTCGGAGTCACCGTCCTCACCGAGCGGGGTGTGGAGCGAGATGGGCTCGCGGCCGTACTTCTGGACCTCGATGACCTTCTCGGGGGTCATGTCGAGCTCCTTGGCGAGCTCCTCCGGGGTGGGCTCGCGGCCCAGGTCCTGGAGCATCTGG
>JBKJUE010000037.1:0-22497 GCA_046590395.1 Nocardioides sp.
CCTTGTCCTCGGCGGCCTCCTTGAGATCGATCGCGGCCGGCAGCTCGTCGTACTCCACGTCGACGAGCTCGGCGGCGTCGCGGGCCTCGGCGGCGCTCCGGGCCACGATCACGGCCACAGTCTCGCCCGCAAACGTCACCCGGTCGGCCGGCATCGGGACGTGGGTGGGGGTGACCTGATCGGTGGTGATCGCCCAGGCGTTGATGCAGACGCCCTGGCCCTCGCCGAGGTCGGCGCCAGTGAGGACGGCGACCACGTTGGGCGCGGCAGCCGCGGCCGAGGTGTCGATGCTGGTGATGTTCGCGTGGGCGAACGGGCTGCGCACCATGGCCAGGTGCAGCATGCCCGGCAGCTGCATGTTGTCGGTCCAGCGGGTGCGTCCGGTGATCAGCCGCTGGTCCTCCTTGCGACGCCGGTCCCGGCCGATCTCGAGCTGCGGGGCGTCCTGGGTGGCAGTCACGACGTCGCCCCCGATCCCTGGGCTGCCGCATGCTGCACGGCCTTCACGATGTTGTGGTAGCCGGTGCACCGGCAGAGGTTGCCCTCGAGGCCGAGCCGGATCTCCTGCTCGGAGGGGTTCGGGTTCTCCTTGAGCAGGTCGACGCTCTGCATGATCATCCCCGGCGTGCAGAAACCGCACTGGAGGCCGTGGCACTCGCGAAACGACTCCTGGACCTGGTGCAGCTCGCCGTCCTGGGCGAGCCCCTCGATGGTCGTCACCTCGGCGCCGTCGGCCTGGACTGCGAGCACGTTGCAGGACTTCACGCTGGTGCCGTCCAGGTGGACCGTGCACGCCCCGCAGTTGCTGGTGTCGCACCCGATGACGGTGCCGGTCTTGCCGAGCTTCTCGCGCAGGTACTGCACGAGCAGCATGCGCGGCTCGACGTCGTCGGAGACCGAGGCTCCGTCGACGGTGAGGTTGATCCGGGTCATGGAGACTCCTGGGGCGTGGGGCGGACGGCGTACACAGTCTGTGATGCCCGTCACGTTAGGACCCCAGGGTTGGGAAGTGGTTGGTCACGGCCCCGTCCCTCACGAAGTGGCAAGTTCTCCGCCTCGAGGTGGCAAGTTCTCCGGAAACCCGGTCCCGAGAAACTGCCACTTCGGACCGGAGAAACTGCCACTTCGACGGGGAGTTTCTGCCACCTCGTGGGGGCGGGTCAGCGGCGGGCGACGGCGAGGCGGCCCTTGAGGAGGGCGACGGCGGGGTGCTCGCGGCCGACCAGGCTGGCCAGGCAGGCCTCGATCACCTGGGAGTCGTACGGCGCCAGCTCGCTGTAGCGGAGCACCGCGGTGGGGTCGGGGTGGGTGAGGAGGGCCTCGCGGACGCTGACGGCGAGGTACTCGGCCAGCTCGACCAGGGCCGGCGCGTTGGTGCCGGGCAGCAGGTCGCCGCCGTACGCCGCCACAGCCGCCCGCACCTCGCCGCGCGCGAGGAGCGCCAGGACGTCGTCGACGTCGGTGTTGACCGGGAGCGTGAGCCGGTAGGGCCGGGACGCCAGCTGACCCCCGAGCGCCGACCGGAGGTGGGACACCTCGGCCTTCAGCGTCGACAGGGTGACCGACTGGTCGCCGTACACGAGCGCGTGCAGCTGCTCGAGCGACAATCCCTGCGGGTGCACCGCGAGCAGCGTGAGGATCTCGGTCTGACGGCGGTTGAGCAGGAGGCGTTCGCCGTCGAGCCAGGCCTCGGCGGTGCCGAGCACCGACAGCGCCAGGCCCTCGTCGTCGTGCGTCCGCCGCCCGGTGGCGTGGTCCCAGTGACCCGCGGGCATGGCAGTCTCGATCAGCCGGGCCATCACCCGGGCGGTCGCGAGCCCGATCGGGTGGGTGCGGTCCCACGTCGTGGAGAGGTCGATGACCCCGATCTGCTCCCCCGTCACCGGGTCGTGCAGCGGCGCCGCCCAGCAGACCCAGTTGTGGACCATCGACGCGTAGTGCTCGGCGCTGAAGACCATCGACGGCTCACCGGTGCGGGCAGCGATCGCCAGCGCGTTGGTGCCGACGCTCGCCTCGTCCCAGCGGCCGGCCGCCACGAAGTTGACGCTCTCCGCCTTGCGCCGCATCACCCGGCCGCCGTACGTCCACAGGATCCGGGTCTGCGCGTCGGTCACCGCGATCACCAGGTCGCCGTCCTCCGCCGTACGACGGAGCTCGGACTCGACCCGCTGAACGCCCTGCTGGAGCGGCGAGCCGTCCCAGTAGGCGGAGGTGTCGGACTCGTCGTCCAGGGGGGCCTCGTTCACGTCGGGCGTGATCGCCGCGTTGGACAGCTCCCAGCTGCGCAGGATCTCGGGGCGGACCAGCGGCGCCGCCTCGTCCCCGAGCTCGACGAAGGACGTCCAGGCGCGCACGGCGTCCTGCCTCCGCGCCTGCAGCTCGCCGTGCACCTTGGTCATGGCTGGTCCCGTCTGGTGATCACCGTCACGGTAGCCCGCACGACAAGGGGGCGAAATGGCTACCGGCGGAACTCCGCGCGGAGGAAGGCGACGGTCTGCCGGATCGAGTCCTCCCACCGGGCGTAGAAGGCGTGGTCCTCGCCCGGGTAGAGCTCGAGCCGGCTGTCGACACCGGCCGCGGCCATCAGCCGTTGCGTCTCCCGTGCCCACGGCAGCGGGCAGGTGCCGTCGACGAGCCCGTGGTGCGCGAGCACCGGCTCCGTGATCCGGTCGAAGTACGTCCGCGCCGACAGCTCCCGGTAGACCCGCGGGCGCTCCTGCGGCGTGCCGAAGCGGCGGAAGAGGGCGTCGACCGCCTCGGGCCGGTTGGGCACCGTGAAGTGCCGCAGGTTGTCGAGGTAGCGCGAGCTCACCGACGCGTAGATCACGGCCGCGTCGACCAGGCCGGGCCGCGCGACCAGCGCGTTCATGGTGACGCCGCCACCCATGGAGCGCCCGAGCATCGCCATCCGGTTCGGGTTGACGTAGGCCTCGCGTTCCAGCGCGAGCACGGCGTTGATCGCGTCCCTGGTGTAGCCGAGCCGGGTCTCCCGGTCGAGGTCGGTCACCGGGTCGGACGCAGCATGACCGCGATAGTCCGTGTGCAGGACCGCGAAGCCGGCCCGCGCCAACCAGTCCTGCTCGCGGGCCAGCCCCTGCCCGGTGACGTAGTACGACGGGTCGATGTAGCCGTGGTTGAGCACGATCCCGGGGAACGGCCCCGCACCACGGGGCCGCAGCAGGACGGCGGAGACGGTGACGTCGCCACTGCGGTAGGTCACCTGCGACCGGGTGTAAGCGTCGGTCCGCGACTCGACCCGGACCTGGCGGATCCGGCTGCCCCGGAAGTCCTCGTTCATCAGGGCCGGCAAGGAGGCCGGGCTCGAGACCGGCGGCAGCGTGTCCTCCGGCTCGGCGGGCTCCTCCGGCCCCGCGGTCTCCCCGGGCGTCTCGCTCGATGCCGACGTCTCGGCAGGTGCGCTGCTCGATGCCGTCGGCTCGTCGGGCTCGTCGGGCTCGGCCGTCGGCGCCGGGTCCGACGTACAACCGGCGAGCAGGACGAGAACCGCCACCGGCCAGGTCCGTCGGTACGCCGACATCCGCATCGCGCCACGGTAGCCCGCTCGGCGAAATGGCCCGATCGGACCAGCATCCCTCCCCACTCGGGCTATCGACCGGCGGGAATCCCCCGGCTTACCGTCCGTACACGGTTCCCCCCTGAAGGGCGATGTCTCGTGGGCGCTGCTGTGAGATCTGTCCGGGTCCTCTCCGCACGCCGGCGCCGGGCTTGGCGGCTCGTGGCAGTCGCGGTCATGGTCCTCAGCACCCTGCTCGTCCCCGGACCGGCCTCCGCGGCGCTGGACGTCACCCTCACCGCGGACAAGGAGGTCGCCGCCCCCGGCGAGACGGTCACGTTCACTGCCTCCAGCAGCGCCGGCGGGAACCCGTCGATCGTCTGGAACGTGGACGGGCAGGACGTACAGTTTGACGACAGCCCCACGCTGCAGTGGGCGTTCCAGGCCGAGGGCCAGCACACCGTCACCGTCACCGTCGACGACGGGTTCGACTCCGGCACTGCCTCCACGACGGTGCAGGTCCAGACGGCGCAGCCCAACCAGCCACCCACGGTGACCCTTACCGCCGACAAGCAGCAGGCCTCCCCCGGCGAACCGGTCACGTTCACCGCCGATGTCGACGACCCCGACCCCGACGACTCGGTGGCGCTCGCCTGGTACGTCGACGACAATCCTGTCGGCGAGAACGGCCTCACGCTGACCAGCTCCTTCGACGAAACCGGGACCCACACGGTCAGGGTCGTGGCCACCGACCTCTCCGGGGCATCGAACGAGGCGTCGGCCCAGGTGTCCGTGCAAGGTACGGCGCCGACGGCGACGATCGCCGTCCTCACGCCGAAGCCGAAGACCCGCGCGGTGACCGTCCTTGACGCGTCGGGCTCGACCCCGGCATCACCCTCCGGCACCCTCTCGACCTACCACTGGGACCTTAACGGCAACGGCACGTTCGAGACGTCCTGTGCGGGACCGGTGGTCGGTGTCATCGCCGCCGCAGCCGGCGACCACCCGGTGTCTCTGATGGTGACCGACAGCAGCGGTGGCGTCTCGGAGTCGATCACCACGATCATCTCGGTCGCCACGTCGCCGAGCGAGAGCGACTACAAGGCCGGGGGACTGACGGTCACCGCGGGAGCGTGCGCGGGACCGGCCGGGGACGGCGTCGTCCCCGAGGGATATCCCGCCGACGACCTGAAGTGCTACACGACGGTCCGCACCGGGATCGCCGAGGCCATGTCACCGTGCTTCCGACGACGTACGGAAAGCATGGGCGGAGGGACCAAGAAGTTGGCCCTGAAGGAGCTGTACGCCAGCACGACGACCGTCAAGCTCAACGGGATCGACGTGCGGCCCAACAGCGGTGTGGTCATCGAGATCGACAGCTGGACAGCCGAGGTGAAGACGATCGGCGGCAAGGCCAAGGCGTCGGTCAATGCCGGTAGCGTGCTGGGCAAGCTGACCTTCTACAACGGTGCCATCAACTGGGACCTCCCCAGCGGCAAGGCGTCCCGCTTCAACCTGGGCAGCGTCTCGATCACCAAGGGCGCCGAGCTCTTCGGGCTCTCGGTCGAGGGCGACGCACGGCTCGACCTGGTCTACCGCGGCGCGGAGATCCCCGTGACGATCCACCTCCCCTCGCCGCTGGACGTGTCCGCCACCGTCACCCTCAAGACCGACAACCTCAAGGGGCTCCGCCTGGAGGAGGTGCACCTGCGCGTCAAGAACGCCTCGTTCGGTGCGTTCAAGGTCAACGACCTCGACCTGCGCTACAACGCGGCGTCGTACCAGTTCGACGGGTTCGCCGACCTGTCGATGACGTCCGTCGGCACACTGCAGGTGAAGATCCAGGTGATCGGCAGGACCATCACCATGTTCGCCGCGAACTTCACCCCCGTCCCCCCGCTGGCCCTCGGATCGGGCGTGTTCCTCCAGCACATCGACTTCGCCTACGACGCCGGCCCGCCCCTGACGTTGAACGGAGGGGTGAAGCTCACCGCGGGTCCACCCGTCAACGGCACCGCGGCTGCTGCCATCGAGGGCCGCCTCAAGTTCGTGGCTTCCGACCCGTGGCTGCTGCGTGCCGACGGCAACGCGTCGATCGCGGGCTTCGGAGTGGCGAGCGCCTACCTCCAGTACGAGTCCAACGGCATGATCAGGCTCGGTGGCCAGATCGATGCCAGGCTCTACGACATCGTCAGCGCCAAGGCCAACATCGACATGTGGCTCTACGCCCCGACCATGAAGTTCAACGCGCAGGCCGGTGGCGAGGTCTGTGTCTGGAAGGGCTGCGGCGGCGGAGCGCTGGTGATTTCGAGCACCGGGGTCGGCGGCTGCATCTACACCTTCTTCGCGAACTTCGGGCTCGGGTATCGCTGGGACGGCGAGTTCAAGTACTACCTGACCGGCTGCGACATCAACCACTGGGCCTCGGCCTGGGACGGCGGCGCCCGCAACCGGCTGGCTTCGTACGCCGAGGCGGCCGCGGTCAGCACCGAGGACATGACCGTCGCTCCCGGCGAGAAGGCCGTCTACTTCCGGTTCGCATCGGTCGACGACCCGCCGCAGGTCACGGTCACCGGCCCCGACGGCACCGTGATCTCGGTCCCCGCCGGCACCGAGAACTTCGAGGCGACCGACGACCACATCGTCCTGCAGGTGCCGCCGGAGCACGCGACGTATGTCATCGTCCGCGACCCCGCGCCGGGTGTTTGGGAGGTCAGCACGGCTGACGGGTCCCCGGACCTGGTGGCGGTCGGCCAGGCCTCGGCCCTGCCGGACCCGCGCATCAAGGCCTCGGTGGGCGGTCGCGGTCACTCGCGCACCCTCGACTACACGATGAGGAAGGTGAAGGGGCAGAGCGTGCAGTTCTTCGAACGCGGTGGACGGACCTCCCAGCGCCTCGCCACCGTCTCCGACGCCCGTGGCCGGATCCGTTTCCAGCCCGCCCCCGGCCCGTCCGGCACCCGGTCGATCGTGGCCATCGTCCAGCAAGACGGTGCGCCGCGCGAGGAGCAGAAGGTGACCACCTACCGGGCGCCGGGGCCGCTGAAGCCCGGCAGGACGGGTCGGGTCAGCATCGAGCGCACCGCGGCCAAGGCGGTCGTCACCTGGGCGCGCGCCCCGCGCGCCGCGCGCTGGCAGGTGGTCGCCACCGTGTCCGACGGTCGCCGGTGGTCGGTGGCGCTGGACCGACGCAGGCTCGTTCTGCCCAGTGTCTTCCGGTCCAAGACGGTGCGGGTGCAGGTGCGCGCGGTCAGTGGGGCCCAGGTCCTGGGACCGGTGAGGAAGCGGGTGTCACGGGGTCGATGAGGGGTCGTGGTGGATCCTGCCCTGAGTCTCCGCGAGCGGCTCGCCTGAACCACCCCACCGCCCGGCGATGATCTCGGCCGCGATGCTGATGGCGGTCTCCTCGGGCGTGCGCGCGCCGAGGTCGAGGCCGATCGGGCTGGACAGCCGGGCCAGCTCGTCGTCGGTCAGGCCGGCCTCCTTGAGCCGGGCCATCCGGTCGTCGTGGGTACGCCGTGACCCCATTGCCCCGACGTACGCCACGGCCGGGAGGCGGAGCGCGACCTCGAGCAGGGGTACGTCGAACTTGGGGTCGTGGGTGAGCACCGTGATCACGGTCCTCTCGTCGATCCGGCCGGCCTCGACCTCGGCGTCGAGGAATCGGTGCGGCCAGTCGACGACGACCTCGTCGGCATCGGGGAAACGCGTGTTGGTGGCGAAGACGGGGCGGGCGTCGCAGACGGTCACGTGGTAGCCGAGGAACACCCCGACCCGGGCGACTGCCGCGGCGAAGTCGATGGCGCCGAAGACCAGCATCCGCGGCTTGGGCGCGAACGCCCACACGAACACCCGCATCCCCTCGCCGCGACGCTCCCCGTCCGGTCCGTAGGTCAGCGTCGCGTTGTGCCCCGCCGCGAGCAGCCCCAACGCGTCGTCCCGGACCGCGTCGTCGGCCCGCGCGGATCCCAACGACCCCGATAGTCCGCCACGAAAATCATCATCCGAACCGGCTGCGACGTGATTTTCGTGGCGGACTATCTCTTTGGGGCGGATGATCACGCGGCGGCCGAGACGGGTGGGGTCGGGGTGCTCGATGACGGTGGCGAGGGCGACGGGGCGGCCGGCCTCGATGTCGGCGGCGATCTCCTCGAGCTCCGGGAAGGTCTCGCGGTCCACCTTCTCCACGTAGACGTCGAGGATCCCGCCGCAGGTCAGACCGACGGCGAAAGCCTCGTCGTCGGAGACGCCGTACCGCTCCAGGACCGGTGAGCCCGACGCGACCACTGACTGGGCGAGCTCGTAGACCGCGCCCTCGACGCAGCCGCCGGACACCGATCCGACCGCCGTCCCGTCCGAGCCCACGAGCATCGACGCACCCGCCGGCCGGGGCGCGGACTGGAAGGTCGCGACCACGGTGCCGACGCCGACGGTCTCGCCGGCGCGGTACCAGGCGAGCAGCTCGGGCAGCACGTCACGCACGGGACACCAGCTCCGTCAGCTCGGAGAACGTCGCCAGCGAGTGACCGGCGACGAAGTGGTCGCAGTGCGGTAGGGCCGCGATGACCCCCTGCTGGAGCGGTTCGTAGCCGACCTTGCCGCGGTGCGGGTTGACCCAGATGACGCGGTGGGCGATCCGCCGGAGCCGGGCCATCTGCTCGCTCAGCAGCTCGGGGGTGCCGCGCTCCCAACCGTCGCTGAACACCACCACCACGGCGCCACGCGCCATCCCGCGCTGGCCCCAGCGGTCGAGGAAGAAGCGGAGGGTCTCGCCGAGCCGGGTGCCGCCCGACCAGTCGGGCACGGTCTGCCCGGCGGCCACGATGGCGCGCTCGGGGTCACGCTGCCGCATCGCCCGGGTGACGTGGGTGATCCGGGTGCCGACGGTGAACACCTCGATGCTCGTGGGTGCCGTCACGACGAACCGGTGCGCCAGCCGCAGCAGCGCGTCGGCGTAGGCGTTCATCGAGCCGGACACGTCGACCAGGAGGACGACGCGGCGCGGGCGGGTGCCCCGGCGCCGCCAGGCGATCTCGGCGGGCTCCCCCATCCGTCGCAGGCTCCGGCGCAACGTGCGGGAGGCGTCGACCTCGCCGCGGTGCCAGGCCCGGTGCCGGGCGGTACGCCGCTGGGGCGGCTGCAGCTGCAGGGTCGCGAACATGGCGGCCAGCCGTTGCTTCTCACCGGCGGTCATGGCGGCCACGTCGCGGTGCCGCAGCACCTCGGCCGCACTCGCCGCCGCCCGGACCGACTCGTCCGTCTCGTCGGCGCCACCACCCTCGCCCTCGGCGTCCGGGAAGCCCGACATCGTCGACGAGGACGGCGCCGACGGGCGGCGCCGGGGCAGCCCGTCGCGGCTGTTGAAGTAGGCCTCGAAGACCTGGTCGTAGCGTTCGAGGTCGTCGGGTCCGGCGCACAGCGTCGCCCGCCCCGCGACGTACGTCGCCCGCTGGTCGCCGAGGCCGAGCAGGGCCACGGCCCGCAGGTAGCCCTGCGCCCGGTCCTGGGTGACCGGCACCCCGGCCGAGCGGAGCGCACGCGCGAAACCGAGCAGCAGCTCGTCCGCGTCGTGCGTGCGGGTGGTCATGTCGCGAGCATCCGGTCGAGGGCCTGCTTCACCCGGTCGCTGTCCTCGCGGTACTTGACGAGCGCGCCGAGCGTGGCCGACGCGGTCGCCAGGTCGATCTCGGTGGTGCCGAGGTGGTGCAGGGCGCGGGCCCAGTCAAGGGTCTCGGCCACGCCCGGCGGCTTGAGCAGGTCGTCGCGGTCGCGCAGCTGCTGGACCAGTCCCACCACCTGACGACCGAGCGCCTCGCTGACCTCGGGCGCCCGGGAGCGGACGATCTGCACCTCGCGGTCGAGGCCGGGGTGGTCGATCCAGTGGTAGAGGCAACGGCGCTTCAGGGCGTCGTGCAGCTCGCGGGTCCGGTTGGAGGTGAGCACCACGATCGGCGGCGTCACCGCCCGCACGGTGCCGAGCTCGGGGATGGTCACCTGGTACGTCGAGAGCACCTCGAGGAGGAATGCCTCGAACTCGTCGTCCGCGCGGTCCACCTCGTCGACCAGCAGCACGGCCGGGCTGTCCTGGAGCGCCCGCAGCACGGGGCGGGCCAGCAGGAAGCGGGCGTCGTACAGGCTCTTCTCGGCCTCCTCCACGTCCGCGCCGCCGGCCGCCTCCAACGCCCTGAGGTGCAGGATCTGGCGCGGGAAGTCCCAGTCGTAGAGTGCCTGGGTCGCGTCGATGCCCTCATAGCACTGGAGCCGCACCAGCGGCAGGTCGAGCGACTCGGCGATCGCCTCCGCGAGCGCGGTCTTGCCGGTGCCGGGCTCGCCCTCGAGCAGGAGGGGGCGCTGCATCGTCAGGGCGAGGTAGGTGACGGTGGCCAGCGCGTCGTCGCACAGGTAGCCCGTCGCGCCGAGGCGCTCCTCGATCTCGGCCACGGAGTCCATGTCCTCAGGCTACGTGGCGGGGCGTTGGCCGGAGGTTGGTCGGACCGTACCTCGGGGGTCAGGGCAGCGTGTCGACGTCGTGGCCCGTGGCGAGATCGCCGCACTCGACCATGAACAGCGCATGCTCCGCGAGGTAGTCGCGCGCACCCCGGTCCCCGGTGGCCGCTGCGGCCACCCCCGCCCAGTGGTTCCGCCCCAGCAGGACCGGGTGCCCTGGCACTGCGTCGTACGCCGCCCGCGCGAGGACGCCGGGGTCCGTGCCGAGTCCGGTGACCCGGCGGACCACCTCTGCGGTGACGTCCGGCAGGTCGACGAGGCTGACGACGACGGCCTCCCCGTCAGCGCCGACCAGCGCTGCGAGTCCGGCCCGCAGGGACGCACCCATGCCCTCGGCCCAGTCCTCGGCGACCACGACGGACACTCCGTCGTCCGGCAGCAACGCCCTGGCCTCGTCGGCGGACGCACCGAGCACCACCGTCACCCGGTCGCAGCCGCCGTCCCGCAACGTCGAGACCGCGCGCAGCAACCAGGACGTGCCGTCGGCGTCGCGCACCAGCGCCTTGGGAGTGCCCAGGCGGGAGCCGGATCCGGCCGCGAGGAGGAGGCCGTCAAGGGTCATGTGCTCACCCTGTCACTCGGGTGGTGCCCCCCGGCGGTGCCATGCGGTCGGGTCTCCGAACGGCTAGCGTCGACGGATGTCCTCCGCCCTCGCCCGGCGCACCACCCTCGTCCTGGGGGCTCTCTATTTGGCGCTCGGTGTCCTCGAGGTCGTCACGCACCGCGACGACACGGTGCCGGCCCTGTTGTTCTGGGGCATCTCGCTGCTCGGCGGGGGCAGCGTGGTGCTGGCCGGTGCGGCGATCTGGTCGCGACATCCGCTCCTGGGCCTGGTCCTGGTCGTCGTCGGCGCCGTGATGGGGTTCGTGGCCACCGCCTGGACCCTGCTCTTCCCCCTGCTGGTCATCGTCGTGATCGCGCTCAGCGTGCGCGAGTACGCAACCCTCACTGGCGGCGGGCCCGGCGAGCAGCGGCGCACACCGGCACCCACCGCCAGGTCGGGTGGTCAGCCGCCGAAGGCCTCGGCGTAGGTCGCGGCGAGCCCCTGGGAGTACGGCGCGCTGAAGCCACACACCGCGACCTCGCCACCGTCGGTGGCCGCGACGAGGTAGCGGCCGCCGTCCTCGAACTCGACGGCCACCAACAGCTGCCGCAACGCCTCGGACGGCGCCTCGACCGTCACCAGGTCGGTGGGCTCGCCGGCGTACCACTGGGTCGGGACGAGGGTCACGATGTCGCCCTCGATCGACTGCACGGTGCCGTCGAAGGCCGTGGGCAGGGGGGCGAGCGCCTGGGCGTCGGGGATCATGCAGCGAGGGGCAGCGCCCGGGTCCGGCGCGGTCAGCTCGGTGACCGTCGACTCGGCGCCGCCCGTCTCCGAGGGCCGGTCCGCGGACGGGACCTGGCCGTCGTCACCGTCGTCGAGCACCGCGAAGATCCCGACGCCGGCGATCACCACGACCGCGGCGGCAGCGACCAGCCAGGTCAGCGGGCCCCGGCCGCGGGAGCCGGTGTCGCGGGACTCGGTGAGGGTGTCGTTGCTCATGGTCTCCTCCAGGAGTCGGGCCGCACCGTCCGGTGTGACCGGAGGCAGGGAGGAGGCCGGGTCGGCGGCAGACAGCCGCGCCCTCAGCTCGTCGTCGTGCTCGAACGAGTCGGTCACCGGTCCCTGCCTTCCGTCGACTTCTCATGTCCGGCAGCACCGTCGATCTTTCGCAGCTCGTCCTTGAGCTTCCCGCGGGCCCGGTGCAGCCGGATGCTGACCGCGTTGGGGGTCACGTCGAGCACGGCGGCGATCTCGGTGGGCGTGAGCTGCTCCCAGGCCCACAGGCGGAGCAGCTCGGCGTCCTCGGGCCGGAGCGCCGCCAGTGCGTCGGTCACCGCGTCGTCGCGGGCGCTGCCGGACGGAGCCTCCTCGGCCGGAGGGTCCACGACCGCGATCTTCGCCGCGACCCGTTCCTGGCGGCGTACCCCTCGCTCGGCGTTGGCCAGGCAGTGGCGGGCGACGCCGTACGCCCAGGGCAGCGCCTCCGGAGGGATCTCGTCGAGCCGGCGCCAGCAGACCAGCAGCGTGTCGGCCAGGACGTCGTCCGCCGTCGCGGCATCGGTACGACGGGCGAGGAACCGTCGCAGCGGCTCGACCAGCTCCGGTGCCAGCTCCTCGAAACGCGCCCGGCGTTGCTCGGGGGTCTCGTCGGGGGCCACGTTCCTACCGTGTCACACCGCGGTGGGCAGGCAGCCCGATGTCAGGCCCGGGTCGCCACCGTGAGCAGCACCACGGCGTCGGTCAGCGCCGCCAGGTCGTGCCGGTGCGGCGGGATCACGACGTGATCGCCGGCGGCGCCCTCCCAGGTGTCCTCACCGGCGGTGAGGCGGACCCGGCCGACCATCACCTGCAGGGTCGCCTCGCCGGGTGCCTCGTGCTCGCCGAGGGAGCGGCCGTCCGCCAAGGCGATCAGGGTCTGCCGCAGGTCGTGCTCGTGGCCACCGTGAACGGTGACGGCGGCGCGGCCGCTGGAGGCGGCCCGGGCCTTGTCGAGCTGCTCCTCGCCGAGGCGGGTGAGTGAGGTGGTTTCCATGCGGCGGTCCTTTCGGTCAGGAAGGTGGGGAGCTCGGCATGTGCCCGGTTCACGGTCGCCCAGCCCGCTGCTCCGAGGGTGACGACGGAGACCGGGAAGATCCCCAGGTCCTCGCGTTCGATGTGCGCGTCGAGCTCGTCGAGCAGGCCGCGGACCCGCACGCCGAAGTCGGGCGCCTCCGGGTCGAGGGCGGACACGGCGGCGTCGAGGACGAGGTGCTCGCCCTTCAGCGCCTCGATCTCCTCGGCGAAGTCGCCCTGCTCGCTCAGGGCTGTGAAGATGCCGTGCTCCTCACGCGCGACGTGCCGGGTCAGGTTCGCGACCAGCCGGGTCAGCTGCTCGGCCGCTACCGCGCGGTCGCCGGCACCGAGCGCACGCCGTACGTCGTGGGCCCCGTCGGCCAGGGAGGCGTGCTCCTCGCGCAGCTCACCGATCGCCGCCACGCCCTGGCACCCGCAGTGTCCACACATCTCAGCCCACCCGGTCCCAGCCGCGTCGGGGAGTGTGGCTCCCGGGACCGGCGTCGTCGCGGCTGCGGTAGACGATGTAGGGGCGGGTCAGGTAGCCGAGCGGGGCGCTGAAGACGTGCACCAGCCGGGTGAACGGCCAGAGCGCGAACAGCCCGAACGCAACCAAGGCGTGCAGCTGGAAGCCCAGCGGGGCCTCCGCCATCAGCTCGGGCTGTGGCTGGAAGGCCAGGAACGAGCGGTACCAGACCGACACTCCCTCGCGGTAGTCGTACTCACCGCCGACGGAGAGGATCGAGCCGGCGATGGTGTTCCACATGCCGAGGGCGATCACCACGCCGAGGAAGGCGTACATCACCTTGTCCATCCGCGTGGTCGCCGAGAAGACCGGCCCCACGGTGCGGCGCCGGTAGACGAGGATCGCCATGCCGACCAGCGCCATCAGCCCCGCGACCAGCCCCCCGACGACGGCGGTGACGTGGTACATCTCGGTGCTCACGCCGAGCGCGTCGGTCCACGACTCGGGGATGAGCAGGCCGATCACGTGGCCGCCCACGACGCCGAGCATGCCGAAGTGGAACAGCGGGCTGCCGATCCGCAGCAGCCGGTTCTCGTAGAGCTGGGAGGACCGGGTGGTCCACCCGAACTTGTCGTACCGGTAGCGCCAGGCATGGCCCACGACGAAGGTCGTGAGGCAGACGTAGGGGACGACGACGAAGAGGAACTCGTTCATGGGCGGGCTCCCGGGAAGGACGGCATGGGCAGGAGCGTGGTGCTGGACGGGGCGCCCGGACTGAACGTGGGGTTGGCGAACGGCCCCATCCCCACCTCCTCCTCGGGAGGACCCTCGGCGGCAAGACGGCGTACGGCGTCCCGCTCGTCCCCCCGCAGCGGGGGCAGCGTGGCGCAGACGGCGTCCAGCAGGGCGGCCCACGGGGCGGTCAGGTCACGCAGCGACATCCGCAGGAGCTCCAGCCCGGCCCGATGGTCGAGCATCAGCCGGCGACCGAGGTCGTGGTCGCCGGTGGCGGCGAACTCCAGCACCACGCAGAGGTGGTCAGGCAGCTCCCCGTCGTCGAGCTCGAACCCGGCGCGCAGGTAGGTCTGCTTGAAGCGCAGGAGCGCCATCCCCCGCTTGCGGGTGTCGCCGTGCGCGAAGTAGGTGAGGAAGAGGTTGCAGCGCCGGCGGTTGTCGAACGCCTCGACGTAGGCCTCCTGCATCTCCGCCAGCGGAGTCCGCGCCACGTGCGCGACGAACTCCCGGATCGGGTCACCGACCTCCGATGGCAGCTGCTCCGAGGCCGACCCGATCAGGTCGAGCTGCGCGAGCATCTGCTCGCTCGGGTAGTCCAGCAGCAGCGACACGGACTGCCAGGCGATCGTGAGCTGCTCGGGCCGCAGCGCCCGTTGGCGGCTCACGTGTCCCCCTCCTGCTTCGGCGGGAACAGGCCGCTCGGCGAACCCTTGCCGTCCCAGTTGAGGAGGTTGACCCGTTGGCTCTTGTCCTCCGGGCCGGCCATGGAGTCCGCGGTCTGCCGGCTCTGCAGCATCTGGAAGTTCTCCACCGCGATCGGCGTCGGCATGCCGGACCCCTCGCCGAAGATGTCCTGCTGCCCACCGCCGTACTCCGAGACCGAGCACTCGGTCGCCAGCTCCTCCAGCGCGTGACCCTGCTCGGTGTGGGCGGGCGGGATGACGTAGCGCTCGTCGTACTTCG
This sequence comes from Nocardioides sp., assembly GCA_046590395.1. Lineage (GTDB taxonomy): Bacteria > Actinomycetota > Actinomycetes > Propionibacteriales > Nocardioidaceae > Nocardioides. Next base: position 14,785 of record JBKJUE010000037.1, read on the forward strand.
CTATCGCGAGGAGCCGGTACATGTCGTACATCTCCTCCTCGGTCATCCCGACGGCGGCCGGGATCGAGGCGTCGGGGTCGCGGCCCAGGTTGATGTCGCGCATGTAGCAGCGCATCGCCGCCAACTTCTTGAGCACCGCGTCCACCGGCGCCACCTCACCGGCGGTGAAGAGCTCCGCGAGGTACTCGACGGGGATCCGGAGCGCATCGATCGCCGCGAACAGGTTGCCCTTGTCCTCGGCGTCCTCCCCTGTTTCCTGCACGACGTCGACCACCGGGGAGAGCGGCGGGATGTACCAGACCATGGGCATCGTGCGGTACTCCGGATGCAGCGGCAGCGCGACCTTGAACCGGTTGATCAGCGCGTAGATCGGCGAGCGTTGGGCGGCGTCCACCCAGTCCCTCGGAATCCCGGCCTGCTCGGCCGCCCTCATCACCTCGGGGTCGTTCGGGTCGAGGAAGACGTCGCGCTGGGCCTCGTAGAGACCGTGCTCGTCGGTGGTCGACGCGGCCTCGAGCACCTTGTCGGCGTCGTACAGCATCAGGCCGATGTAGCGCAGCCGGCCGACGCAGGTCTCGGCGCAGACGGTCGGCAGTCCGACCTCGATCCTCGGGAAGCAGAACGTGCACTTCTCGGCCTTGCCGGTGCGGTGGTTGAAGTAGATCTTCTTGTAGGGGCAGCCGGACACGCACATCCGCCCGCCGCGGCACTTGTCCTGGTCGACGAGGACGATGCCGTCCTCCTCGCGCTTGTAGATCGCCCCGCTCGGACAGGACGCCGCGCAGGACGGGTTGAGGCAGTGCTCGCAGATCCGCGGCAGGTAGAACATGAAGGTCTGCTCGAACTCGAACTTCACCTTGTCCGCGATCTTCTTCAGCATCGGGTCGAGGTGGGCGGTGGCCGTCGAGCCACCGAGGTCGTCGTCCCAGTTGGCCGACCACTCGATCTTCATGTTCTTGCCGGTGATCAGGGACTTCGGCCGCGCGACCGGCGTGTGCTCCTGGGCCGGGGCGTCGGTGAGGGTCGCGTAGTCGTAGGTCCACGGCTCGTAGTACTCGCCGATCGACGGCAGCTTGGGGTTCGAGAAGATCGTCAGCAGCTTCTTGAACCGGCCACCCGCCTTGAGTGCGAGCCGGCCGCGCTTGTTGACCTCCCAGCCGCCCTTCCACTTCTCCTGGTCCTCGTAGGTGCGCGGGTAGCCCAGGCCGGGCTTGGTCTCGACGTTGTTGAACCAGATGTACTCCGTGCCGGAACGGTTGGTCCACGCCTGCTTGCAGGTGACCGAACAGGTGTGGCAGCCGATGCACTTGTCGAGGTTCATCACCATCGCCATCTGGGCCATGACCTTCATCAGTAGGTCACCTCCTGGGAGCGCTTGCGGATGACGGTGACCTCGTCGCGCTGGTTGCCGGTGGGCCCGAGGTAGTTGAACGCGTAGGTGAGCTGGGCGTAGCCGCCGATGAGGTGCGACGGCTTCACGAGCAGCCGGGTCAGCGAGTTGTGGATGCCGCCCCGCTTCCCGGACGTCTCCGCGATCGGGACGTCGATCAGCCGGTCCTGGGCGTGGTACATGTACACCGTTCCCTCGGGCATCCGGTGGCTCACGATCGCTCGCGCGACCACGACCCCGTTGCGGTTGACGGCCTCGATCCAGTCGTTGTCCTGGATCCCGACCTTCCTGGCGTCGACGTCGCTCATCCAGATGTTCTGGCCACCGCGCGAGAGCGACAGCATGAACAGGTTGTCCTGGTACTCCGAGTGGATCGACCACTTGTTGTGCGGGGTCAGGTAGCGGACCGTCAGCCCCTCGACCCCTTGGCCGGCCGAGCCGTCCGAGACGTTGCCGAGCTCGGGTTCCGCGAACAGGACCGCCATGTTGAGCGGTGGCCGGTAGACCGGCAGCCCCTCGCCCAGCTCGGTCATCCAGTCGTGGTCGAGGTAGAAGTGCATCCGGCCGGTGAGCGTGTGCCAGGGCTTGCGCCGCTCCACGTTGATCGTGAACGGCGAGTAGCGCCGGCCGCCGCTCTCGGAGCCGGACCACTCCGGTGAGGTGATCACCGGGACGGGCGGACCCTGCGTGTCGGCGAACGTGATCTGCTTCCCCTCGTGCTCGGCCGCGAGGTCGTGCAGCAGGACGCCGGTGCGCTTCTCCAGCGTCTTGAAGCCCTGCGTCGCCAGGTGCCCGTTGGTCGTTCCGGACATCGCCAGGATCGCCTCGCACACGTGCACGTCGCGCTTGAGGGACGGCCGGCCGTCTGCGACTCCTCCGCGCACGGCGCCGTTCTTGGCGCGCAGGTAGTCCACCTGCTTCCCGAGCTCGAACGTGACGCCCTTCGTGGTGGCGCCGAGCGTGTCCATGAGCGGACCGAGGGCGTTCATCTTCTCCGCGACCGCGCCGTAGTCGCGCTCGACCTCGACCAGCTTGGGCATGGTGACACCCGGGATCGGCTCGCACTCGCCCTTCTTCCAGTCACGGACCACCCCGTGCGGGTTGGCCATCGCGTCCGCCGTGTCGTGGGTGAGCGGGACCGCCACGACGTCCCTGCGGACCCCCAGGTGGGTGGCGGCGAGCTCGCTGAACTTCTCGGCGATGCTCTGCCAGGCGTCCCAGTCGGTGCGGGTCTGCCACGGCGGGGCGATGGCCGGGTTGAAGGAGTGCACGAAGGGGTGCATGTCCGTCGTGCTGAGGTCGTGCTTCTCGTACCAGGTGGCCGCCGGCAGCACGACGTCGGAGAAGATCGTCGTGCTGGTCTGACGGAAGTCCAGCGTGAGCAGCAGGTCGAGCTTCCCGTCGGGTGCTTGCTCGCGCCACTTCACGTCCACGGGACGCTGCCCCTCAGGGCTCTCGGTCGCCCGGAGCGACGAGTCGGTGCCCAGCAGGTGCTTGAGGAAGTACTCGTTGCCCTTGCCCGACGACCCGAGCAGGTTGGCCCGCCAGATCGACAGGATCCGGGGGTGGTTCTCGGGTGCGTCGGGGTCCTCCCCCGCGAACTCGAGCTCACCGGCCTTGAGCTGCGACACGACGTACTCGCCGACGGGCTGGCCGGCAGCGGCCGCGTCGTCGCTCAGCGTGAGCGGATTGCGGTTGAACGTGGGGTACGACGGCATCCAGCCCATCCGCGCGCTCTGCGCGATGACGTCGGCCGTGGTCTTCCCGGCGAGCTGCCCCTTCCCGGTGGTGGCGGACAGGGTGTCGGCGCCGAACGGGTCGTAGCGGAACTGGTCGGTGTGGAGGTACCAGTACGCCGTCTGGATCATGTTGCGCGGCGGGCGGTTCCAGTCGAGCGCGTTCGCGATCTGCGTGTAACCCGTGATCGGGCGGACCTTCTCCTGGCCCACGTAGTGGGCCCAGCCGCCGCCGTTGACGCCCTGACAGCCGGTCAGGTTGGTCAGGGTGAGGAACGCGCGGTAGATCGTGTCCGAGTGGAACCAGTGGTTGGTGCCGGCGCCCATCAGGATCATCGAGCGCCCGCGGGACTCCTCGGCGTTCTGGGCGAACTCGCGGCCGATCCGGGCCGCGGTGGCGGCCGGCACGCCGGTGATCGCCTCCTGCCAGGCCGGCGTGTACGGCGCCTCCGCGTCGTCGTAGCCCTTGTTCTCCCCCGTGGGCCAGGCACCGGGCAGGCGCTCGCGGCCGACGCCGTACTGGGCGAGCAGCAGGTCGAAGACGGTCGTCACGAGGTGGCCGTCGACCCTGCAGGCGGGCACGCCACGGGGCAGGTCGGCCGCGGCACCGTCGGGGGTGTCGAAGCGCGGCAGCCGCACCAGCACGGTCTCGTCCGCGCCGTCGAGGAGGGAGAGCTGGGGGTCCACGTCGCCGAGCTCGAGGTTCCACTTGCCCAGCCCGTCGTCCCCGTACCGGTGGCCGAGCGACCCGTTCGGCACCACCGGCTCCCAGGTGCGGCCGTCCATGAGCACCGTCTTGAAGGCGGCGTTCTCCTCGTGCGCGTGCGCCGTGAGGTCGGCCGCCGTCAGGAACTTGCCGGCGGTGTACTCGCCGTCGGTCGCCGCCTCCAGCTTCACGAGGTGGGGCAGGTCGGTGTTGCCCTTCACGTACTCCGAGAAGTACGGCGTCTCGCGGTCGACGAAGAACTCCTTGAGCACCACGTGGCCCATGGACATCGCCAGCGCGGCATCGGTGCCCGGCCGGGCCGGGAGCCACTCGTCGGCGAACTTCACGTTGTCGGCGTAGTCGGGGGCGACCGCGATCACCTTCTGACCGCGGTAGCGGGCCTCGGTCATCCAGTGCGCGTCAGGGGTGCGGGTGACCGGGACGTTGGAGCCCCACATGATCAGGTAGCCGGCGTTCCACCAGTCGCCGGACTCCGGCACGTCGGTCTGGTCGCCGAAGACCTGCGGCGAGGCGACGGGCAGGTCGGCGTACCAGTCGTAGAAGCTCAGCATGGAGCCGCCGACCAGGTTCACGAACCGGGCGCCGGAGGCGTGGGAGACCATCGACATGGCGGGGATCGGCGAGAAGCCGGCGACCCGGTCGGGACCGTACTTCTTGATCGTGTGCACGTGGGCGGCGGCAACCAGCTCGGTGGCCTCCTCCCAGGTGGCGCGGACCAGCCCGCCCTTGCCGCGGGCGGACTTGTAGGCCTTGGCCCGCTGGGGGTTCTCGACGATGTGCGCCCACGCCTTCACCGGGTCGCCGCCGTGCTGCGACTTGGCCTCGCGGTACATCTGCAGCAGGACGCCGCGGACGTAGGGATAGCGGATCCGGGTGGGCGAGTAGGTGTACCAGGAGAAGGCCGCGCCGCGCGGGCAGCCGCGGGGCTCGTACTCCGGGGAGTCCGGCCCGACCGACGGATAGTCGGTCTGCTGGGTCTCCCAGGTGATGATGCCGTCCTTGACGTAGACCTTCCAGGAGCAGGACCCGGTGCAGTTCACCCCGTGCGTGGAGCGGACCACCTTGTCGTGGCTCCACCGGTCCCGGTAGAAGTCGTCGGCCTCACGACCACCCTTCTTGGTGAGGGTCCGCAGGTCCTCCGAGACCGTGCCCCTGGTGAAGAACCGCCTGCTGCGCACGAGCGCGTCGGCCAGTCCGTTGTCCATGCCGATCTCGGTGCTCACGCGGTTGAACCTCTCGTTGCTGCGGTACGACGGACGACGGTCAGGGTCAGCGCGAGGGTCAGGGCCGCAGTGATCGAGAGCAGGGCGAGGCCGATGGCGTAGGACTCGGTCCGGCCGTAGACGTAGCCCATGATCAGCGGCGGCACGAAGCCGCCGAGGCCGCCGGCGGCGCCGACCAGGCCGGTCACCCCGCCCACCCGGGCCGGCTCGGTGACCTGCGCGATCAGGGCGAAGGTGGCACCGCTGCCGCTGCCGAGGGCGGCAGCCATGGTCAGGAACGCGACCGTGCCGATGCCGTCGAGCGGCGGCGTGCCCGCCGCGATCGCGGCGCACACCACGACGATGCCGTAGCCCGACGCCAGCACGGGGATCGAGCCGAAGCGGTCGGACAGCCAGCCGCCGACCGGCCGCATGAGCACGGCGACCACGACGAACCCGGCCATCCGGTTCGCGGCGTCGGCCGCGGTCAGGTCGTGGGCGGTCTTGAGGTAGGCCGGCAGGTAGACCGAGAACGCGACGTACCCGCCGAAGGCAACGGCGTAGAGGATGCACGCCTGCCAGGTGATCGCGAGTCGGGCGTTGGCGGACAGGCGGCTGGCCAGGCTGGTGGTCGGGACGACGCGGCCGGGGGCGTCGCGCAGCACCACCCACGCGACGACCGCGTAGACCGCCAGGGCAGCGGCCGTGATCAGGAACGGCGCCGTGTGGCCCACGTTGGTGAAGAGCTTGACGGTGGTGAGCGCGCTGATCGCGGTGCCGCCCATGCCTGCGCCGAAGATGCCGATCGCGAGTCCGCGTCGTTCCGGGGGGAACCAGGCGTTGACGAACGGGACGCCGACCGCGAAGGCGGTGCCTGCGACGCCCAGGAAGAAGCCGCCGACCAGCAGCAGCGTGTAGGACTCGAGCGCGGCGAAGCCGATGAAGAGGACCGGCACGATCGTGATCGCGGAGACCAGCGGAAACATCACCCGGCCGCCGTAGCGGTCGGTCAGGGCACCCACGAGGATCCGGCCCAGCGAGCCGACCAGCACGGGCACGGCCACCAGCAGGGCGACGTCGGACTCGCTCAGCTCACCCAGCGTGCCCTGGTCCCGGAACATCGGGCCCAGTGGGCTGATCAGCGCCCAGGCCCAGAAGTTCACCGCGAACCCGATCGTGGCAAGCGCCAGCATCGCTGTCCGAGACTGCTCGCCGGTCTTGTGCTCGTGCCGTGCCGTCTTCACCGTCGCACCTGACATCGCTGTCTTCCTCTTCCCCACACTCGGCCGCGGGAGGGTCGATGTCCATCGTGGGTGCGCGCCGCCCTGGCAGAGAGAGGCTTTGGTCCCGAGAGACCGGGACACTCGGCCGTCCGGTCAACCCGGGAGGCCCGCAGGCAGCAGAAATGCCAGCAGGGCCCCCGCCGAAGCGGAGGCCCTGCTGGATGTGTCTGTCAGACGGGACTGATGGTGCTCAGAAGTCCATGCCGCCCATGCCGCCCATGTCGCCGCCACCGCCGCCACCCATGGCGGGTGCCTTCTCCGGCTTGTCGGCCACGACGGCCTCCGTGGTGAGGAAGAGCGCCGCGATGGAAGCGGCGTTCTGCAGCGCGGAACGCGTCACCTTGGCGGGGTCGATGATGCCTTCGGCGATCATGTCGACGTACTCGCCGGTGGCCGCGTTCAGGCCGTGGCCCGGGGTCAGGTTGCGCACCTTCTCCGCCACGACGCCGCCTTCGAGACCGGCGTTGATCGCGATCTGCTTGAGCGGTGCCTCGGTCGCGAAGCGCACGATGTTGGCACCCGTGGCCTCGTCACCGGTCAGCTCGAGCTTGGCGAAGGCCACGTCGGCAGCCTGCACCAGGGCCACGCCACCTCCGGCGACGATGCCCTCCTCGACGGCCGCCTTCGCGTTGCGAACGGCGTCCTCGATGCGGTGCTTGCGCTCCTTGAGCTCGACCTCGGTCGCGGCGCCAACCTTGATGACCGCCACGCCGCCAGCCAGCTTGGCCAACCGCTCCTGCAGCTTCTCGCGGTCGTAGTCGGAGTCCGAGTGCTCGATCTCGGCGCGGATCTGGTTGACCCGGCCCTGGATCTGGTCGGCGTCACCGGCGCCCTCGACGATGCTGGTCTCATCCTTGGAGATGGTGACCTTGCGGGCGCGGCCCAGCAGCTCCAGTCCGGCGGTCTCCAGCTTGAGGCCGACGGTCTCGGAGATGACCTGGCCACCGGTGAGGATGGCGAGGTCCTGCAACATCGCCTTGCGGCGGTCACCGAAGCCAGGGGCCTTGATGGCCACGGACTTGAAGGTGCCCCGGATCTTGTTGACGACCAGCGTGGCCAGGGCCTCGCCCTCGACATCCTCGGTCACGATCAGCAGGGCCTTGCCCGACTGCATGACCTTCTCGAGGATGGGCAGCAGGTCGCGGACGGCACTGATCTTGGACCCGCAGAGGAGGATGTAGGGGTCCTCCATCTCGGCTTCCATGCGCTCGGGGTCGGTCACGAAGTAGGGCGAGATGTAGCCCTTGTCGAGGCGCATGCCCTCGACCAGCTCCATCTCCATGCCGAAGGTCTGCGACTCCTCGACGGTGATGACGCCGTCCTTGCCCACCTTGTCGATGGCCTCGGAGATGGTGTCGCCGATCTCGGTGTCGGC
>JBKJUE010000123.1:0-7545 GCA_046590395.1 Nocardioides sp.
GGCGAGCGGGAACCCCGGAGGTCGGACGGTCCAGTTGATGGTCAGGCCAGCAGGCCGACAGTCGGTGGCTGAGTCACGACCCCCGGGGCAAGGAACAGCATCAGTGTCGGTGGTCCCTGCTTGAGTTGACCCATGACCAAGACCGCACCCGAGCTCGACACCGCCGCCGCGGTGCTCGACGCCGTGCGATCAGACCGGGCACTCGCGGACGCGGCCGAGTCCCGGATCCTCCAGGCCGCCGTCACCTGGGCGGCCATGCACTCGACCGACTCGATCGACGACGCCGCCTGTGACTGGTTCGGCGACCAACCCATCCCCGTCGCCGGTGAGGGCGCACCCCTGGTGGCCGAGTTCTCCATCGCCGAGCTCGCCACCGCCCTACGCCTCCCCGCCGACGTCGGCAAGGCGTACGTCGGGGAAGCCCTCGAACTCCGCCACCGGCTCCCCAAGACCTGGCAGCAGGTCCTCGACGGAAAGCTCCCCGCCTGGCGAGCCCGCCGCATCGCCCGCACCACCATGACCCTGTCCCGTGAAGCCGCCGCCTATGTGGACTCCCAGGTCTGGTTCCGCGCCCACAAGATCCGCCCCACCGCCCTCGACCGACTCATCGAGGTCGCGATCGCCCAGTTTATGCCCGCCGAAGCCAACGCCCGCCAGAAGGCAGCCGCCGACGGCCGGCACTTCGACGTCGACACCCGAACCCACGGACTCGCCGGCACCGCCACGGTCTACGGCACCCTCGACCTCGCCGACGCCCTCGACCTCGAGTCAGCCGTCGCACAGACTGCCGGCATCCTGAAGGACCTCGGCTCCGAAGAGGCGTTGGACGTCCGCCGAGCCGTCGCCGTCGGCGAGATCGCCAGACGCCAACTCACCCTCGACCTCGATTCGTCGGTTGAGCAGCCCGCTCCGCGGGCGTCTCGAAACCACGAAGCTCACGACCGGCAGGTGGTCCTCCACCTGCACGTCGCCGACGAGGCGATCCGGGGAGCCGGCGGCATCGGCCACCTCGACAACCTCAACCAAGCAGTCCTCGAACAACAGATCCGCACCTGGTGCAGCACCGCCGCACAGATCACCGTCAAACCGGTCATCGACCTCGCCACCTGCGCCCCTGTGGGCCGGCACGACCCACCAACGTCCATGGCCGACCAGGTCGACCTCCGCGACCGACACTGCGCCTTCCCCTGGTGCAGCCGGCCCGCGAAGCACTGCGACAAGGACCACGTCCGCCCGTACCATCCAGGCGACACCACGTGTGCCTGCAACCTCGCACCCCTGTGCCGCCGTCATCACCGACTCAAGACCCACGGCGCCTGGCGCTACCTCGCCCTGGTCCCCGGCACCTACGTGTGGACCAGCCCCCACGGCTACCAGTACCTCGTCGACGACACCGGCACCACCGACGTCAGCCGCGACCGCCGACCGCCCAACCAGTAGCTACCCAGCCCCACACCCCGCCAGCGGCGGGGTCAGAGGCACGTCCGGGAGGTGGCGTGGCAGCCTTCGAGGCATGCCCGAGTCCATCTCACTGAAGTACGCGCTCGTCGAGCGTGAGCGCCGGTTCTTGATGGCCAGCCTGCCTGCCGATGTGGGCAGCCCGAAGCAGATCGTAGACCGTTACCTGACGGGGACCCGACTCCGACTGCGCGAGGTCCGTGAGGACGACGGCACGGCCATCCGCAAGCTGGGGCACAAGGTGCGGCTCGGCGACGGCCCCGCTGAGGTCGCCTGCACCAACTTCTACCTGGACGACGCCGAGTGGGCAGTGTTGAGCGCCCTGCCCGCACGGGTCCTCCGGAAGGCACGGCACCTCGTGCACAGCGACGGACTGGTCGTCGCCATCGACGTGCACGAGGGCGGCACCGTCATCGCCGAGATCGACGACGGTGACCAACCCTCGGAGCTCGTCCCCGCATGGCTGGACGTCGTGCAGGACGTGACCGGGGACGAGCGCTGGACCGGGGCGCAGCTCGCTCAGTGAGCCTGCGGGTCCGGCGCCTCGATCACCGCAGCACCCTCGGCGTACGAGTGCTGGCTGGTGGAGGAGAAGAAGTTGATCCCGATGAAGTTGAACCACAGCGTGGCCAGGCCGACCAGGGCGACGATGGCCGCGTTGCGGCCCTTCCAGCCGGCCGTCGACCGGGCGTGGAGGTAGGCCGCGTAGACGACCCAGGTGATGAACGCCCACACCTCCTTGGGGTCCCAGTTCCAGTAGCTGCTCCAAGCCTGGTGTGCCCAGATCGGGCCGGTGATCAGGACGGCGAACGTCCACACCGGGAAGGCGAACGCGTGCAGCCGGTAGGACACCCGGTCCAGGACGGCGGGCTCTGGCACCCGGGAGAGGTACCCGGTCGACTTCCTGACGGCGCGCTCCTTCACCAGGAAGAGCACCGAGCAGATCCCGGCCAACGTGAACGCACCGGTCGCGAGGATCGCGGATACCACGTGGATCACCAGCCACGGGCTGTAGAGCGCCTCGGTCAGCGGAGCCACCGGCGCGTAGAGCCAGATCACGGCGACCATCAACAGGGTGAGGACGAGCGTGACCACGATCGGCGCCATCCAGCCCAGCCGGAACTTGCGGTACAGCAGCAGGTAGAACGCGGCGACGACGAAGGTGCCGCTCAGCGTGAACTCGTACATGTTGCCCCACGGCACCCGGTTCGGGTCCGCCGCGAGACCGCGCGACACGAGAGCGACTGCGTGCGCCGTGGCACCGAGGCCGGTGAGGATGAGGCCGAGCCGTCCGAACATCGCCGTCCGGCCCGTGGTGACGTCCTCGTCGGCGGGAACCCCGCGCAGCCCGGCCCACTCCACGAGGTGCGAAATCAGCGCGAGGAAGTAGAGCACGCCGCACACGGCGACGAACTGGTTGCTCAGCGTCTCCCAGGCCTGGTCGGTCATGTCTTCTCCTCCGTGGGCCCGGTCAGGGCCGCCACGATCTCCTCGAGCTCGGCAGCGACGACGTCGCCCCCACCGGACCGGTCGAGACCGGCCACCTCCACGACAACGCCGCCATCGGTGCGTCGTGCCCTCACCCAGATCCGTCGGGGCCGGATGAACAACGATCCCAGAAGTCCGACCAGGGCCAGCACCACCCCGGTCAGGGCGACGAACATGCCGGGTGTCTGGCTGATCTGGATCTTGTTCCACCGCTCGAGGCCGTCGAAGCTGACCGTGCCCAGGTCGTTCGGCAGCTTCACCCTCTCCCCGGGGGCGAGGTCCACCCGGAACATCGAGCCGTCGGCCTTGTCGACCCGCTCGACACCGTTCTTGTCCAGCGAGTAGACCGACTGCGGCGCTCCGGTATCCATGCCCAGATCACCCGCGTACACCAGCATCGAGATGGCTGGGTTGGCCGCGTTGCCGAAGATCGAGAACGGCCCGGACTCCTGGGTGAACGCGTACGTCGGGTAGAACTCGCCTTCCAGTCCGATCTGCTGCGGCCGGGCGTCGGGAGCCTTGACCACGCCGAACGAGCGGAACGTCTGGTCGGTCGGCAGGAAGATGGTCGGCCCGGTGTAGGCGATGTCGCCGTTGCCGTCGCGGATGGTGATGACCGGTGCGTACCCGTGGCCGATCAGGAACACCTGGGTCTCACCGATCGTCAGCGGGTGGTTGACCCTGAGGGCGTACTCCTTCTCCTCGGCACCGGGTGACTCCTGGTAGCTGAGGTGGGAGACGAACGAGCGGGCCTGACCCTTCGCCGGCCCCTCGGTGAGCCACTCGATGTCGAACGAGTCGATGTCGAAGGAGAACGGCTCCATGCCGTTGGTGTCGAAGAGTTTCCCGGGCACGAAGTCGTCGTACTGGGTCAGGTTGTTCGAGAAGCCGTTGCCGACCACGAGGATCACCCCGCCGCGGTAGCCGAAGAGTCCGCCGACCGCGAAGCCCACGAGCACCACCAGCACCGACATGTGGAACAGCAGGTTCCCGGCCTCGCGGAGGTAGCCGCGTTCGGCGGCGACCGTGCCGTCACCCTGGACGACCCGGTAGCCCCGACGGTCCAGCACCTCGCTCGCCCGGGCGAGGACGTCGTCCGCGGAATCCGCGGTGGTGTACGACGTGTGGTCGGGCAGCCGGGACAGGTTGCGGGGAGCCGCAGGAGGGGCCGCCCGCATCGCCCTCCAGTAGACGGCGGTGCGGGGCACGAAGCACCCGACGAGCGACACCATGAGCAGGAGGTAGATGGCCGAGAACCACGGGGAGTCGTAGACCGAGAAGAGCCCGAGCTTCTCGTAGACCGGCGTCAGCTTCGGGTGGGCGGCCTGCCACGACGTCGTCTTGAGCGAGTCGACGTCGGACTGCGGGATCACCGAGCCCGGGATCGCGGCCAGGGCGAGAAGGAGAAGCAGGATCAGCGCGGTCCGCATCGAGGTGAGCTGACGCCAGCCCCAGCGCAGCATCTCCCGGGGCGTCAGCTCCCCCGTGCGGCGTTCGTCCCTCGGAGTGCTCATACCGAGACCGTGTAGTTGCTGACGAGGTGGATCTGGATCCAGGTGACCATCTGGTCCCACCAGCCGGTGAGCAGCAGCAGGCCGACGAGGACAAGCATCAGCCCTCCGACCCGGGTGACCCACTGCTGGTGCCGACGGACGAACGCCATCGCGCCGAGCGCTCGCCGGTAGGCGAGCCCGGCCAGGATGAAGGGCAGCCCGAGACCCAGCGCATAGATACCGGAGAGCAGCGCGCCGCGACCCGCGGTGGCGTCCGCGAAGGACAGCGCGTAGATGGCGCCGAGCGTGGGGCCGATGCAGGGCGTCCAGCCGAGGCCGAACAGGAAGCCGAGCAGCGGTGCGGCCGCGAGGCCCACCGCCGGCACCTGGTGCACCCGCCAGTCACGCTGGAGGAACGGAATGAGTCCGGCGAAGGCGAGGCCGAGCACGATCGTGATCGACCCCATGACCACCGTGATCTCACGGCGCCATTCGACCAGCCACGACCCGAGCGCCCCGAAGAGTGCCCCGAAGAGCACGAAGACCACGCTGAAGCCCAGCACGAACAGGATCGAGCCCAGCAGCATCCGGCCGCGACGCGCCTGCTCGAGGTCGGCGCCCGAGAGGCCGGTCGCGTACGACAAGTATCCGGGCAGCAGCGGGATCACGCACGGGGAGAAGAAGGAAACCAGGCCCGCCACGAGGGCGACCGGCGCCGCCAGGGCGAGCGAGCCGGACAACGCGGTCTGCTCGAACCAGTCACCCATCCTCGGCCTCCGCGACCACGTCCTCGGTGATCTCGACCAGGGTCGTCTGCGAAGGTAGTTCGCCGATGATGCTGGCAGCGACCCGGCCCTCCCGGTCCAGGACGACGAAGCTGGGGATGGAGTTCGGGGTCAGGGTGCCGGACAGGGCCAGCATCGCCTTCCCGTCGGGTGAGTAGAACGAAGGGAACGGCACGTCGAAGTTGCGCACGAAACTCTTCGCCTGCTCAGGAGACGCGTCGCGGATGTTGATGCCGACGAACTGGGCGTCGCCGTCCAGCTGCTCGGCCGCCGCCACCACTGCGGGCGCCTCGGCCCGGCACGGAGCACACCAGGATCCCCACACCACGATCACGACCGGGGTCCCACGGAACTCCGCGAGCTCGAGCTGCTCACCGTCGAGGTCCTCACCGGTCAGCGTCACCGTGGCACCACGTTCCTCCGGGGCCAGCTGGGTGACGCGCCCGTCGCCGGTCACGAACCCCTTGTCACCGGTCCCCTGCAACGACGAGCAGCCCGTGAGCGCGAGCAGACAGGCAGCAGCAACAACGAGGGCACGGTGTGCGTTCAGGGTCGCTTCTCCTCAGGGGCGCCGCCCGCGGAGAACGTCGCGTTCTTGTCCTTGAGCGGGATCAGGTCCCCGGCCGGCTCGGAGTACGACACCTTCGCCAGCACGTCGTCGACGTAGTGGAACGACGTGAGTGAGCAGAGGGTGCACTGGCGCTTGCGCGGGTCGTGCACGAACGACTTCTTCTCGGCGTGCAGCCGGGTGATCCAGATCGGCAGCTGGTGGGAGACGATCACCGCCTCGTGACCACGAGCGGCGTCACGCGCGTCTTCGATCGCGCCCATCATCCGGGCCGCCACCTGCTTGTAGGGCTCGCCCCAGGACGGCCGGATCGGGTTCCACAGGTGGATCCAGTTCGACGGCCTCCGCAGGGTTTTCGCGTTCGGGCCGAACCCCTTGCCCTCGAACACGTTGGTCGACTCGATGACTCGCTCGTCCGTGACGATCTCGAGACCCCGGGCCTGCGCGAGGGGCTGGGCCGTCTCCTGGGCGCGCTCGAGCGGCGAGACCCGCAGGTGGGTGATGTCGCGGTCCTGCACCGAGCCGGCCACCTTGGTCGCCATCTTCCGGCCGAGGTCGGACAGGTGGTAGCCCGGTCGGCGGCCGTAGAGGACGCCCTGCGGGTTGTGGACCTCGCCGTGACGGAGGAGGTGCACGATCGTGTTGTCGGTCATCGGGCTCCCTCGGTGGCGGCGGCACGGGCAGCGGCGGGCAGGGCGTCGAGCACGGTCTGGACGGCCCGGTCGTCGTGGGCGGCCGACAGGAACCACGCCTCGTACGCGGACGGCGGGAGGTAGACGCCACCGTCGAGGAGGGCGTGGAAGAATCGGGCGAACGCCGCCACGTCCTGCGTCGAGGCGTCCGCGAAGTCGCGCACCGGCTGATCGGTGAAGAACACCGAGAACATGGTGCCGTTGGCCTGGATGACGTGCGGGACGCCGGCCGTCGTGAGCGCGTCGGCGGCGGCAGCCTTGATCGTCTCGCCGGCCGCCGTGATGTGGTCGTAGACGTCGTCGGTGGCGAGCCGCAGGGTCGCGAGCCCGGCAGTGGTGGCGACCGGGTTCCCCGACAGCGTGCCGGCCTGGTAGACGGGGCCCTCCGGCGCGAGCCGTGACATCACGTCGGCCCGACCGCCGAAGGCGGCGGCGGGGAAGCCGCCACCCATCACCTTGCCGAAGGTGACCAGGTCGGGGACCCAGCCCTCGACGGCACCGTCGAGGCCCCACTGGCCCAGCCGTGAGGCCCGGAAGCCGGTCATCACCTCGTCGCTGACGAACAGCGCACCGTGGGTGCGGCAGGTCTCGGCCAGGAAGGCGTTGAACCCCGGCTCCGGGGGGACGACGCCCATGTTGCCGGGGGCGGCCTCGGTGACCAGGCAGGCGATCCGGTCACCGTGCTCGGCGAACGCCTTCTCGACGGCGGCCCGGTCGTTGTAGGGCAGCACCAGCGTGAGCGCGGTCGAGGACTCGGGAACACCGGGAGTGCCTGGAACGGCGAACGTGGCCAGCCCCGAACCGGCCGACGCGAGCAGCGAGTCGACGTGGCCGTGGTAGCAGCCGGCGAACTTCACCACGACGTCACGACCGGTGAAGCCGCGCGCGAGCCGGATCGCCGACATGGTCGCCTCCGTGCCTGACGACACGAGCCGCACCTGCTCCACCGGCGCGCGCGCGACCAGCTCGGAGGCGAGCTCGACCTCCGCGAGCGTCGGGGCGCCGTACGACGTCCCGCGGGTGACCGCCTCCGTCACCGCCGCGACCACCTCGGGGTGGGC
>JBKJUE010000128.1:0-14204 GCA_046590395.1 Nocardioides sp.
GGCGAGCGGGAACCCCGGAGGTCGGACGGTCCAGTTGATGGTCAGGCCAGCAGGCCGACAGTCGGTGGCTGAGTCACGACCCCCGGGGCAAGGAACAGCATCAGTGTCGGTGGTCCCGTCTAGCGTGATCACATGAGTCAGGCAGCCGCTTCCTTCCGGCACCCGGGGGGCTGGATCGTCGGTGGCCGATTCGCCGAGGCGTACGCCGCGGGCGCGGCGTCCACCGAGCAGGCGCACGTGATCGGACGGTCGCTGGACGACCTGCCCGACGACCTCGACCCTGACCTCCGCACCCGGGCCGAGGAACACCTGGTCGAGCAGGCGGCCTGGGACAAGGCGTCTTTGACCTGGCACCGCCGGGGCAACGGACTGTCGCGTGCAGTGGTCGTGCTGCCCGATGCGGTGGACGCTTCGACCTCTGCCCGCGCATCCGAGTGCGCCAACACGTGCTGCGATTTCGCCCGACACGTCGTGGCGGTCCCGACGCCTGGGCGGGCGCCGCGTCTCCGTGGCAGGCTGGGTCCATGGAGCGAGGCACGGTTCGCGAGTGGCACGACGAGGACGGCTGGGGTGTCCTCGACTCCCCCGCGACGCCGGGCGGGTGCTGGGCTCACTACGCGCATGTCCGGATGGCCGGCTACCGCGCCCTCGAGGTGGCCAGCGCGGTCTCCTTCGAGTTCGAGGAGGCCGACCAGGACGGGTTCGCCTTCCGGGCGACCGCGGTGTGGCCGCCCGGCGTCGAGCCCGGCTCTCCCGACCTGCACACCATCCATGTCGAAGGCCCGTCGGCGGCCTTCACCTCCAGCCTCGTGATCGGGCTGGACCGGCCGGGGCCGGTCCGCGTGTTCCGGGGAGCGGAGCTGGTGTCCGCCGACCCGACGCCGGGGATGGATCGGAGGCGGGCCTTCGAGCTGCCGGGCCTGTGGGCCGGCCAGGTCGTGACCGCTCCCGGGACGACGTCGGGCTGGCACCACCACGACCGCAACGACAGCAGCCTCTACATCGTGTCCGGGATCTTCCGGTTCGAGTTCGAGGGCCGCGCCGAGCCGCTCGACGCGGTCGCCGGTGACTTCGTCCACGTGCCGGCGTACACCGTGCACCGCGAGAGCAACCCGACCGACGAGCCCTCGATCGCGGTCATCGCTCGGGTCGGCGGTGGCGTGCCCACCGTCAACGTCGACCAGGCCCCGCCGCCGCACCGCTGACCCGCCCGCAACTGTTGCCCCGCAGTGGGTGTGACGTTGCGGAGACGTGGCAGAACCGCTCCTAGGTTGTGGGCATGGGGAAGAAGAGGACCGCGGCACAGCCGCAGGCGGACCCGTCCTCTCGGGGGGTCAGGACCGCAGCACCCGCACCGCTGATGCTGGCCAACCCGAAACGGGTCCGCGTCTGATCAGCTCAGCCGTCGGTGGTGCGGTACTGGCCCTGGAAGAAGAGCAGAGGCTCGTCGTCCTGGGCCGTGGCCAGGTCGAGCACCCGCCCGACGACGACATAGTGGTCACCCGCCTCGTGGACGGCGTGGATGGTGCAGTCGACGTAGCCGAGGCTGCCCTCGAGAACCGGTGACCCGGTGACCGGCGACGGCTGCCACGGGACACCGGCGAACTTGTCGACGCCGCGGCTGGCCATCGTGTTGGAGAGCTCGGCCTGGTCGGCGGCGAGGAAGTTGACGCAGAACTTGCCGGCCCGCTGCATCAGCGGCCAGGCGCGCGAGGTCCGGGCCGGGACGAACAGCACCAGCGGCGGGTCGAGCGAGACGCTGGAGAAGGACTGGCAGGTCATGCCGACCGGATCACCGGCGCTGGTCGCGGTGACGACGGTGACGCCGGACGCGAACCTGCCCAGGACGTCACGGAACAGCCGGGCCTGCGCGACGGCCGCGGGGTCGTCGGCATGGACCGCGCTGCCCTCGCCCGGGCGCCACTCGAAGTCGAAGTCCACGTCGCCGAGCCAGGAGTTGATCAGCTCGGGGCTGGGCCACGTCTCACGCGCGTCGGGACTCATCCCCTCGGGGATCTCCGGACTGGCTCCCGAGGTCGGCATGGAGCCAACGCTAGTCATCCGCCGCCGCCACCGAAGTCGTGACCCCAGTACGAGACGGCGGTCGACTCGCGAGCGACCCAGCGGGCGTCGTCGACCTGGAGGCCCTCGGTGCCGAGCTCGACGTCGAAGCCACCGGGCGACCTCACGTAGAAGGACACCATCTCGTCGTTCATGTGCCGCCCGAGCGTCGCCGACAGCGGGGCCTTGTGCTTGCGCACCCGCTCCAGGGCGCGGCCGACGTCGTCGAGCTTGTCGACCTCGAGCATGATGTGGACGCACTTGGCCGGGTTGGGCATCGGCAGGAACGCCAGCGAGTGGTGGCGCGGGTTGACCCCGAGGAACCGCAGCCAGACCTTGGAGCCGGGCTCCTTGCCGACGAACTCGCCCGGCATGCTCATCGAGTCACGGAGCCGGAAGCCGAGCACCTCGGTGTAGAAGCGCAGCGCCTCCACGTCGTCGGTCACCGGCAGCACGATGTGGCCCATCCCCTGGTCGCCCGTGACGAACGTGGCGGCGTACGGCGTGACGACGGGCCGGGACTCGTAGGTGATGCCGTGGAACAGCTCGAAGACGTTGTCCCACGGGTCGGAGAAGCGGACCAGCTCCTGCACACGGCGCTCGGCCAGCTCCTCCGGCGTCCCCTCCTCGAACGGGACGGCAGCCTTCTGCAGGTGCTCGCGAGCCGCCTGGAGCGCCTGGTGGTCGGCGACCTCCCAGCCGGTGGCCGACAGCTGATCGGCCTCGCCCGGGAAGACGACGAGGCGGGCGGAGACCTGGTCGATCCGGTAGTAGAGGTTGTCGGGGTCGGGGCCGCGGCCCTCCGCGAGGCCGAGCACCTTGCCGGCGAAATGGCGCCACTGGTCGAGGTCGGTGCTGGAGACCCGGACGTAGCCCATGCTGCGGACGTCGATGGTCATCCCCTGCTCCCCTCGACGTGGCGGGCCAGGAAGGCCGTCGTGATCTCGGCGAACTCGTCGGCCGCCTCGATCTGTGCCCAGTGCCCGCAGTTCGGGAAGACATGCAGGGTGGCCCGGGGAATCAGCTTGAGCGCGGCGAGCGCCCCGTCGAGCGGGTTGACCCGGTCCTCGCGCCCCCAGGTGAGCAGCGTGTGCTTGCGCAGGTGGTGGGCCTCGCGCCAGAGCCGGCCGTCCTCGGCAGTCTCGGGGTTCCAGAAGGACATCCCCATCGACGCCATCGCCTCGCGGGCGCCCGGAGCGGTCGCGTCGGCGAACCGCTCCTCGACCAGCTCGTCGGTGACCAGGTCCTGGTTGACGACCATGGACGAGATGAAGGCCCGCAGCGCCTCGCGGGACGGGTTGCCGGCGAAGTCCATCAGCCGCTGCACGCCCTCGGTCGGGTCGGCGTGGAAGACGTTGAGCGAGAGGCCACCCGGGCCCATCAGTACGAGCCGGCCGACCCGGTCGGGGTGGGTGAGCGCCAGCCGCATGGCGGTGCCGCCACCCAGGCTGTTGCCGAGCAGGTGCACCCGGTCGATGCCGAGCTCGTCGAGCAGGGCCACGACGTGGTCGGCCGCGAAGCGGTAGTAGTTGCCGACCACCGGCGGCTTGTCGGAGGCACCGAAACCGGGCTGGTCGACGAGGATCGTGCGGAACGTCTCCGCGAAGCGCGGGAGCGCCGTACCGAAGTTGGACCAGGCGCTGGCCCCGGGCCCGCCGCCGTGCAGCATGACCAGCGGAAGGCCGCCACCGACCGGCGTCGGCGACCCGGCCTCGTAGTAGCTCAACGTGACGTCCCCCGCCTCAGGCGTCTTGACCTGGGCGGTGTGGTGGACCGACTCCTTGCTGATCGCGTCGGTCACTCAGTACATCCCGGGGTCGACCTTGTGCCCGAACTCGTGGGCGCCGTACATCTGGAGGGCGCGCTCAGGGTCGTTGGCGGCGTGGACCCGGCCGGCGTGGGCGTCGCGCCAGGCACGCTGGAGGTAGGTGCCCTCGGCGAGCGCCCGGCCGCCCGAGGCCTCGAAGAGCGCGTCGATGGCGTCGATGGCGCGCTGGGTGCCGAGGACCTGGTCGCGGCGGACCTTGAGCCGGAGCCCGATCGGGATCTTCTCGCCACGCTCGATGTGGGCCTGCTCGTCGCGGATGTTGTTGACCAGCAGCGCCCAGGCGGCGTCGATCTCGGACGACGCCCGCGCGATCCGGACGGCGGCGAACGGATCGAGGGATGACTTCTCTCCGAGGTACGCCGCGCGGGTGCGCTTCTGCTGCATCTCGACGTGCTCGGCGTAGGCGCCCATGGCGATACCGATGATCGGTGTGGTGATGGTGCCGGTGAAGATCGAGTGGAACGGCAGCTTGTAGAGGTCGGAGGTGTTCTGCTCCTGGCCGGGACCGAAGCAGCGACCGGTGTCGCTCATCGACAGCGTGAACGCCTCGGGGATGAACACCTCGTCGACGACGATGTCGTTGGAGCCGGTGCCGCGGAGACCGACGACGTTCCAGACGTCGACGATGGTGTAGTCGTCGCGCGGGACCATGAACGTCTTGAAGTCGACGACCTGCCCCTCGGCGTTGAACACCAGGCCGCCCAGCAGCACCCAGGTGCAGTGGTCACAGCCCGAGGAGAAGCTCCACTTGCCGGACAGGGTGTAGCCGCCCTCGGTGACCACGGCCTTGCCGGTGGGCGCGTACGACGAGCTCAGCCGGGTGCTGGTGTCCTCGCCCCAGACTGCCTGCTGCGCCTCGTCGGCGAACAGCGCGACCTGCCAGGGGTGGACGCCGACCACGCTGGAGACCCAGCCGGTCGAGCCGCAGGCGGACGCGATGTCGCGGACCGCCTTGTAGAAGTCGATCGGGTCGGCCTCGTGGCCGTCGAAGCGCTTCGGCTGGAGCAACCGGAAGAATCCGACCTCCTCGAGCTCCTTGACGGATGCCTCGGGCACCACCCGGAGGCGTTCGGCCTCGTCGGCCCGCTCCCGGAAGGTGGGCAGCAGGTCACGGATGCCGTCGAGCACCGCCTGGGACCCAGAGATCGCCATGGCCACTTCTCCTGTCGTCGTCGTACCCGACCAATACTAGAACACGTTCTTGTTTTGGTCGAGCATCCTGGACGACTGGTTACTGGCCGAGGGTCTCCCGGACGATGTCGGCGTGGCCAGCGTGGCGGTTGGTCTCGGCGACCATGTGGACCAAGGTGTCCTTGGGGGCCGCACTGTCATCGTGCGCTCGCCTAGTCTCGGGTCAGGACGCAGAACTCGTTGCCCTCCGGATCGGCGAGGACCGCCCAGCCCTTGTCACCGTTGCGCCGGTCGTCGACCATCGTCGCGCCGAGGCCGACGATGCGGTCGACCTCGTCGTCGCGGCTGCGGTCGGCCGGCCGGAGGCAGAGGTGCATGCGGTTCTTGACCGTCTTGGGCTCAGGGACCTTGAGAAACAGGAGCCACCGGTCATCGGGACCGACCAGGCCGCACTCCTCGTCGCCGGGCTTGTTGTCGTCATCGCCCGTGGGCAGCCGGAAGTCGTCGAGGACCACGGACCACCACATGGTCTGGGCATAGGGGTCGTGGGCGTCGATACAGAAGTTGGATGCGCGAGATGCCATGGCGACACCCTGCCACTGCCCGCCGACAGGCACGACCGGGATTTCTGCTGGGGCCGGCGACACGAACCTCACGCGGCGACGCGGGCGCGGCGCCGGGTCAGCAGCCCGGTGAGGCCGTGACCGGCGGCAGCCAGGCCCGCCATGACCACGGCGAGCCCCAGGTGGAACACGACGTCCTCCCGGTACAGCAACCAGTCCATCACGGTCATGTTGAGGCCTGCGCTCAGCCAGAGCACGACGACCGGGACCAGGGGGATGCGGCGGGTGGCCGTGAGGGCGCCGACGACCAGCGGACCGGCAAGGACCAGCGGCACGAAGATCGGCTCGACATAGCCGAGGAGACCGACGAGCTGGCCGACGAGGACAGCGACGAGGATCTGGGTTCTTGCGGTCATGGGGACCTCCTTGATGGTGGGATTCGGTTGCCGTCGAGCATGAGCCGCACACCTCCGTCGATGCGTCCCCCCGGGCTCCGGTTCCCCTCCCCCTCAGGTCTGAGGCGCCACCGGCCGCAGGGCAGTACGGTCGCCCCATGTGCACGCCGACGTGGTCGCGGATCGACCCGACCGACGTCGTGCTCGCCCTCGCCCTGACGTTGGCCCTACAGGCCGAGATCTGGGCGCCGGAGCTGTTCGGGGCCGAAACATCGCTGACCGAGCGTCCCCTGCTCGCCATGCTGAGCCTGGCGATCACCCTCCCCCTCGTCGTCCGCCGACACCACCCCTGGCCGGTCGCCGTGATCGCTCTCGGCGCCGAGGTCGCACAGAGCAGACTGGCGACCGCACCGGACGGTCTCGCCAATCTGCTCGC
The DNA here is from genome assembly GCA_046590395.1 of Nocardioides sp. Taxonomy (GTDB): domain Bacteria; phylum Actinomycetota; class Actinomycetes; order Propionibacteriales; family Nocardioidaceae; genus Nocardioides. The sequence continues at coordinate 6,415 of JBKJUE010000128.1, forward strand.
CATGCTCGTGGTGGCCTACTCGCTCGGACGCCACGCCCCACGCCCGACCGGGTACGCGGGCAGCGCGCTCATCGTGGTCGCCTCCTTCGGCGTGGGCGAGGACCTCGCCGACAACCTCTTCGTCCTGGTCGTCCTGGGCTCCGCCTGGGTTGCCGGGGTGCTGATCGGGCGGCGTACCGACGACCTCGGCGCCCTCGAGGTCCGGCGGCTGGAGGCGACCCGCGCCGGGGCCGAGGAGGAGCGGCTGCGGATCGCGCGCGAGCTGCACGATGTTGTGGCACACCGGGTCTCGATGATGGTGGTGCAGAGCCAGCTCGCCGACACCCTGCTGGACCGGGACCCGACCGGCGCGCGGGCGGCGATCAACGCGGTGGAGGACGCCGGCCGCGACGCGCTCACCGAGCTCAGGTCCGTGCTCGGCCTGCTGCACCACGAGGGGTCCGCGGCCAGGGCCCCCGGGGACACGGACCTGGCGCGGCTCGGCGCTCTCGTCGACGACGCCCGGTCGGGCGGGCTCCCGGGGACGCTGCACGTGACCGGGGAGCCCCGGCCGGTACCTCCGGTGGTGTCGCTGGCGGCATTCCGGATCGTGCAGGAGTCGCTCACCAACGTGGTCAAGCACGCCGGTCCGGTGCCGACGACCGTGGACCTGGCCTACACCCCGACGACGATCGAGGTCGTCGTCACCGACGCGGGGGCGGGCGTCGACGGACATCAGCCGGGTCACGGCCTGGCGGGCATGGCGGAACGCGCCGCGTTCGTCGGCGGAAGCCTGAGCGCCGGGCCCGGCGAGGCTGGCGGCTTCCGGGTCCACGCGGTGCTCCCGACACCGGGGCTCGCGCCGTGATCCGCGCCATCGTCGCCGACGACCAGGCGATGGTCCGCGACGGGCTCGCGGCGATCCTGGGCGCCGAGGCCGACCTCGAGATCGTGGGCACGGCAGCGGACGGCGCCGAGGCCGTGGCCCTCGCCGAGCGGCTCCGTCCCGACGTCGTGGTGATGGACGTAAGGATGCCCGGCATGGACGGCATCGAGGCGACCCGCGCGATCGTCGCCGCCGACCTCGCCCGGGTGCTGGTCCTGACGACGTTCGACCTCGACGAGTACGTGTACGAGGCGGTCCGGGCGGGCGCGTCCGGGTTCCTGCTCAAGGACGCTCGCCGCGAACGGCTCGCCGAGGCGATCCGCTCGGTCGCTCGCGGGGACATGCTCGTCGACCCGGCGGTGACCCGTCGTCTGGTCGAGCGCTTCGCCCGTCCCGACGTGCAGGACGGTGGTCGGCTGGTGTCGCTCACCCCGCGCGAGCGCGAGGTGCTCGTCGAGATCGGACGCGGGCTGAGCAACGCCGAGATCGCCACCACGTTGTACGTCGGCGAGGCCACCGTGAAGACCCACATCACCGCCCTGCTGCGCAAGCTCGGCCTGCGCGACCGGGTGCAGGCGGTGATCCTCGCGTATGAGACGGGGCTGGTGCGGCCCGGTGGGGCGTCGTAGCCCGCCACCGCGACGCTCGTTGGAGGAGGGATCGCACCCCAGCACCCTGGGAGGAACCGTGCGCCGTCCGTCGCTTCCGATCGCCGGCCTCGCGATCTCGCTCGCCGTTGCGCTCTCTCACACCGTGGCGCAAGGCCTGCCGGCTGGCCGACCGCCGGATCGCCGTCGTCGGGCACCGCCAGGGCGGGACGCTGCCCGTCTGGGCCGCGAAGTTCTGGCCGGACGCGGCAGCGCGGGTCACCGACGTGGTGAGCCTCGCCGGCCCCTTCACCGGCACCGCCCTCGGCAACGACTGCTGTCACGTCGATCTCCTCGCTCCACGACGAAATCGTGCGGCCGCAACCTGAGGCCAGCTGGCTAGACGGGGCCGCCAACGTCGTGCTCCGGACATCTGCCTCCAGGACCCGTCCGAGCACGGCGTCATCCTCGGCGACCCGACCGGCTCCAACGCCTTCCTGCAGAGCGTCGCCCGCTTCACCACCGGCCTGCTCGACCCGCGCCGCTGGGTGGCCGCCGAGCCGCCCGTGCCGACGTACGCCCGGCCCTGGGCAGGCTGAGCTCAGACGACGTTCGCCCGCCCCTCGTTAGCCAGAGCCTTGTCGGCCTCTGCCCTCAGCATCAGCGCGATGTCGATGAGCTGGTCCTCCTGGCCGCCGATCAGCTTGCGACGGCCGGCCTCGAGCAGGATCTTGGCGCCGGAGACGCCGTACCGGTCGGCGGCGTTGCCGGCGTGCTTGAGGAACGAGCTGTAGACGCCGGCGTAGCCCATCATCAGGGTCATCCGGTCGAGCTGGCACTCCTCCGGCATGGCCGGCCTGATGACGTCCTCGGAGGCGTCGACGATGGTCAGGAAGTCGATACCGGTCTTCCAGCCGAGCAAGTCGGCGACACCGACGAACGCCTCGAGCGGCGTGTTGCCGGCTCCGGCGCCGAACCGGCGGACCGAGCCGTCGATCTGGGTGGCGCCCGCACGCGCGGCGATGACGGTGTTGGCGACGCCGAGGCCGAGGTTCTCGTGGCCGTGGAAGCCGACGGTGGCCTCGTGGCCGATCTCGGCGACGAGCGCGGAGACCCGATCGGCGGTCTGCTCCATGATCAGCGCCCCGGCCGAGTCGACGACGTAGACGCACTGGCAGCCGGCGTCGACCATGATCCGCGCCTGCTTCGCCAGCACCTCGGGCGGCTGGGTGTGGCTCATCATCAGGAACCCGACGGTCTCCAGTCCGAGCTCACGGGCGAGCGTAAAGTGCTGCTGGGAGGTGTCGGCCTCGGTGCAGTGGGTCGCGATCCGGCAGATCTCGCCGCCGTTGTCCTGCGCCGCGCGGATGTCGTCCTTGGTGCCGACGCCGGGGAGCATGAGGAAGGCGATCCGGGCGGACTTCGCGGTCTCGGCCGCGATCCTGATCAGCTCCTGCTCCGGCGTCCTGCTGAAGCCGTAGTTGAAGCTGGACCCGCCCAGGCCGTCGCCGTGGGTCACCTCGATGATCGGGACGCCCGAGCTGTCGAGCGCCTCGACAATGTCGTGGACCTCCTGCGCGGTGAACTGGTGCCGCTTGTGGTGTGACCCGTCGCGCAGGCAGGTGTCGGTGAGCCGCAGGTCGAGGTCGCTGCCCGGGTCGGTCTGGGACCAGGTGCGGGTGAGTACGTCGCGGTCGTTCACAGCAGGCTCCTGGCGATGGTGTCGCCGACGCGCGCGGCGGCAGCGGTCATGATGTCGAGGTTCCCGGCGTACGGCGGGAGGTAGTCGCCGGCGCCCTCCACCTCGACGAAGATGCTGACCTTCGTCTGGCCCTGGGTGGCCGGGGACGGGTCGTCGATCTGCGGCTCCTGGAGCAGGCGGTAGCCCGGGACGTACTCCTGGACCGCCTTCTCCATCGCGACGATGCTCTGGACGATCGCGTCGCGGTCGGCCTCCGGCGCCACCGCGCAGAAGATGGTGTCGCGCATGATCATCGGCGGCTCGGCAGGGTTGAGGATGATGATCGCCTTGCCACGCAGGGCGCCCCCGATCTTCTCGACGCCGGCGGCGGTGGTCCGGGTGAACTCGTCGATGTTGGCGCGGGTCCCCGGGCCGGCGCTCACCGACGAGACGGACGCGACGATCTCGGCGTACGACACCGCCGCCGCGCGGGAGACGGCCGCGACCATCGGGATCGTGGCCTGGCCGCCGCAGGTGATCATGTTGACGTTCATGGCACCGACGTGGGCCTCCCCGTTGACGGGCGGGATCACCGCCGGTCCGACCGCGGCCGGTGTGAGGTCGATGGCGCGGATGCCGGCCTCCTCGTAGCGCGGGGCGTACTCGCGGTGGACGTACGCCGAGGTGGCCTCGAAGATCAGGTCCGGCAGCTCGTCCTGCTTGAGCAGCCAGTCGACACCCTCGTGGCTGGCCTCGAGACCCTTGTCGGCGGCGAGCTTGAGCCCCTCGCTGGTCGGGTCGACGCCGATCATCCAGCGGGGCTCGACGACCTCGGACCGGAGCAGCTTGAACAGCAGGTCGGTGCCGATGTTGCCGGGGCCGACGATGGCGGCCGTGAGCTTGGGCATGGGTTCCTCTCAGTCGGTGAAGCTCAGGCGGACGGTGCCGAGGCCGTCGAGGACGGCCTCGAAGTCGTCGCCGGGGCGGACGTCGATCGCGCGGTGGACGCTGCCGGGCAGGATCACGTGGCCCGCCTCCAGGGTGACCCCGAAGGACGCGACCTTGCGGGCCAGCCAGGCGACGGCGGTGACCGGGTTGCCGAGGACGGCGTCAGAGCGCCCCTCGGCGACCTGCTCGCCGTTGCGCATCAGGCGGGCGTCGATGGTGAGCAGGTCGATGTCGGTGGGCTTGACCCGGTCCGGGCCGAGCACGTAGCCCGCGGAGGACGCGTTGTCGGCGATCGTGTCGCCGATCTTGATGTCCCAGTCGGCGACCCGGCTGTCGATCAGCTCGATCGCCGGCGCGACGGCCTCGGTGGCGTCGAGGACGTCCTGCTCCGTGCACCCCTCGCCCGGCAGCGTCGCGCCCAGGATGAAGCCGACCTCGACCTCGACCCGTGGGAAGCAGTAGCGCCCGGCACTCACCGGCCGGTCCTCGTGGACCTGCATGTCGCTCAGCAGGTGACCGTAGTCCGGCTCATCGACGCCCATCATGTCCTGCATGGCCTTCGACGACAGGCCCACCTTGTGCCCGTTGACGAGGGCCCCGTGGGCCAACCGCTTCCGGATGTTGAGGAGCTGGACCTCGTAGGCGTCGACCACGTCGAGGCCGGGCCAGGTGTCACGGAGCGGGGGGATCGGGCGCTGGTCGCGTTCGGCGGCCACGAGAGCGTCCGCGACCTCGCGACGTACGTCGTCGGAGAGCATGTCCGTCATTCTAGAACCTGTTACAGTTTTGCGCCATGAGCAGCCCCCTGCCGTCGTCGGAACTGCCCGCCGAGGTGGACGTGGTCGTGGTCGGCGCCGGAGGTGCCGGGATGACCGCCGCCCTCGCCGCCCGCAGCCACGGCCTCGACACCGTCCTGCTGGAGAAGAGCGCCTACTTCGGCGGGTCGACCGCCCGCAGCGGCGGCGGCGTCTGGATCCCCGGCAACTACGCGCTGCGCGACGCCGGCCAGGCCGACGACCCCGCGCAGTCCAAGCTCTACCTCGACGCGATCGTCGGCGACGTCGTCCCGAAGGTCCGGCGCGACACCTACATCGAGCGCGGCCCCGAGGTCATGGACTTCATCAGGGCCCGCACGCCGGTGCGGTTCGCGTGGGTGCCGCTCTACTCCGACTACCACCCCGAGCAGCCCGGCGGTCGCGCCGCGGGACGCAGCGTCGAGCCGGTCCCGATGGACGCCGGGTCCCTCGGCGACGAGCTCGAGCGCCTCCACCCGGCGTACACCAAGGCACCCGCCAACCTGATCGTCACCCAGGCCGACTTCCGCAAGATCAGCCTCGGCCTGCGCACCCTCCGCGGGCCGGCCACCATGGCCAAGGTGCTGCTGCGCCGGATGGTGAGCCTGCTGCGCGGCAAGAAGATGTACGCCATGGGCAACGCGCTCGCGATCGGCCTGCGGCAGGGGCTGATCGACGCCGGCGTGCCCGTGCACTACGAGGCCGAGCTCACCGACCTGGTCATCGAGGACGGCCGCGTGGTCGGCGTCCGCGTGGTCCGCGACGGGGTCGAGCACGTCGTCCGGGCCCGCCGCGGCGTGATCCTCGGCAGCGGCGGCTTCGAGAAGAACCTCGAGATGCGCGAGAAGTACCAGCCCTCCCCCACCTCCGTCGACTGGACGACCGGCTCGCAGTTCAACGCCGGTGGCGGCCTGCTCGCGGGCATCGCTGCCGGCGCGCAGACCGACCTGCTCGACGAAGCGTGGTGGGGTCCGACGATCCCGCTGCCGTCCGGGCCGTGGTTCTGCCTGGCGGAGCGCAACCTGCCCGGCTCGATCATCGTGAACTCCGCCGGGCAGCGGTTCATGAACGAGGCACTGCCGTACGTCGAGGCCGTGCACGAGATCTACAAGGGCGAGGCGACGGGCGTCCCCCACGTGCCGGCGTGGATGGTGATCGACCAGCGCTACCGCAACCGCTACCTCTTTGCCGGGCTGTCGCCGCGGCAGCCGTTCCCCAGCCGCTGGTACAAGAACGGCACGGTCAAGAAGGGCGCCACGCTGGACGAGCTGGCCGCGGAGATCGACGTACCTGCCGATGCCCTGCGCGCCACCGTCGACCGGTTCAACGGGTTCGCGGTGTCCGGCACCGACGAGGACTTCCACCGCGGCGAGAGCGCCTACGACAAGTACTACTCCGACCCCCGGGTGCTGCCGAACCCGTCGCTGCACGTGATCGACCAGGGGCCCTTCTACGCGGTCAAGATCGTCCCGGGTGACCTCGGCACCAAGGGTGGGCTGGTGACCGACGAGCGTGCCCGGGTGCTGCGACCGGACGGGTCGGTGATCCCCGGGCTGTACGCCGCCGGGAACGTCTCCGCCGCCGTCATGGGACGGACGTACGCCGGCCCGGGCGCCACCATCGGACCGGCGCTGACGTTCGGCTACCTCGCCGCCGAGGACATTGCGGTATCCGATGGTTGAGGTGCGAGGTTGCGCAGCAACCGAGCCTCGAAACCCCCGCACCCGAGAGGAGACCTGACGTGCCGATCGACCCCACCGTCGCCGTCGGCGCGCAGCTTCCCGACCGCTCCTTCACGTGGGCGGAGAGCGACGTGCTGCTCTACCACCTCGGGATCGGCGCGACCGACCGGCGCTACACGCTGGAGACCGCCGGCCTCCAGGTGCTTCCGTCGTTCGGCATCGTGGCGCCGACGTTCCACGAGACCGATCCGCCACCGCTGGACCTGCCGGGCTGCGACATCAACCTCGCCCAGGTGGTGCACGGATCGCAGTCGATCAGCGTGAACGGACCGTTGCCGACGTCCGGCTCGGCGACCCTGCGCACCCGGATCAGCGACGTCTGGGACAAGGGCAAGGCAGCCGTGATCTGGCAGGAGGGTGTCGCCTCGGCACCCTCGGGCGAGGAGCTCTGGACCGTCCGCTCGTCGATCTTCGTGCGCGGCGAGGGTGGCTGGGGTGGCGACCGCGGCTCGTCCGTCGCCGTCGAGGTCCCGGACCGCGTGCCCGACGCCGACACGACGTACGACGTGACGCCGCAGCAGGCGCTGCTCTACCGGCTGTGCGGCGACCGCAACCCGCTGCACGCCGACCCGGACTTCGCCAAGGCCGCCGGCTTCCCGGCACCGATCCTGCACGGGCTGTGCTCCTACGGCATCGTCCTGCGCACCCTGACCGACGCGCTGCTGGGTGGCGACGCGGCGCGGGTCCGCGGCTTCACCGCGCGGTTCGCCGGCGTCGTGTTCCCCGGCGAGACCATCCGGGTGCGCGCCTGGGAGACCGACGACGGCATCGTGGCGTCGGCGGCGATCGCCGCCGAAAGCGGGCAGAACGGCGAACGGGACGGCGCGCCGGTCCTCGCCGACTGCGTCCTCACGCCCGCCTGATCTGGCTGCGGCGTCCACGAACCGCCCACAGCTGGGCGGGAAACGCGCTTCATCCACAGGTAGAACGCGGCGCGGTCCGGGTGTCGGTGGTCGCTGGCAGAGTCTGTCCATGGCGATCTCCGCGTTCCCGCTTCCCTCCCCGGCAGGGGTGGTGACCGAGGCCTGCGGTCAGCTCCACTGCCTCGACGGGATCCTCTGGGCAGCCCGCACCGACGAGGAGCTCGTGACCACGGTCGAGGCCCTCCAGCAGATGCGTTCCGAGGTGGCCGCCCTCGAGGCCGAGGCGCTGGCCGAGATCGACACCCGGGAC
>JBKJUE010000095.1:0-10754 GCA_046590395.1 Nocardioides sp.
CGGGCAGGCGCGCAGCCGGCGCGAGCTGGCCGACAAGCTCAAGGCCAAGCTGGTCCCCGACGACGTCGCCACCCGCCTCCTCGACCGGTTCGAGGAGGTCGGGCTGGTCGACGACGAGGCCTTCGCCCGGGCCTGGGTCGCCAGCCGTCAGCCGGGCAAGGGCCTGGCGCGCCGGGCGCTCGCCCAGGAGCTGCGTCGCAAGGGCATCGACGACGAGGTGGCCAAGGAGGCGCTCGACGAGATCGACCCCGACGACGAGCAGGCCGCGGCCCGGGCGCTGGTGCGCAAGAAGCTGCGCTCGCTGAGCAAGGTCGACGACACCACGGCCACCCGCCGCCTGGTCGGCATGCTGGCCCGCAAGGGCTACTCCTCCGGCTTGGCGTTCTCTGTCGTGCGTGAGGAGATTGCGGCCGCCGATCGGGAGCACGTCGTCTAACCTCGCCGGGTGGACGGTGTCACCCACCTGACCGTGCTCGATCGTGGCCACGAGCTGAGCGGGGTCGTCCGGCCCGGCGAGTCCTGGGCCGCTGCGGCGCGCCGTACCGCCGCGACGATCAGCCGGGACCCGACACCGCTCGACCTCTCCGGAGTGGTCAAGCGGTTCGAGATCGACCACGACCTGCGGGTCTCGTTACGGGCGATGACGCGCGGGGACCTGCCCGACGTCGCTCGGTGGCGCGCCTCCGAGCACGTCCACCGGTGGTGGGCCGAGGACGGCGAGCCGGACCTGCCGACGGTGACCGACCAGTACGGCCCCGGCATCGACGGAGTCACCCCCACCCGGCTCTGGGTGGTCGAGGCCAACGGCAGGTCCGTCGGCTTCTGCCAGGACTACCGGCTGCGTGACTACCCGGAGTTCGCTGTGCTCACACCCGATCCGGAGGCCGTGGGCGTCGACTACGCCGTGGGCGACGTGAAGTTCACCGGGCGTGGTGTCGGCACCCGCATGCTCTGGGCGTGGCTGGCCGGGGCCAGGCGGCGCTACCCCGACGTGACGGCGTACTTCGCGGCGCCGGACCACCGCAACGCGGCGTCGATCCGGGTCCTGGAGAAGGTCGGCTTCGTGCCCGGCACGTGGTTCGACGAGCGGCGCAGGGACGGCTCGGTCGGCACGGTCGTCGGCTTCACGCTCGACGTCCGGCGGGTCCTCGGCTGACGGGAGACACGCCGGCCCGGGGCGGCATGGGCGATGATGACGTCCATGTTCGAGCACCTGCTGCGGCTGCCTCCCGGTCCGGTCGACCTGTCGGCACTGTCCACGGGGGAGACCCCCGGCTTCGAGAGGTCCAAGAAGGACGGCAAGGCGGCCCTGATGGCGCTGGGTGACAACCTGTCGGACCTCCAGGAGCGGCTCTTCGCCGAGGGTGTGGCCGGGGTGGGCCCGGGTCGCTCGCTGCTGCTCGTCCTGCAGGGCATGGACACCTCGGGCAAGGGTGGCGTGCTGCGCCACACCGTCGGCCTGGTCGACCCCCAGGGCGTGCGGATCACCTCGTTCAAGGCGCCCAGCGAGGAGGAGAGGTCCCAGGACTTCCTGTGGCGGATCCGTCGCGCGCTGCCGCCGCCCGGCGTGATCGCCGTCTTCGACCGGTCGCACTACGAAGACGTCCTGATCGCCCGGGTGCGCGAGCTCGCGCCGGCCGACGAGATCGAGCGCCGCTACCAGGCGATCAACGACTTCGAGGCGGAGGTGCTCGCGTCCGGCACCACGATTGTGAAGTGCATGCTGCACATCTCCCCGGCCACCCAGAGGGAGCGGCTGCTCGCGCGGCTGGACAACCCCGACAAGCACTGGAAGTTCAACCCCCAGGACATCGACGAGCGACGGCTCTGGGGCGACTACCGCGCGGCGTACGAGCTGGCTCTGGAGCGCACGAACACCGAGGTGGCGCCATGGCACGTCGTGCCGAGCGACCACAAGTGGTACCGCAACCTCGCGATCGGGCAGATCCTGCACGACACCCTGGCCCGGATGGCGCCGGAGTGGCCGGCAGCCGACTTCGACGTCGAGGAGCAGCGGGGCCGGCTGCTCGGCGAGGCCGTGGTCGCATGATCCCCACCGTCTCCGTCACCCGCTACGTCACGCCGCTCCGCGAGGGCGGCAGCCTGCCCGGGATCGTGGAGGCCGACGACCTGGGCACCTACGTCTGCAAGTTCCGGGGTGCCGGCCAGGGGATGCGCGTGCTGGTCGCCGAGGTCGTCGTGGGTGAGCTCGCGCGCCGGATCGGCCTGACGACGCCGCGGTTGGTGGCCCTCGAGCTCGATCCGCAGATCGCCCGCTACGAAGCGGACGAGGAGGTCCAGGACCTCCTGAACGCCAGCCCGGGGCTCAACCTCGGCGTCGACTTCCTGCCGGGGGCGTTCGGGTACGACGGCACCGAGCCGCTGTCCGCGCGGAGCGGTCCTGGTGTCGGGGCCAAGGTGCTGTGGCTGGACGCCTTCTGCGCCAACGTGGACCGCAGCTGGCGCAACCCCAACCTGTTGTTCTGGCACGGCGAGCTCTGGGTCATCGACCACGGCGCTTTCCTGTACTTCCACCACGGATGGAGCGGGGGCGTCACGGACCCGCAGCGCTTCGCCGCCCAGCCGTGGGACCCCGCCGACCACGTCTTCGGCGACCACGTCCCGTCGCTCGCGCAGGCCGACACCGAGCTGGGGGATCTGCTGGGTCCCGAGGTCTTCACCGAGGTCCTGGCCGAGGTGCCGGACGCGTGGCTCGAGCCGGTGCCTGGCGCCGACTCGCCCGCCGCGGTGCGCGAGGCGTACGTCGCCTTCCTGACCGCGCGGCTCGCCACGCGACAGTGGCTCCCGCGCGAGGCCGCCGCGTGAGCGCCACCAGCCGGATGGCCTACCAGTACGTCGTGCTGCGATGCGTGCCCCGCGTGGACCGCGAGGAGTTCCTCAACGTGGGCGTGGTCGTGCACTGCCAGGCGGCGGAGTTCCTGCAGGCGGCGTGGAACGTCGACGCCGACCGGTTGCGTGCACTCGACCCCCGGCTCGACCTGGAACAGCTGTGCGACGCCCTCGCCTTCGTCGAGGGCGTGTGCGCGGGCGACAGCCGCGGGGGAGCAGCGGCGGGCAAGCCGATCGGCACCCGCTTCGGCTTCCTCAAGGCGCCGCGCAGCACCGTGCTCCAGCCCGGACCGGTCCACGGTGGCGTCGCCGCGGACCCGGCCCGGCAGCTGGATCACCTGCTGAGCAGCTTCGTGGGTTAGATCTGGTCAGACCGGGACCAGCTCGACGGCGCCTACGGCGTACCGGGCCAGGATCGTCCGGGCCAGCTCGGGGTGGACCCCCAGCGGTGCCGACACCGCCACCGCTCCGGCCTCGATCGCGAGCTCGGCCGCGCGGTCCGGCAGGAAGCCGGGCGCCAGGAACAGGGACGCGACGGCGATGTGGCGACGTCCCTCGGCCCGGAAGGCGCGCACAGCCTCGCCGGTGGCCGGAGGAGACGCGGACGCGAAGGCCGCGGTCACGGGCAGCTTGTGGCGGTTGCCCCAGACCCGCGCCAGCCGGGCGACGGCCTGGTTTGCGAGCGGGTCGGACGAGCCGGCGGCCGCGAGGACGAGGGCGTCGAGCTCCCGGACCCGGGACTCCTTGAGCGCCTCGCGCATCCGGAGGTCGAGGACCTCGAGGAACTGCGCCTCCAGCCCTAGGATCGAGGTGGTCCGGATCTGGAGCCCCTCGTGACGGGCCATCGCCTCGGCGACGGCGCCGGGGACGTCGACCTTGGCGTGGTAGGCCTCGGTGAGCAGCAGGGGGACGACGACGATCTCGTCGTAGCCGGCGCGCACCAGCTTGTTGATGACCGTCGTGAACGACGGCTTCGAGAGCTCGAGGAAGGCTGGCTCGATGCGCAGGTCGGGGCGCAGGGAGCGGACCTCGGCGACCAGGGCGGTGATCGTCTCGGCGGAACGCGGGTCACGGCTTCCGTGAGCCAGAGCCACCAGGGCAGGAGCAGCCATCAGAACGGCCTCCTCTTGTTGCAGGGGTTGTGACGACCGACGACGGTGTCGGTCCGGGGGCGGATCGGGTTCATGAGTGGATCCCGCACTCGGTCTTGTTGGTGCCTGCCCAGCGCCCGCTGCGCGGGTCGTCGCCGGGAGCCACCCGGCGGGTGCACGGCCAGCAGCCGATCGACGGGTAGCCGTCGTACACGAGCGGGTTCACCAGGATGTCGTTGTCGGAGATGTACTGGTCCACCTGCTCGTCGGTCCAGCGAGCGAGCGGGGAGACCTTGACCTTGCCCTTGCGGGCGTCCCAGCCGACGACCGGCGCGATCACCCGGTTGTGGGTCTCCGCGCGGCGCAGCCCGGTGGCCCACGCGTCGTACTCGGCGAGCGAGTCGCCAAGCGGCTGGACCTTGCGCAGCTTGCAGCACAGGTCCGGGTCGGTCTTGTAGAGGTCCTTGCCGTACGCCGCGTCCTGCTCGGCCACGCTCTGGACGGGCGTGATCGTGATCAGCTTGACGTCGAGGGTGGCCTCGACGGCGTCCCGGGTCCCGATGGTCTCGGCGAAGTGGTAGCCGGTGTCGAGGAAGACCACGTCGACGTCGGGCGAGACCGTCGACGCGAGGTGCGCGAGGACGGCGTCCCCCATGGACGAGGTGACGCAGAACCGGTCGCCAAAGGTCGCGATGGCCCATTCGATGATGTCCGTGGCCGGAGCGAGCTCGAGCTCGGCGCCGACGTGGGAGACCAGCTCGCGCAGCTCCTCGGGAGTCCGACCCTCGGTGTGGGTGCCTCGGTAGGCGCGGGCCTTCCGGGTGGTGGCGGCGGTCATGGCGTCGCCACCGGGGGACGCAGCTGGCCGAGCATCTTCAACGAGAACGCCCGCAGGCACGCGCGGCACTCCCATGAGCCGTGCGGCGAGGTGACCTCGCCGGACTCGGAGACCGCCTCGTGCGGGCGCAGGTCCTCGTCCCCGCAGTAGGGGCAGTGGTAGGGCACGGCTCGGGCTGACATGTCAGACGACCTCGAGAGCCTTCTCGCCGCGGAGCACGTCCTCGTCGGCACGGACGACCCAGGTGGCAAAGGACTCGCCGGGCTCGCGCTCGCCCAGGAACGCCCTCACGACGTTGGTCACGAAGTCGTCGAGCCCCGCGCTGGTCACCTTGTGGGCGCGCAGCTTGCGGCCGAAGTTGGCGCCGAGGCCCAGTGCCCCACCGAGGTGGACCTGGAAGCCCTCGACCTGGTTGCCGTCGGCGTCCATGACCAGCTGGCCCTTGAGGCCGATGTCGGCGACCTGGGTGCGGGCGCAGGCGTTGGGGCAGCCGTTGACGTTGACGGTGATCGGCACGTCGAGACCGGGGAAGCGCTGCTCGAGCTCGGTGATCAGCGCCCGGGCTCGGTCCTTGGTGTCGACGATCGCGAGCTTGCAGTACTCGATGCCGGTGCAGGCCATCGTGTTGCGGCGCCAGTTGGACGGGGTGGCGGTCAGGCCGATGCCCTCGAGGTCGGCGGTGAAGGCATCCACGTGCTTGCCATCGACGCCGATCACGACCAGCTTCTGGTAGGCCGTGAGCCGCGCGCCGGTGGCGTCGTACTTCTCGACGAGGTCGGCGAGGCCGCTCAGGGTCGTGCCGTCGATCCGGCCGACCGTCGGCGCGATGCCGACGTAGAACTTGCCGTCCTTCTGCTCGTGGACGCCGATGTGGTCTCCCTGGCGCTCGGGCACAGCAGGGGACGGGTTGTCGACGAGGGCGCGGTGGAGGTACTCGGACTCGAGGACCTCGCGGAACTTCTCCACGCCCCAGTCGGCGACGAGGAACTTGAGGCGGGCGCGGGACCGGAGTCGGCGGTAGCCGTAGTCGCGGAAGATCGACGCGACGCCCTCCCAGGCGTCGGCCACCTCCTCGAGCGGGATCCAGACACCGAGCTTCTGGGCCAGCATCGGGTTGGTCGAGAGCCCGCCGCCGACCCAGAGGTCGAAGCCGGGGCCGTGCTCGGGGTGGACGGTGCCGACGAACGACACGTCGTTGACCTCGGGCGCCACGTCGTGGCTCGGGTGCCCGGTGAGGGCGGTCTTGAACTTGCGCGGGAGGTTGGAGAACTCGGGGTTGCCGATGAAGCGGCGCTTGATCTCCTCGAGGGCCGCGGAGCCGTCGATGATCTCGTCCTTGGCGATGCCGGCGACGGGGGAGCCGAGGAACGGCCGCGGTGAGTCACCGCAGGCCTCGGTGGTGTCGAGACCGACGCCCTCGAGCCGCTCCCAGATGGCGGGGACGTCCTCGATCTGGATCCAGTGGTACTGGATGTTGTTGCGGTCGGTGACGTCAGCGGTGTCCCGGGCGTACGACGTGGACACCTCGCCGAGGGCGCGCAGCTGCTCGGTGCCGAGGATCGCGCCGTCGGTCCGCACCCGCATCATGAAGAAGCGGTCGTCGAGCTCCTCCTCCTCGAGCATCGCGGTCTTGCCGCCGTCGAACCCGGGAGCGCGCTGGGTGTAGAGACCCATCCAGCGGAACCGTCCGCGCAGGTCGGCGGGGTCGATCGAGTCGAAGCCGCGCTTGGAGTAGATGCCAAGGATCCGGTTCCGGACGTTGAGGGGGTTGTCGTCCTTCTTCGTCTGCTCGTTCTTGTTGAGGGGCTCGTTGTAGCCGAGCGCCCACTGGCCTTCGCCGCGCTTGGGACGGGGCCGTGCGGTGCGGGGTGCGGGCTGGGTGCTCAAGACGGTGGTCCTTCACGCTGAGGTGCCGCGCGCGACGGTGAGCGCGGGAGATGATCTAGGGGCGGCGGGATTTCAGCGGGGCCAACACATCATGCTGCGGGTACGCCCGAGGTCCACGTGGCGTCGAACCACGAGGTGTGCGGACGTCGCAGCACTGATCATGTCAAGCAGTCTCAGGGGGCGGACACACTTCCCACAACCTGAAATCCCATGGAGTGAGACGCGCTGCCACTATGTGAGACATGATGAGCCGTGCCCGCCTGCCACGCCGCCCGGATGCGGTCCAGGTCACACCGCGGCGTGGTCCTGACCGGGAGCAGTGCCCGCACTAGGCTGCTCCCCATGACGGATGCCCTCATCAGCAGCGCGTACAGCCAGGCCCTCGAGGTCATCGCCTCGGTCGAACCCCGTATCGCGGAGGCGACACGACAGGAGCTGGCCGACCAGCGGGCCTCGCTCAAGCTGATCGCCAGCGAGAACTACGCGTCGCCGGCCGTGCTCCTCACGATGGGCACCTGGTTCAGCGACAAGTACGCCGAGGGCACGGTCGGTCACCGTTTCTACGCCGGCTGCCAGAACGTCGACACCGTCGAGGCACTCGCAGCCGAGCACGCCCGCGAGCTGTTCGGGGCGCCGTACGCCTATGCGCAGCCGCACTCCGGGATCGACGCCAACCTGGTCGCGTTCTGGTCGATCCTCGCGCACCGCGTCGAGGGTCCGGCACTGGAGAAGCTCGGCGCCAAGAACGTCAACGAGCTCACCGACGAGGACTGGGAGACGCTGCGCCACGAGCTCGGCAACCAGCGCCTGCTCGGCATGTCCCTCGACTCCGGTGGCCACCTGACCCATGGGTTCCGCCCCAACATCAGCGGCAAGATGTTCCACCAGCAGCAGTACGGCACCGATCCGGTGACCGGCCTGCTCGACTACGACAAGGTCGCCGCGAAGGCCCGCGAGTTCAAGCCACTCGTGCTGGTCGCCGGTTACTCCGCCTACCCGCGCCGGGTGAACTTCGCCAAGATGCGCGAGATCGCCGACGAGGTCGGCGCCACGCTCATGGTCGACATGGCGCACTTCGCCGGCCTGGTCGCCGGCAAGGTGTTCACGGGCGACGAGAACCCGGTCCCGTTCGCCCACATCACCACGACGACCACCCACAAGTCGCTGCGCGGCCCGCGGGGCGGGCTCGTGCTCGCCCAGGAGGAGTACGCCGCTTCGGTCGACCGGGGTTGCCCGATGGTGCTCGGCGGTCCGCTGTCCCACGTGATGGCGGCCAAGGCCGTCGCCCTCGCCGAGGCACGCCAACCGTCCTTCCAGACCTATGCGCAGGAGATCGCCGACAACGCGAAGTCGCTCGCCGAGGGGTTCCTGACCCGTGACGCCACGCTGGTCACCGGCGGTACCGACAACCACATCGTGCTGCTGGACGTCTCGTCGTTCGGGCTCACCGGGCGCCAGGCGGAGTCGGCCCTCCTCGACGCCGGCGTGGTGACCAACCGCAACTCGGTGCCGGCCGACCCCAACGGCGCTTGGTACACCTCCGGCATCCGGCTCGGCACCCCTGCGCTCACCACCCGTGGCTTCGGGCACGACGAGTTCGACACCGTGGCCGAGCTGATCGTGCACGTCCTCTCCAACACCCAGCCGGGCACCACGAAGGCGGGCGGCCCGTCGAAGGCGTCGTACACGCTGGCCGACGGGGTGGCCGACAAGGTCAAGGACGCCTCCGCCGAGATGCTCGACAAGCACCCGCTCTACCCAGGGCTCGAGCTCAGCTAGTCGCGTCGAGCAGGTCCAGGGGCGGGGGTGCGCGCCTCGCCGGAGACCCAGAAGCGACCAGCCGTGGCGGCCAGCTCGTCGTCGGGTGACGTCGGCGCGACCCCACGTCCTACGTGTGGCGCGCGTCACCTGTGGGTACGACTCGCGTTGGTCGCGCGCGATCGGGCGCGCGTCAACCCCTGGAGGACCTCATGAGCGTCACGACCAAGGACACCGACCACCACGCGTCCGGCCCACCGCCGAAGAAGGACCGCACGCACTACCTCTACGTAGCCGTCATCGTGGCGGTCATCCTCGGCATCATCGTGGGCTTCGCCTTCCCCGACTTCGCGGTGCAGCTCGCCCCGCTGGGCGAGGGGTTCGTGGCGCTGATCAAGATGATGATCCAGCCGGTCATCCTCTGCACGATCGTGATCGGTGTCGGCTCTGTGGCGAGCGCCGCCCGGGTCGGCAAGGTGGGCGGCCTCGCGCTCGCCTACTTCGTGTCGATGTCCACCGTCGCCCTGGCCGTCGGCCTCGTGGTGGGCAACATCCTGAACCCCGGTGAGGGGCTCGAGATCGACGAGGCCACGGCCAGCGCCGGCCAGGCGCAGGCGGAGGGCGCCGGCAGCACGACCGAGTTCCTGGTCGGCATCATCCCGACCTCGCTCTTCTCGTCGCTGACGTCCGGCGAGGTCCTGGAGACGCTGCTCGTCGCACTGCTGATCGGCTTCGCCCTGCAGCAGATGGGCCCGGTCGGGGCCCCGATCCTGCGCGGCTTCGGGCACATGCAGCGCCTCGTCTTCCGTGTGCTCGCGATGATCATGTGGGCCGCGCCGATCGGTGCCTTCGGTGCCATCGCGGCCGTGGTGGGCGAGACCGGGCTGGACGCCCTCAAGAGCCTCGCGATCCTGATGATCGCCTTCTACATCACGTGCTTCCTGTTCGTCTTCCTGGTGCTCGGCACGCTCCTCAAGCTCGCGACCGGGGTCAACGTCTTCTCCCTGTTCCGCTACCTCGCCCGCGAGTTCCTGCTGATCCTCTCGACGTCCTCGTCGGAGTCGGCGTTGCCGCGGCTGATCGCCAAGATGGAGCACGCCGGCATCGACAAGCCCACCGTGGGCGTGGTCGTCCCGACGGGCTACTCGTTCAACCTGGACGGCACCGCGATCTACCTGACGATGGCGTCACTGTTCATCGCCGAGGCCATGGGTGACCCGCTGAGCATCGGGGAGCAGATCTCGCTCCTGCTGTTCATGATGATCGCCTCGAAGGGTGCGGCCGGAGTGACGGGCGCCGGACTGGCGACCCTGGCCGGCGGCCTCAGCTCGCACCGTCCTGACCTCGTCGACGGCGTGGGTGTCATCGTCGGGATCGACCGCTTCATGTCCGAGGCCCGGGCGCTGACCAACTTCGCCGGCAACTCGATCGCCACCGTGCTGATCGGCCACTGGACCGGCGGCCTCGACCGGGCACAGCTCGACCGGGCGCTGGGCGGGGACGACCCGTTCGACGAACGGACGATGCTCGACGACGACGAGGAAGGTCTGCCCGAGGACGAGCGGGAGCCGGTGGGCGCGAACCGTCCCTAGAGGGTCGGGGTCGCCCGCTCGACGATCGCCCGGAGGTCGCCGCCAGACAACGTGCCGAACGTTCCGTCGTACGACGTGCCGAGCCGGGACGAGCAGAACGCGTCGGCGACCTCCGGGGGAGCGAACCTCACGAGGAGCGAGCCCTGGAGGCAGGCGGCCATCCGGCCGGCCAGCCTCCGCGCCGCCCCCTCGAGGGCGTCGGCGTCACCGAGCAGCGCAAGGGTGTCGTCGATGGCCCGGTCGAGCCGGGGGTCGGCGCCGCGGGCGAGACCGACCTCGATGATCCATGCGTTCAGCACCTCGGGCTCCCGCGACAGTGCGCGCAGGACGTCGAGCGCATTGACGTTGCCCGAGCCCTCCCAGACCGAGTTGAGCGGCGCCTCGCGGTAGAGCATCGGCAGCACGGACTCCTCGACGTACCCGTTTCCGCCGAGGCACTCCAGAGCCTCCGCCACCATGAACGGCGTGCGCTTGCAGACCCAGAACTTTGCGAGGGGCAGGGCAATCCGCCGGAACGCTGCCTCGTGCGGGTCGCCGCTGTCGTCCACGGCGGCGGCGAGGCGCATCGCGAGCGCGGTGGCCGCCTCGGTCTCGACCGCGAGGTCGGCCAGCACGTTCTGCATGAGCGGCTTGTCGGCGAGGAGGGAGCCGAAGGCGGAGCGGTGCGCGGCGTGCCACGAGGCCTCGTTGAGCGCTCGCCGCATGAGTGATGTCGACCCGAGCACACAGTCGAGCCGG
>JBKJUE010000051.1:0-12346 GCA_046590395.1 Nocardioides sp.
CAGGAAGGCCGCGAGCACGCCGACGCTGACCTCACCGTGGTAGGCGAGGTAGCCGCCGTAGAGCAGGACGACGCCGATGGTGATGTTGCCGATGAGCTTGATGCCGGGCATGAAGAGGGCCACGAGCCGGAAGGCGCTGAGGTTGGCGCGACGGTACTGGTCGTTGACGTCGTCGAAGATCTCCTGGTTGCGGTCTTCGCGGCGGAAGGCCTGCACGGCGCGGACGCCGCCCATCGACTCGACGAAGTGCACGATCACCAGCGCGACCTTCTCGCGGGTGACCGTGTAGCTCTTGGCCGAGGACCTGCGGAACCAGTTGGTGAGCAGGAACAGAAACGGGCCGCACGCGAGGGCCACCAGGCCGAGCTTGACGTCGAGGAAGAGCAGCAGCGCGGCGGTGCCGAACAGGGTGAGGGCCGCGGTGACGAGTCCGTCGAAGCCGGTCTCGAGCATCTCGTAGATGGCGTCGACGTCGGAGGTCTGCCGGGAGATGACCCGGCCGGACGTGTAGCTGTCGTGGAACGCCGGGCTCAGCACCTGGAAGTGCCGGAACACCCGGCGGCGTACCTCGGAGAGCACGTCCTGGCCGATCCTGCCCGATCGGACCAGGAAGAGCTGACGGGCGATCGCCTGCGTGATCGTCGCGACCAGCACGATGCCGACGATGACGAACAGCGGCTCGAGGTTGTTGTCCTCGCGGATCGGCGGGATACCGGTGTCGATGCCCTCCTTGACCAGGTAGGGGATGGCCAGCCGGGCGGCGTTCTCGACGAGGACGATGAGGATCAGGAACTTGATGGCGCGTTTGTACGGCGCGAGCAGCTCGCCGAGCAGCCGCCGCGACCCGCCACCGAGCCGGGCAGCCGACTCGCGCTCCTCGGCCTCCTGGTCGTCGACCTGGGACTGGCCTCGCCAATCGGTGGGGGCCGTCACCGGACCGCCTCCTCGGTCGGGGCGTCAGCAGCCTTGTCGGCCGCCAGCAGCTCGCGGTAGGCAGGGACGGTCGCGAGCAGCTCGCTGTGGTCGCCGACGTGGGTGATGGTGCCGCCCTGGAGGACGGCCACCCGGTCGGCGAGCAGCACCGTGGACGCGCGGTGGGCGACGACCAGTCCGGTCGTTGCGGACAGCACCCGCTGGAGCGCCTCCTCGACGAGCTTCTCGGTGTGGACGTCGAGCGCGGAGAGGGTGTCGTCGAGGACGAGCACGTGGGGCTGGGCGAGCACCGCGCGGGCCAGGGCCAGCCGCTGGCGCTGGCCGCCGGACAGTGCCATCCCCTGCTCACCGATCCGCGTCTCCAGCCCCCAGGGCAGGTCGTGGACGAACCCGGCCTGGCTGACCTCGATGGCGGACGCGATCTCCTCGTCGGTGGCATCGGCGCGGCCGAGGGTGAGGTTTTCGCGGGCGCTCATGGAGAACAGCGTGGGGTCCTCGAAGGCGGTCGCGACGAGGGTGCGGAGGTGACCGAGCTCGAGGTCGCGCACGTCGATGCCGTCGATGGTCACCCGCCCGCCGGTGACGTCGTACAAGCGCGGCACGAGGGCGGTCAAGATGGTCTTGCCGGAGCCGGTGGCACCCACGAGCGCGACCGTCTCGCCGGGCGCCAGGTCGAGGTTGACGTCGCGCAGCACCAGCTCGTCGGGGGCGTCGGCGAAGGCGAAGTCGACGTGCTCGAAGCGCAGGTGACCGCGCGGCTGCTCGACCGCGCGGGAGCCGGAGACGATGTCGGGCTCGGTGTCGAAGATCTCGAGGATGCGGGCCGCGGCGGTCATCGCCTCCTGCGCCATCGCGAGGATGACGCCGAGCGACGCGACCGGCCACACCAGCGACAGCATCAGGGTGATGAAGGCGACCAGCTCGCCCGGCGTCAGCGCACCCCTTCCGACGCCTATCGAGCCGAGCAGCAGGACCACGACGACGGCGAGGTTGGGGATCACCTCGAGGAAGCTCCAGAACTTCGCGGAGAGCCTGACCTTGTCCATGCTCGTGTCGTGGAGCTTCTGCGAGGCGGCGTCGTACTGAAGCGAGACGTGCTCGCTGCGGCCGAAGGACTTGATCACCCGGATCCCGACCGCGCCCTCCTCGGCCAGGGTCGCCAGGTCGCCCTGCTCGTCCTGCACGCGGCGGGAGACGACGACGTAGGCCTTCTCGAAGCGCATCGACAGCCACACGATCGGTGCCGCGGCGGCAGCGACCACCAGGCCGAGCGGCCAGTACATCTCGAGCAGCACGATCGTGACCACGGTGACCTGGAGGATGTTGATCACGAGGAACAGCAGCCCGAAACCGCTGAAGCGCCGGATCGCCGAGAGGTCGGTCGTGGCTCTCGAGAGGAGCTGGCCGGACTGCCACTTGCTGTGGAAGCTCATCGGCAGCTGCTGGAGCCGCTCGTAGAGGTCGTGCCGCATCGCGGTCTCGATGCCGAGCACAGCGTTGGACTGGACCCAGCGCCGCCAGAAGATCAGCACCGCCTCGAAGATGCCGAGCCCGAGGGCCAGCAGACCGAGGGGCAGCACCGGCCCGAGGTCACGCTCGGTGATCGGCCCGTCGATGAGGGACTTGGTGACCAGCGGGATCGCGATCGACAGCCCGACGCCCGCCAGGGAGGTGCCGAGCATGATCGCCAGCGCCCAGCCGTGCGGCTTGAGGTAGCCGCGTAGCCGCCACAGGGAGTGAACACCGGCGGGTGGCTGGGAGTCGTCGTGATCGGGCATCGTTCCGTCCACCCTATGCGGACGGGCCGACATCTCGGAAACCGGTTTTCGGGCAGAGTGCCCCTTACATGTCGCTGCCGATGAACATCGGATCACCACCGGTCGGCGTCAGTGGCCCGACGTCGACGCAGGCTCCCGACGGCACCTCGCAGTCCGACACCAGGTAGTGCGGGTACTTCCCGTCCAGGGCCGCGACCAACACCGAGCCGTCGGTGTCGATGGCCCAAAAACCGAGAGCCCCTCGCTGGTGAGGCCCCGCCTCCAGGCGGACCGGCTCGTCCTCATCGCTGACGGGTCGCAGCGTGCTCGACCAGTCCAGGACGTACTTCCCGTCAAAGGTGAGCTGCGCGTCGACGGGCGCCGCCACCATGAGGTAGCGGTAGGGGCCCGCGCCCGTCGGCACCGGCCCGTCGTACAGCAGTGTGCCGTTGCGCAGGTCCACGACCCGGGTCTGTGGTCCGGCGAGCTCGAATGTGGTTGTGCGACCCACCTGCCAGCGTTGGGTCCCGGCATCGGTGCGGAACATGACGACACCGCCGTCCAGCGCGTCGATCACCAGGTCGTCGCAGTCGCCGCAGTCCACCTCGAGAGTGTCGACATCGTCCCCGGTCGTCATGTCCCGCACCGTGATCGTGGCCGTTCCGTCACCCAGGACCGCCCAGGCGACGTGCGGTGCGGCGGAGTCGGCCTTGGCCGTCGGGTGGAAGTCGGGGTTCGACGCGACACCCCCCTCGACGAGCGCAGTGACCTCGCCGGTCTCGTCGAGCAGCATCGGGCGGCCGTCGTCGTAGAAGACGACGCCGTACGGCGTGGCGGTCGCGTCGGTGTCGAGATACCTGAGATCCGAGACGTCGAAGGCCCGGCCCCCGAGGTGGATCTCCGCTCCGGGGTCGGCATACGCCCGCAGACCTTCCGAGAAGTCCAGCTGCCCCAGGCTGGGGTAGTCCTCGACGACGTCGTTCGTGATCAATGTCCTGGCGGTGGTGCCAATCAGCTGCGTCAGGCCGACCGCGAACAACGCCGCGACGGCTACTCCGGCGGCCGCGTGACGGGTCTGGCGGCGACGACGCAGGCGCGTTCCCTCATGACGTACCCGGTCGATGTCGCCCGGCGGGGGCGTGATCCTGTCGAGCTTGGTCTCCAGAGCAGTGCGCAGGTCGGTAGTCATGCGTCGTCTCCTTCCCGAAGGGTGGCGCCGCTCGCGCGGCGCAGGTTGGCGAGTGCCGCCGAGGCCTGGGACTTGACCGTGCCCCGCGAGCAACCGAGGGTCTCCGCGATGTCGGCCTCGGACAGGTCCTCGTAGTAGCGAAGGACGACGACCGCACGCTGCCGCAGCGGCAGGAGCTGGACCGCCGCCCAGAGGAGGTCCCGGTCCACCACGGCGGACTCGGGCGACGACGTGACGGTCGACGGCTCGACGTGCTCGTGGGGACGCTCGCGCCGCCACCAGCCGTGCCGTCGTGCGCTGATGATCTCGTTGACCAGCATCCGGCGGACGTAGGCCTCGGGATGGTCGGCGGAGGACACCCGGGACCACGCGGCGTACGCCTTGGCGAACGCCGTCTGGAGCGCATCCTCGGCGGAACCGCGGTCACCGGTGATGGCGACCGCCGTCCGGAACAGCCGCGGCCACGTCGCCTCGAAGAACGAGGTGAAGTCGGTGTCGCGCAGCAGCCCGGCCAGGCCGGGGTCTCCACTCACGTCTGTCTCCCCCCGTGTCTGGGTGCCGGCCGGTGCTTCCACACCCCTGAGACGGACCGAGACGTCGACCAGGTTGTGCCTGGCGCAGGAATCCTTCAGGCGGCCCGGAGCAGCCCGCGCACGACCCGCAGCCCGACCGACATCCGGGCCAGGTCCGCGGACTCGTCGGCGCAGATCTCCTCGAGGGTCGCCGCGGCCCGCAGCACCACCACGTGGTCGGCCTCCTCCCAGGCGGCGATCCGGGCAGGGACCGAGTCCTCCGACGACGTCGACCGCAGCACCTGGGCGGTGAGCTGGCTGTGCACGGCGTACAGGTCGTCGCGCACGGCGCCGCGCGCCATCGTCTGCCAGCGGTCCTCGCGCGGGAGGTCCAGGATCCGGTGCACGAGCGACGGCAGCCCGAGCCGCTCCCCCAGCGCGAAGTGCAACCTGGCCACCTCGGCCGGGTCCAGCTCCTCGCGGACGGCGGTCTCCACGGTGCCGAGCAACGTGTAGGCGACGTTGAGCACGGCCACGCGCGTCGCAAGCTCCTCCGGCACGCCCTGGCCGACCAGCCGGTCCCGGCGGCCGAGGTACGCCGTGTGCTCGCGGCCGGTGATCAGACCGGGGAGCTCTCCCATCACCTTCTGGACCGGGTCGCTGAAGAAGTCGACGGTGGCCTGGCTGTCGAGCGGGGGCCTCCGGTTGGTGACCAGCCAGCGCGAGGCCCGCTCGACCAGCGTCCGCATCTCGATCCGCATCCGGGTCTGGACCTGGGCGTCGAGCACGTTGTCGTAGGTCTCGAGCTCCTCGCGCAGCGGCAGCGAGCCGAAGATCTCACGGGCCACGAAGTTGGCCCGGGTCAGCTCCGCCGCCGAGGCCCCGGTCTCGCCCGCGAGGCGGGGCCAGAACGTCATGCCGGCGCCGTTGACCAGGTCGTTGACGACCTGCGTCACGATGATCTCCCGACGCAGCGGGTGGTCGGCGATCTGGCTCTCGAAGTCCTTGCGCATGAGGGTCGGGAAGTACGCCATCAGGTCGAGGTGGAGATAGGGGTCCTCGGGCAGGTCGGAGCCGAGCAGCTCGTCCTCCAGCACGATCTTGGTCCAGGCCAGCAGCACCGCAGCCTCGGGCGTGGTCAGGCTGCCGCCCCGGTCGAGACGGCGCCGGACCTGGCGGCTGCTGGGCAGGCCCTCGAGCTCACGGTTGAGCACCCCGTCGCGTTCCAGCTTCTTCATCCAGTCCTCGTGCACGTGCAGCAACGAGGGGGCGTTGGCGGCGGCGTTGGCCAGGGCGAGGTTCTGCTCGTAGTTGTCGCGCAGCACCAGCTGGGCGACCTCGTCGGTCATCTCCGCCAGCAGGGTGTTGCGCTGCTTGGTCGTCAGGTCGCCCGCGGCGACGACGCGGTCCAGGAGGATCTTGATGTTGACCTCGTGGTCGGAGGTGTCGACCCCGGCCGAGTTGTCGATGAAGTCGGTGTTCATCCGGCCTTCGCGCATGGCGTACTCGATCCGGCCGAGCTGGGTGAGCCCCAGGTTGCCGCCCTCACCCACGCATTTGGCCCGGACCTCACGACCGTTGACGCGGATCGCGTCGTTGGCCTTGTCGCCGGCATCGGCGTGCGACTCCTCGGCGGCCTTGACGTAGGTCCCGATGCCGCCGTTCCAGAGCAGGTCGACCGGCGCCTTGAGGATCGCCTTCATCAGCTCGGCCGGCGTCAGCGAGGCGATGCCGTCCTCGAGCCCGAGCGCCTCCCGGACCGGAGCCGTGATCGGGATCGACTTCAGGGAGCGTGGATGGATGCCACCACCCTCGGAGATCAGCTCCTTGTCGTAGTCCTGCCAGCTCGACCGCGGGAGGTCGAACAGGCGCCGCCGCTCGGCGTACGACGTGGCCGCGTCAGGGCTCGGGTCGATGAAGATGTCGCGGTGGTCGAAGGCCGCCACCAGCCGGATGTGCTCGGAGCAGAGCATCCCGTTGCCGAACACGTCGCCGGACATGTCACCGATCCCGACGGCGGTGAAATCCTCGGCCTGGCAGTCGATTCCGCGCTCGCGGAAGTGCCGCTGCACCGAGACCCAGGCACCGCGCGCGGTGATGCCCATCGCCTTGTGGTCGTACCCGACCGAGCCACCACTGGCGAACGCGTCGCCGAGCCAGAAGCCGTAGTCCTGGGAGACGCCGTTCGCGATGTCGGAGAAGGTCGCCGTGCCCTTGTCGGCCGCCACGACGAGGTAGGTGTCGTCCTCGTCGTGACGGACCACGCCCTTCGGGGGCACGGTCTCACCCTCGACGAGGTTGTCGGTGACGTCGAGCAGCCCGGAGATGAACGTCCGGTAGCAGGCGACGCCCTCGGCCAGCCACGCTTCCCTGTCGCCCTGGTCGGGCAGCTGCTTGCAGAAGAAGCCACCCTTGGCGCCGACCGGCACGATCACGGTGTTCTTGACCATCTGCGCCTTGACCAGGCCGAGCACCTCGGTCCGGAAGTCGTCGCGACGGTCCGACCAGCGCAGGCCGCCGCGCGCGACCGCGCCGAAGCGGAGGTGGACGCCCTCGACCCGCGGTGAGTAGACGAAGATCTCGTACCTCGGGCGCGGCTCGGGCAGGTCGGGGATCGCCGACGGTTCGAGCTTGAACGACATGTACGGGTGGACGCCGCCATCGGCGGCCGGCTGGAAGTAGTTGGTCCGCAGCGTCGACTTGATGTGGGTCAGGTAGGACCGCAGGATCCGGTCGTGGTCGAGGC
Source organism: Nocardioides sp. (assembly GCA_046590395.1). Taxonomy (GTDB): domain Bacteria; phylum Actinomycetota; class Actinomycetes; order Propionibacteriales; family Nocardioidaceae; genus Nocardioides. The sequence goes on from JBKJUE010000051.1 coordinate 7,138, forward strand.
TGGCGACGTCGTCGAGTGCACGTCCGATCCGGCCCTCCACCTCGTCGACGCGGGCCACCCGCGCCTCGTCGGTCGCCGCCATCCCGTGCTTGCCGGGATCGAAGCGGGCCTCGAAGAGCTGGACCAGCAGTCGGGTGATGTCGACGTTGTTGCGCAGCGCCTCCTCGATGTAGTCGAGGGCGAACGGTGAGTTCCCCTGGCGCATGTACTTCGCGTAGGCACGCAGGACGGTCGCCTGCCGCCAGGTGAGCCCGGCCCCCAGGACGAGCGCGTTGAAGCCGTCGATCTCGTTGTAGCCGTCCCACACCGCCCGCAGCGCGGCCTGGAAGTGACCGCGGGCCGGTGACGGCACCGCCTGGCCGTACCGGAGGCCGAACTCGTAGATGAACGTGGGCCGGTCGAGCCCCTCGAGCTTGTAGGGACGCTCGTCGACGACCTCGACACCCATGGAGGACAGCATCGGCAGGATCTCGGACAGCGACAGCGGGGGCCCGATCCGGTAGACCTTGAGCCGGGCCTCGCCGCGACCGGCGTCGACCTCCTGGTGGAGCGTGAGGTCGATGCCGTCCACCTCCCCCATGGCCTCGAGCCGACCGAGGTCGAACGAGCCGGTCGCCGGGAGGTAGTCCTCCTTGTAGGCCTCGGGGAACGAGTCGGCGTACCTGCTGGCCAGCCGGGCGCCCGCCTCCTCGCCGTGGTCCTGCATGGCCGCCGTCACGAAGTCGTCGCGCCAGGAACGGGACGCGTCGGTGAGGCGTCGCTCCAGCTCGGCGGGCGCCACGTCGGCGAGGGTGCCGCCCACCGGGGGGTGGACGACCAGGTGCACGTTGGCGGTGCTCGACTCGTTGACCCGGGCCGTGAACTCGACGTCGACCCCGCCCAGCTCCTCCTTGAGGATGGCCGAGAACCGCTCACGGACCGTGGTGCTGTAGCGGTCGCGGGGCAGGTAGACGAGGACGGAGACGTAGCGGCCGTAGGTGTCGCGGCGCAGGAAGACCCGGACCTGTCGACGCTCGCGGGCGTGCATCACCGCCTCGGCGAGCGGGGCGAGCTCGTCGACCGGTGTGTGGAACAGCTCGTCGCGCGGGTAGGTCTCGAGGGTGTCCATCAGCGCCTTGCCGGCGTGGCTGCGCGGGTCGAAGCCGATCCGGCGCAGCACCTCCGCCGCCTTCTCCCGCAGCAGCGGGATCCGGGTGAGCGACTCGGTGTAGGCGGCGCTGGAGAACAGGCCCAGGAAGCGGCGCTCCCCGACCACCTCGCCGTCGGAGTCGAACTTCTTCACGCCGACGTAGTCGAGGTACGCCGGACGGTGGACGGTGGCGCGGGAGTTGGCCTTGGCCAGCACCAGCAGGGTCTTCTCGCGGGCCTTGGCCTTGACCAGCGTGGGCAGCTTGCCGAACGAGGCGGACATGTCCTGGTCCGCGCGGAGGATGCCGAAGCCGGTGCCGGGCACCGCGCGCAGCAGGTCGTCCTCGCCCTCGCTCTCCAGGCGGTACTCGCGGTAGCCCAGGAACGTGAAGTGGTCCGTGGCCAGCCATCGCAGCAGGTCCCGGCCCTCTGCGATCTCGTCCGTGGGCAACGGCGGCGGGTCGGTCTCGAGCTCGTCGACGATCGCGAGGACCTGGGTGTGCATCTTCTCCCAGTCCTCGACGGACTCCCGGACGTCGCGCAGCACCCGCTGGAGGGACTCCTCGAGCTCGGCGGCGTCGTCGTCGTCCGCGACCCGGCCGATCTCGATGTGCATCCACGACTCACGGACGGACTCCACCGGCGGCTCGATCGACCCGTCCTCGACGACCAGGACGGTCTGCAGAGTGCCGGTGATGTCGCGGACGACGTCGAACTGCGGGTGGATGACCACGTGAGCGTCGCGCTGCTGGCGGTCAAGCTCCATCGTCAGCGAGTCGACGAGGAACGGCATGTCGTCGGTGACGACCTCCACCACGGAGTGCCCGTGTGCGGACCAGCCCTGCTCGCTGATGCCGGGCGTGTGCACCCGGACCTGGGACGTGCCCTGCGGGCGCACGCCGGCGAGCCTGTAGTGCGACGTCAGGGCGCCGTACAGGTCGATGTCGCCGCGGTCGCACACGTCCTCGGGCGCGACGTGCCGGTAGTAGGCCCTGAGCAGCGTTCCGACGACCTCGTGCGGCGGGCCACCGGCCCCTGTCCGAGCCAGGGCGAGATCGATCGCCTTGGCCAGGAGTTCGGACTTTTCACGGTCGAGCGTCGTGGACACCCCCCGACCCTAGGACCCCGGCTGTGACGTGGACAACACGGGGCACGCGGCCCGCCGTAGCGCCGGGCTGCGCGGCTCGGCCATGATGGCGGGCATGCACTTCCACCACGAGCTCGCCTACGACGCCAGCCCCGACGAGGTCTACGAGATGCTCGCCGATCCCGCCTTCCGCGAAAAGGTCAGTGCCGCCCTGGACGTCGTCTCGGCCGACGTCGCCATCGACCGCCGCGCCGAGGGGTTCAGCCTGGTCAACGACCAGGTGCAGCGCACCGACGGGCTGCCGTCGTTCGCCCGGAAGTTCGCCGGTGAGACCACCCGCGCGATCCAGACCGAGGAATGGCCAGACAGCACCGGCGGCACGCTGCGGATCGACGCTCCGGGCAAGCCGAGCAGCATCGTCGGGACGATCGCCCTGGTGGCCGCCGGCTCCGGCACGAACGAGGTCGTCGAGCTCGACATCAAGGTCAAGGTGCCGCTCATCGGCGGCAAGCTCGAGGGCCTCCTCGAGGACCAGGTCCGCAACGGCATGGACGTCGAGCACGAGGTCGGTCAGGCCTGGCTCCGGGGCGAGCGCTGACATGTCCAGGCGACTGCGCCACGACCTGACGTACGACGCCCCGCTGGCCGACGTCGCCGCGATGCTGGCCGACCCGGCGTTCCGCGAGGAGGTCTGCGACTACCAGGGCGTGCTCCGGCACCGGGTCTCCGTGGAGGCCGACGACGACAGCACGGCCGTGACGATCGACCAGGTCCAGGCCGCACGCGGCATCCCGTCCTTCGCGAGGAAGTTCGTCGGCGACGAGATCAACATCGTGCAGGAGGAGACCTGGTCGACGCCCGACGAGGGAGTCATCCGGGTGACCATCCCGGGCAAGCCGGGCGAGATGTCCGGCACGGCCCGGCTGAGAGAGTCCGGCGGAGTGACCACCGAGACCGTCGACCTGAGCATCAAGGTCAGCATCCCGCTCGTGGGCGGCAAGATCGAGGGCCTGATCGCGGACCTCCTGCTCAAGGCCCTGAAGGCCGAGAACCACGTGGGCCGCGACTACCTCAGCCGTTGATCGAGCAGGCGCCCCCAGCGCAGTCGAGATCAGTCGCCCCTCCGCCGCCGCAGCACGATCACGAGCACGAGCACCACGAACGGTCCGAACGCGAGCGCCAGGATCAGCCCCTGCTCGGCCTGGTGCAGCGTGCCCATGTGCCAGACGGTCATCCCATGTAGGGGTAGCGGTAGTCCTTGGGCGGGACGAACGTCTCCTTGATGCTGCGCGGGCTGGTCCAGCGCAGCAGGTTGACGGCCGCACCGGCCTTGTCGTTGGTCCCCGAGGCCCGGCCCCCGCCGAACGGCTGCTGACCCACGACGGCACCCGTGGGCTTGTCGTTGATGTAGAAGTTACCGGCGGCGAACCGCAGCTCCTCCTGGGCCCACGCGATGGCGCCGCGGTCCTGGGAGATGATCGCGCCGGTCAGTGCGTACGGCGCGAACGACTCCATCTGCGCGACGACCTTCTCGAAGTCGCGGTCCTCGTAGACGTGGACGGCGAGGATCGGGCCGAAGTACTCGGTGGAGAACATCTGGTCCGTCGGGTCCGTGGACTCCACGACGGTGGGCCGGACGAAGTAGCCGACCGAGTCGTCGACCTGGCCGCCGGCGGTGATCTCGAGGTGCTTGGTCCGCTTGGCGCGGGTGATCGCGGCCTTGTGCTTGGCGAACGCCCGGTCGTCGATCACGGCGCCCATGAAGTTGGAGAAGTTGGTGACGTCGCCCATCGCGATCGCGTCGACCTCCGCCAGGAACGAGTCGCGCATCTTCTTCCAGACCGACCGCGGAACGTAGGCGCGCGAGGCGGCAGAGCACTTCTGGCCCTGGAACTCGAACGCCCCGCGGAGCATCGCGACCCGCAGCACGTCGGGGTCGGCCGACGGGTGGGCGACGATGAAGTCCTTGCCGCCGGTCTCGCCGACGATGCGCGGGTAGGACCGGTAGTTCTCGATGTTGGTGCCGACCTCGCGCCACAGGTGCTGGAACGTGGGCGTGGACCCGGTGAAGTGGATACCGGCCAGGTCGGGGCTGGACATGGCGACCTTGGAGACGTCGAGGCCGTCACCCGGGAGCATGTTGATGACGCCCGGCGGCATGCCGGCCTCCTCGAGCAGCTCCATCAGCAGCGACGCGGCGAGCTGCTGGGTCGGCGACGGCTTCCAGAGCACCGTGTTGCCCATGAGCGCGGGGGCGGTCGGCAGGTTGCCCGCGATCGCGGTGAAGTTGAACGGCGTGATCGCGTAGACGAAGCCCTCGAGCGGGCGGTGGTCGGTGCGGTTCCAGATGCCGGGGCTGTTCGCGATCGGCTGGTCGGTGAGGATCTGCTTGGCGTAGTGGACGTTGTACCGCCAGAAGTCGATCAGCTCGCACGCGCTGTCGATCTCGGCCTGGTACGCCGTCTTCGACTGGCCGAGCATGGTGGCCGCGTTGATCCGCTGCCGCCACGGGCCGGCCAGGAGGTCGGCGGCCTTGAGCAGGATCGCGCACCGCTGGTCGACGTCCAGTGCCGCCCAGTCGGGGGCCGCCTTGCCGGCCGCGGCAATCGCGGCCTTCGTGTCGGCCTGCGTGGAGTTCTTCAGGACACCCAGCACGTGCTGGTGGTCGTGCGGCTGCACGACCTTGATCTCGGCCCCGCCGCCGGACTTCCTCCGGCCCCCGATGTGGGCCTTGAGGTCGTGCTGCTTGCGCTCCAGCTTGTCGAGCTCCACCACCAGAGCCTGGCGCTCGGGGCTACCCGGCGCGTAGGTCAGGTTGGGCTCGTTGACAGGTACCGGCGGGAAGGAAATCGCGTCCATGCCAGCGAGCGTAGCGAGCAAGCACGTGGGGCGCCGAGTCGGCGACGCCTCAGGCCAGCAGGTCGGGGATCTCCTGGGTCGCGAACCAGGCCAGGTCGTCGTCCTCGGCGGCGTCGTCCACGGTGTCGACGTGGA
>JBKJUE010000026.1:0-11375 GCA_046590395.1 Nocardioides sp.
CACCAGGTGGGCCGACTGCTGGCCGGAGCCGCACTGGGCGTCGATGGTCGTGGCCCCGGTGCGCTGCGCCAGTCCGGCGTGCAGCCAGGACCGCCGGACCATGTCGTTGGACTGCTCCCCGGCCTGGGTGACGCAGCCCCCGATCACCTGGTCGACCTCGTCCGAGTCGACGCCTGCGTGCTCGAGGAGCCGGGTGAGGGTGTGGCCGAGGAGGTTGGCCGGATGCACGCCAGCCAGCCAGCCGCGGCGCTTGCCGAGGGGAGTGCGGACGGCGTCGACGATGACCGGGTTGCCCATGCCTAGAAACTAGAACACGTTCTCATTCCCGGCAAGCCGACTGCGCAAAATCTGGTCTGGAATCGCCACCGAGGACTTCCTAACAAACCGAGAGTATGTAACGATCGGCACTAGAACGTGTTCCAGATTCGAGAGGCCAGAGCCGTGACCGCAGTTGACCGAGACGCCACCGTCATCCCGGACGGGTTCGACTTCACCGACCCGTCCCTCAACGAGAAGGCGATCCCGCACCAGGAGTTCCTGGCGCTGCGCCGGACCGCCCCGGTGGCGTGGGTCGAGCAGGCCCCGGGCAGCTTCGACGGCATGTCCGAGGAGTCGGGCAACGGCTACTTCGCCGTGAGCAAGCACGCCGACGTCGCGGCCGTCTCCAAGAACGGCAAGGACTTCTCCACCTACGAGAACGGCGCGATCATCCGCTTCTCCGAAGGCATGTCGCGCGACCAGGTGGAGCTGCAGCGGGTGATCCTGATCAACCAGGACGCGCCGGAGCACACCGCCACCCGTCACATCATCTCCCGGGCGTTCACCCCACGCTCGATCTCTGCCCTCGAGGAGATCATGGCCAAGCGGGCGAAGCAGATCGTGGCCGAGGCCGTGGAGCGCGGCAGTGGAAACTTCGTCGACGAGCTGGCCGCGGAGCTGCCCTTGCAGGCGATCGCCGATCTCCTCGGCGTCCCCCAGGAGGACCGCCACAAGCTGTTCGAGTGGTCCAACCAGATGCTCGCCTCCGACGACCCCGACATCGAGGGCGACCCCGACACCGCCGCCGCCGAGATCCTCGGCTACGCCATGACGATGGCCGCTGACCGCAAGGCGAACCCGCGCGACGACCTGGTCACCAGGCTGGTCAACGCCGACAAGGACGGTCGCGGCCTCACCGACGACGAGTTCGGCTACTTCGTCATCCTGCTCACCGTCGCCGGCAACGAGACCACCCGCAACTCCATCAGCCACGGCATGAACGCCTTCCTCGACAACCCCGACCAGTGGGAGCTCTGGAAGAAGGAGCGCCCCGACACCATGGTCGACGAGGTGGTCCGCTGGGCCACGCCGGTGACCGTCTTCCAGCGCACCGCGCTCAACGACGTCGAGGTCGGTGGCGTGCCGGTCCGCAAGGGCCAGCGAGTCGCACTCTTCTACGCCAGCGCCAACTACGACGACGAGATCTTCGACGACCCGTTCACGTTCGACATCACCCGCAACCCCAACCCGCACGTGGCCTTCGGCGGCCACGGGGCGCACTACTGCATCGGCGCCAACCTGGCCCGCCAGCAGGTGCGGCTGATCTTCACCGCGCTGGCCGACGGCGCGCCGGACATCAGCAAGCTCGAGGAGCCCCGCCGGTTGCGGCACGCCTGGATCAACGGCATCAAGGACCTGCAGGTCAAGTACGCCTGATCAGTCCCGCGCGGTCAGCACCAGCGGGCCGTCCGGGGTGACGGCGATGGTGTGCTCGCTGTGCGCACCACGGGATCCGTCGACGCTGCGCAGGGTCCAGCCGTCCGCGTCGGTGACGATCTCGTCGGTCGTGTGCAGGAACCACGGTTCGATCGCGAGCACCAGCCCCGCCTTGAGCTTGAGGCCCCGGAACGGCCGCCCGTCGTTGGGCAGGTGGGGCTCACCGTGCATGGTCCGCCCCACTCCGTGGCCGCCGAACCGCAGGTTGATCGGGAGTCCGGCGGCGCGGGCGACGGTGCCGATCGCGTGGGAGACGTCGCCGAGCTGGTTGCCGACGGTGGCGGCCGCGATCCCGGCGTCCAGCGCCTCCCGGGTGACCTCGATCAGACGGACGTCCTCCGGCCGCGGCGCCCCGACGACGAGGCTGTACGCCGAGTCGGACACCCAACCGTTCAGGCTGGCGGCGAAGTCGACGCTGAGCAGGTCGCCGTCCTGGAGCACGTAGTCGTGGGGGAGCCCGTGCAGGACCGCGTCGTTGACGGACGTGCAGAGCACCTTGCCGAAGGGTGAGGCGCCGAAGGACGGGTGGTAGTCGATGTAGCAGGACTCCGCCCCGGCCGCCCGGATCATCCCGTGCGCGAGCTCGTCGAGCTCGAGCAGGTTCACCCCGACGGCAGCCTTGTCGGACAGGGCGGAGATGACGTCGGCGACGAAGCGTCCCGCGGGACGCATCTCCTCGATCTCGGCGGGGGTGCGGTACTCGATCATGGGGCGAGCCTAGGCAACCGGTCCGCCCGCAGCCGAGGCGGTCAGTTGCTGGGCGGCTCGGAGCCCACCACCCACATCGCGAAGAACTGCGAGCCGCCGCCGTACGCGTGGCCCAGGGCCCGGCGCACGCCGTCGACCTGGTGCTCGCCGGCCTGCCCGCGGACCTGCAGGGCGGCCTCGGCGAAGCGGAGCATGCCGGAGGCGCCGATCGGGTTGGAGGACAACACGCCTCCGGAGCAGTTGACCGGCAGCACGCCGTCGAGCGCTGTGCCGCCGGACTCGGTGAGCTTCCAGCCCTCACCCTCGGCGGTGAAGCCGAGGTTCTCCAGCCACATCGGCTCGAACCACGAGAAGGGCACGTAGATCTCGGCCATGTCGATCTCGTCGATCGGGCTGGTGATCCCGGCTTGCTTCCAGAGGGCGGCGGCGGCCTCCCGGCCGGCCTGCGGGTTCACCTGGTCCCGCTCGGCGGCGGTCGTCGGCTCCGACCGCATCACGGTGCCGTGGATCCAGGCGGGGGAGTCGGCGCGGCTCGCGGTCTCCTCGTCGGCGATCACCAGGGCGCAGGCGCCGTCCGAGGACGGGCACGTCTCGTCGTACCGGATCGGGTCCCACAGCATCTGCGAGGCCAGCACCGACTCGACGGTGGTGTCTGGGTTCCGCAGGTGGGCGTAGGGGTTCTTGAGCGCGTTCTGCCGGTCCTTGGCCGCGACGATCGCGCCGACGTGCGTAGGCGCACCGGAACGACGGATGTAGGAGCGAACGTGTGGTGCGAAGTAGCCGCCGGCGCCGGCGTGGACCGGCATGTTGAACGGCAGCGGCACCGACAGCGCCCACATCGCGTTGGACTCCGACTGCTTCTCGAAGGCCACGGTGAGCACCCGGCGGTGGACGCCGGCCTGCACGAGCGACGCGGCCACGATCGCCGTCGAGCCGCCGACCGAGCCGGCGGTGTGCACGCGGAGCAGCGGCTTGCCCGCTGCCCCGAGCGCCTCGGCCAGGTAGAGCTCGGGCATCATCACGCCCTCGAACAGGTCGGGGGCCTTGCCGACCACGACGGCGTCGATGTCGTCGAAGGTCAGCCCGGCATCGGTGAGCGCGCGGTCCATGGCCTCTCGGCACAGCCCCGCGATGGAGACGTCCTCGCGCTTGGCCCGGTGGTGGGTCTGGCCCACGCCGATGACAGCGGCCGGCATCTTGCCCATCAGTTCTTGTCTCCCATCACGCACACGAGGTTCTGCTGGAGGGCCGGTCCGCTGGTCGCGTGGCCGAGCACCTTCGAGGACGAACCGTCCCAGATCCGCTTCGCGGCCTCGCCGATCCGGTTGAGGCCGCCTGTGAACATCGGGTTGCCGGTCAGCGCTCCGCCCGACGGGTTGATGCGTACGTCGTCGCCGAGCGCGAGCTCGCGCCGCAGGATCAGCTCCTGCGACGAGAACGGCGCGTGCAGCTCGGCCACCTCCACGCCGGCGCTGCCGGCCGCGGCGGCCGCCTGCTCGGCAGAGGGTGCGCGGGTGAGGTCGCGCCCACCCAGGTGCAAGGCGTCGACGTAGTGCGAGAAGCCGGAGATCCAGGCCGGGCGGTCGACGGCGTCCAGGGCCCGGTCGCCCGCCGCCAGCACGATGGCCGCGGCGCCGTCGCTCACGGGTGCGCAGTCGTGCTTGCGCAACGGGTCGGCGTACACGGGCCTGGCGAGGAGCTCGTCGACGGAGGAGCCGCCCTTGCGGATGGCGTACTCGTTCTTCTCGGCGTCGGTGAGGGAGCGGTTGGCGACCTCGGCCATGGCTCGCTCGTCCCAGAGGCCCCGGTCGATGCCCGCGCGGGCCTGCAGCCCGGCGAGGGAGACGGTGTCGGGCCACAGCGGCGTCATCGTGTAGGGGTCCAGCTGCAGGGCAAGGGTGCGGCGCAGCACGCCGGCCGAGCTCTTGCCGAAGCCGTAGACGAGGGCGGTGTCGACCTCTCCGGTCTGGATCTTGATCCAGGCCTCGTAGAGCGCCCAGGCGGCGTCCATCTCGACGTGCGACTCGTTGACCGGCGGGATCACGCCGATCGCGTCCACCGCCGACACGAACGAGAACGACCGGCCGGCCAGGTAGTCCGAGGATCCCGAGCACCAGAAGCCGATGTCCTTCCGGGTGAAACCGGTCTGCTCGTAGAGCTCGGCGAAGATCGGGACGAGCAGCTCCACGCACGTGGGCGACCCGTCGAACTCCTTCATCTGTCGCTGGGCGAACCCGACGACGGCCACAGATCTCACAGTCTCGAATTCCTTTGCGTCGTCATCAGAGGTGCTGCTTGTAGGTGTCGTACGCGGCGTCGGGCTCGCCCGTCGGCCGGAAGTGACTGATGTTCTCGATCGTGGTGCCCCACTCCTCGCGCGGCTTCCAGACGGCCTCGACCCGCATGCCCATCCGGACCTCCTCGGCCGGGATGTCGAGGATCAGGTGCAGGAACGCGATGTCGGCGCCGTCGAGCAGGACGTACGCCGAGACGTAGGGCGGGGTGATCTTCTGGCCGAGGAACGGGACGTTGACGATGCAGAACGTCGTCACCGTGCCCTTGTCGGCGAGCTGGACCTCGTCCGTCGTGGCCACCCCGTCGACCGGGCAGGCGCTGCGCGGCGGCGTGTAGACCTTCTGGCAGACAGGGCAGCGCTGGCCGATGATCCGGCCCTCCTGGAGGGCGCGGTAGAACGCGGACTCCTCCGGCGACGCGGCGTACAGGTAGTCGAGGTTGACCGGCGTGATGACGCCGGTGACGTCGTCGTCGACTCCGTGGTCGCCGCCCTGCGCACCTTCCGGGGTTTCGCGCCTCGTCGCCTGCGCTCCTCGCACCTCAACCAACGGTTCGAAACAGGCGATGTCCGTGATGGCGCCGACCCGCTCGTCGGCCCAGCGGACCTGTACCCGCATGCCGGTCTCGACCTCGTCGGCCGAGGAGACGTCGAGCGCGTGCAGGATCGGGGTGTCGGCACCGTCGAGGGTGACCAGCGCGAACGCGAACGGCCGGTCGAACGGCTGCTCGGCGACGGGCTCGGGGACCCACGACCAGCTGCTGATCGTGCCGGTGCCGGAGACCTCGACGAAGTCGGTCACGGGCTCGTGGCCGACTGGGTCGTACTCGGGCGGCGGCACCATCACCCGGCCGTCCGACGTGCGTCCCCCGACCAGGACCCCGTCGCGGAGGCCGGTCAGGAAGCGACCGAGGACGGGGCCGGTGGACCGGGTGTAGTCGAAGCTGACCGTCACCGGTGCTTGCAATGTTCGCGCCATGGGTCGAAACTAGAACATGTTCTAGGTCTCGACAAGGGCTCGACCGCCAAAACTGCCAAGGAGTCGCATGAAGCTCGGACTACAGCTGGGGTACTGGGGCGCGCAGCCCCCCGAAGGAGTCGGTGACCTGGTCGACGCCGCCGAGGCTGCCGGGTTCGACTCCGTGTTCGCCGCCGAGGCCTGGGGCTCCGACGCGTTCACGCCGCTGGCGTGGTGGGGGAGCCGCACCACCAACGTCCGGCTCGGCACCGCCATCGTGCAGCTCTCCGGCCGCACCCCGGCGTCCGCCGCGATGCACACGCTGACGCTGGACCACCTCACCAACGGCCGGATGATCCTCGGCCTCGGCGTGAGCGGCCCGCAGGTGGTCGAGGGCTGGTACGGCCGGCCGTTCGAGAAGCCGCTGGCCCGCACCCGCGAGTACATCGACATCATCCGCAAGGTGCTGGCCCGCGAGGACAAGGTCACCAACGACGGACCCCACTACCCGCTGCCGTACGCCGGTGAGGGCGCCTCCGGGCTCGGCAAGCCCCTCAAGCCGATCGTGCACCCGCTCCGCGCCGACGTGCCGATCTGGATGGGGGCCGAGGGGCCGCGCAACGTCGCCCTCGCCGCCGAGATCGCCGACGGCTGGCTGCCGATCTACTTCAGCCCCAAGGTCGCCGACATGTACAACGCCTGGCTCGACGAGGGCTTCGCCCGGGCCGGTGCCCGGCGTACCCGCGAGACCTTCGAGATCGCCGCGACCTGCCAGGTGCACATCGCCGAAACCGAGGAGGAGAAGCGCGGGATCTACGAGTTCTTCCGCCCGGTCTTCGCCCTCTACATGGGGGGAATGGGCGCGAAGGACCAGAACTTCCACAAGGCCGTCTTCGAGCGGATGGGATACGCCGACCTGGCCGGTGAGGTGCAGGAGCTCTACCTGGCCGGCAAGAAGGACGAGGCCGCCGCGCTGATCCCCGACGAGCTGATCGACGAGGTGACGATCATCGGCACGCCCGACGAGGTCCGGGCCGGCGTGAAGCGCTGGGAGGAAGCCGGCGTCACCATGCTCCTGCTGACCCTGCGTACCCCCGACGAGGTACGACGGATCGCCGAGATCCTGGCCTGATCGGCGCGGGGTCCTCACGTAGGGTCGGGAGCGAGGCTGCAAGCCGATGACCTTCGTGGAGAGTTGAGGACGACGTGACGATCCTGGTGACCGGCGCGACCGGCTACGTCGGGGGCAGGCTGGTGCCGGTGCTGGTCGAGCGCGGCCATGACGTGCGCACCACAACGTCGGATCCCGATCGCGCGCAGCCGTGGTGGGGCGACCGGGTCGAGACGGTCATCATGGACGCACTCGACCCCGACCAGGTGACGGCCGCCTGCGAGGGCGTGGACGCGGTCTACTACCTGATCCACGGCATGGGTGGCGACGACTTCGCCGACATTGACCGCAGGTCGGCCACCCACCTCGCGGACGGCGTGCGCGCTCACGGCGTCGCGCGGGTCATCTACCTGTCCGGGGTGGTCCCCGACGTCCCGGACGACGAGCTCTCTGAGCACATCAGGTCCCGCCGCGAGGTCGAGCAGATCCTCGTGGGGAGTCCCGCGACGGTGGTCGTGCTACGCGCTGCCGTGCTCCTGGGCAGCGGGTCCACGTCCTTCGAGATTATCCGGCAGGTCAGCGAAAGGATGCCCGTGCACACCATCCCGACGTGGATGGATTCGCAGGTGCAGCCGATCGCCGTCGTCGACGTGCTCGAGGCGCTGGTCGGCGCGCTCGACTACGACGGCCCGTCCCGGCACTTCGACGTGGGCGGACCCGACCGGCTGCGTTACAGCGAGCTGCTCGACGCCTACACCTCGCACGCGGGGCTCGAGCGTCCGCAGGTCGAGGTGCCCCTCCTGCCCACGGCGCTCGTCGGGACGTTGGCCGGCAGTCTCACGGACGTGCCCCGACCAACGGTCGAGGCGCTGGTCGAGAGCTTGCAGCACGACATGGTCGCGGGCGACGACGACTTCCGGGGGCTCCTGCTCCCCGAGGGTCACTCCCTGGTGGGGTTGGACGAGTCGTTCCGTCGGTCGCTGGCCGAGGGCCAGTCTTCGCCCGCGCACGCGGACCCGATGGGTCCCCTGCCGCAGGACCCGGCCTGGGCCGGTGGCGGCGACGAGCGCCCCGTGCTGGCGAAGGCTGCCGACGCCCTCCGGGACGTTCTTCCCGGCTCCTGAGCCCAGTCCAGGTACTGGCGTATAACTGGAACACGTTCTAGTCTCGGGCGCATGAGCGACAGCCTGCGCACCGGGACCCACAACGGCCACCTGATGGTGGCCGCGCTGAAGAGGCACCGGGACAAGCCCGTGATGTACCTCGGTGACACGACACTCACCGGCGGCGAGACCGCCGAACGGATCAGCCAGTACGTCCAGGCGTTCGAGGCGCTCGGCGCCGGCACGGGCGCCCACGCGGCGCTGCTCGCCCTGAACCGGCCGGAGGTGCTCTTCATCCTCGGTGCCGGGCAGACCCAGGGCTTCCGGCGCACGTCCCTGCACCCGCTGGGCTCGGCGGACGACCACGCCTACGTCATCAACGACGCCGGGATCACGACGCTGATCGTCGACCCGCTGTTCGTCGAGCGGGCGCTCGCGCTCCTCGAGAAGTGTCCGGGCCTCGAGCAGGTGCTGACGATCGGGCCGGTCCCGGAGGAGCTCGTCGGCCGCGGCACCGACCTGGTCGCGGCGGCCGCGTCGTACGCGCCTGAGCCGCTGACCGCGAAGCTGCTCGAGCCCGACCACATCGTCTCGATCACCTACACCGGCGGCACGACCGGCAAGCCCAAGGGCGTCGTCGGTACCTCGCGGGCGATGGCGACGATGACCCAGGTGCAGCTCGCCGAGTGGGAGTGGCCCGAGAACCCGCGGTTCCTGATGTGCACACCGCTCTCCCACGCCGGCGCGGCGTTCTTCGTCCCGACCGTGCTCAAGGGCGGCTGCCTCTACGTGCTCGCACGGTTCGACCCGGCCGAGGTGCTACGGACGATCGAGGAGCAGAAGATCACGGCCACGATGCTGGTCCCGTCGATGCTCTACGCGCTGATGGACCACCCTGACTCGCGCACGCGGGACCTGTCGTCCCTCGAGACCGTCTACTACGGCGCGTCCGCGATCAACCCGGTGCGGCTCAAGGAGGCGATCGACCGGTTCGGGCCGATCTTCGCGCAGTACTACGGGCAGTCCGAGGCGCCGATGGTGATCAGCTACCTGCCCAAGGGCGACCACGACGACGCGCGGCTCTCGTCGTGTGGCCGGCCGTCGGCGTTCCTCCGGACCGCGCTGCTCGGCGAGGACGGCGAGCCCGTGCCGGTCGGCGATCCCGGCGAAATCTGCGTGGCCGGGCCGCTGCTGGCCGGCGGCTACTGGAACCTCCCGGACGAGACCGCCGCGACCTTCCGGGACGGCTGGATGCGCACCGGCGACGTGGCCCGCGAGGACGAGGACGGCTTCTGGTTCATCGTCGACCGGACCAAGGACATGATCGTCACCGGCGGCTTCAACGTGTTCCCCCGTGAGGTCGAGGACGTCGTCGCCGAGCATCCCGCGGTCGCCCAGGTCGGCGTGATCGGCACCCCCGACGACAAGTGGGGCGAGGCGGTGACGGCGATCGTCGTACTCCGGGAGAACGCGGCGCGCGACGAGCAGTCGATCGCGACCATGACCGCGGAGATCCAGGCCACGGTCAAGGAGCGCAAGGGGGCCGTGCAGGCGCCCAAGCAGGTGATCGTGGCCGACGCGCTGCCCCTGACCGGGCTCGGCAAGCCGGACAAGAAGGCGCTGCGGGCGCAGTACTGGAGCGGGGACCGATCCGTTGGTTGAGGTGCGAGCGGAGCGAGCCTCGAAACCATGACCAGCGCGTACGCAGACCTGTCGCGTGCCGAGCTCGCGCGCCTGGTGCCGGAGCTGCTGCTGATCGGGCACCTGATCGACCGGTCGGGGATGGCGTGGTGCATCGGGGCGCTCGGCCGCGAGGGCATGGCCGAGGTGGCGATCGACGAGTGGATGGCCGCGTCGCCCGTCTACACCAGGCGGATGCAGAGGGCCCTGGGGTTCGAGGGCAGCGACGTGGTCACGATCTTCAAGGGGCTCCAGCTCGACATCGGGGCTCCGCCACAGTTCATGGACTTCCGCTACACCGTCCACGACCCGTGGCACGGGGAGTTCCGGCTCGACCACTGCGGCGCGCTGATGGATGTCGAGCCGATGGGGGAGGACTACGTCGTCTCGATGTGCCACGACATCGAGGACCCGACCTTCGACGCCACCGCGGTCGCGACGAACCCCCGTGCCCAGGTCCGGCCGATCCACCGGCCGCCTCGGGCGCCTGCCGACCGGAAGCCGCACTGCGCCTGGACCGTCGTGATCGACGATGCGCACCCTCCGGTGTCGGAGTCCGCCGGTTGCGCCGAGCTGCGCAGGTCGATAGCGGCCACGGTCGAGCTGGACCCGATCGACCCGGTTGACCCCGGGGAGTCCGGCTACACCGGCCCGCTGCTCTCGGACGTCGACTTCGCCGGCTTCTCGCACTCCGCGCTGGTGCGGATCGCCGACGAGGTCTGCCTGCAGATGCACCTGCTCGACCTCGGCCTCCGGTACGGCCTCGCCCGACGCCTGCCGCCCCAGGACGTCGACCGGATCGCCCGCAAGCAGCTGGTGGGGATCGCCGGACTCGCGGCCGACCGGCTTCGGGCCGTGCTCGACGTGCCCCGTGACGACACGGGCAACGCGACGCTCCTGGCGCTGCACCCGGTGCGCAACCCGGCGGCGTACGCCGAAGCGGGCGGCGGGGCAGACGGCGGCTGGCTCGCGCTGGCGGACGACCCGGCCGTCGTCGCGGCCATCTGCAACCTCGACCCGGCCACCGAGGCGGACGAAGTGGCGGTGACCCGGATCAGCACCGGTGCCCGCTTCGTGTTCGAGCCGCGACGTTCCTTGCCGATCACGCCTGTCTTCTGACGGCATGCGCCTGCGGAACGGTCCTGAGGGCTACGGACTGGTGACCAAGACCCTCTACTGGGTCATGGTCGCGGCCATCGCGACGGGGGAGACACGAGCGACGCCGAGGAGGACCGGCTGACCGGCTCGAGGATCGGTGCGAGGAGCAGCAGGACAGTCGGGGGGAGGCGGCCGAGGCCGGCGTCGGCACCGCGTTCTCGGACCTCGGCTCGGGCAACCTTTTCACGGACGGGCTGTCGCTGCCGGAGGTTCATGTCCTGCTCGAGAAGGTGCTGATCGCCCTGCTCCTCGTGGTCCCCGGCTCCGGCCTGCTCCTCGTCCTGGGCGAGAACGACTGGCTCCCCGTGCACATCCTCTTCTTCGCGACACTCGCGCTGCACGTCGCACTGGTGCTGCGGCACACGGTCGTACGCCGGGACACGCACCTTCATCGGATGCTGTAGCTGAGTGCTCATTCCCTGGGTGGTGGGCGCGGGCTGGTCAGGCGTTCGCGGGTGGTGCCGGGTGGTGGGTCGAGGACGGCATGGCCGCCGTGGCCGAGGCGCACGTGCCAGGGTCCGGAGTGGATGAGGCGGTGGTGGTGGCCGCAGAGCAGGAGCAGGTTGGCGAGGCTGGTGGGGCCACCGTCGATCCAGTGGATGACGTGGT
>JBKJUE010000030.1:0-15838 GCA_046590395.1 Nocardioides sp.
ACGGCGTCGGCTGCAAGCGACCCAGCTTCCACAACCAGTTCCTCGCCACCTACAACCGGGCCAACGTCCACCTCGAGACGACCCCCATCGTCGAGGTGACGCCGGAGGGCGTGCGCACCGCAGACGTCGTCCACCCGATCGACGTCCTCGTCCTGGCGACCGGCTTCAAGGTGATGGAGGCCGACAGCATGCCGACCTTCGAGCTGATCGGCGCCGACGGCACGTCACTCCAGGCCTTCTGGGAGAAGAACCGTGTCCAGGCCTACCAGGGGATCTCGGTGCCGGGGTTTCCTAACTTCTTCACCGTATTCGGGCCCTACGGCTACGTCGGGGGCTCCTACTTCTCGCTGATCGAGACCCAGGTCCACCACATTGTCCGGTGCTTGCGCCAGGCACGTCAGTCTGCGACCGACCGCGTCGAGGTCACTCAGCAGGCCCACGACAACTACTTCGCCTCGATGATGAAGCGACGCCACGCCCAGGTCTTCTGGCAAGACTCGTGCTCGGGTGCGGGCAGCTACTACTTCGATCGCCACGGTGACGTCGGTCTGAGGCCGTCCACCACCCTGGAGACGGTGTGGGCCAGTCGGACCTTCCCCCTCGACGCCTACGAGTTCGTCAAGGCCGTGGTCAAGGCCGGAGCCGCGTGACCTCGTCGGTGGCTCGTGGCGCCGTCATCGATGAGCAGACCCTGACCATCGGCGGTGTGCCGACCCGAGCATTACGCGTGGGTGGGACCGGCCCCGTGGTCCTGATGGTGCACGGCTTCACCGACTCCGCCGACACCTGGCGCGGTGTCCTGCACGAGCTGGCCCGACAGGGCCGGGCCGCGATGGCCATTGACCTCCCGGGACACGGGCGAGCGGGCGTGCTGCCGCCCCAGGCCGGCCTTGCCGGGCAAGACGACTTCCTCCGGGAGGCCGTCGACCTCGCCAACGACGGCTCGGGTGTCCTGCTCGTCGGCAACTCAATGGGTGCGCTGCTCGCTCTGCGCGTCGTGGCGCGCGACGAGCGTGCCATTACCGGCGTGCTCGCTCTGGCGCCCCCAGGTGACTCGATCCTGTTCTCCCTGCGCGCACTCCCGACGCTGTGGCCGATATTGCGACCAGCACTGCGCCTCGTGCCGGTGCCCACAGGCTTGATCCGGTTTGCGGTTGGTCACCTATTCACGGCCTTCGTCGCCGGCGGCCGGGTGGAGCGCGACGTACGCACTGCCTATGCGCAGCACCTGGACCGAAACCGGCTTCTCGAGCTCTTGGCGGGCTGCGCCGAGGTCATTTCGGAGATCACGCTTCCAGACCGACAGACATTGCTCCACTTCACTCGACCCGTCACGTTGTGGTGGGGCACCAAGGATCGCGTGTGTCCGGCGCGGGGCGCCACCCGTTTCGGAGCGGACGCCCACGTGGTCGTGACGCCGGGAGCCCCGCACAGTCCGCAGCTGAGGCAGCCGCGGCTCGTCGTCGACCTCATCGCAGACCACGAGGCGCGTCGGGGTTAGGACGAGTCTGGTTGGGGCCGCGGCGATCCCCCGCGGTATCCGAGGCTTACGGGTTGGGCAGTGCGATCAGGTGGGGAAGCACAGCTGCCGGGTCGTACGGCAGATTCCCGACCGTGGCATCGAAGGGGTTGAGCTTCTCGCACGGCTGCCCGAGCCTGCACGTTCGGAAGCGAGTCGCGCCGCCGAAGGTGCCGGTCCAGACGGTCCGGCCGGGTCCGATCGTCGCTGCCGCGTAGACGCTGTTGGACGAGGGCAGCGCAGTGGTCGGGACGGCGAGCCGCACCTTGCCCGTACCGAAGTCGACTCCTTCCAACGTCCACACGTTGTCACGGACGCCGATGCCGTACACGAGGTCGGAGGCAACACTCATCGTCGGGATGCCGTTGGGGATAGAAACGCTTGGATTGGCCCACACGACCTCACACGTCTGTGTTCGCGGGTTCCACTTGATGCGCTCCATTCCTCTCGGGGCGTTGCCGGGAAGACCGCTCACGAGTTGGGTGTAGATCGACAGCTGTGACGGCAGCAGGACGGCCGATCAGCTCGTCGTAGCCTTGGAGGTTGTTGACAAGGACAGCACTCGTGCCGCGGATCAGGACCGACTGCTCGTTGAGTGAGGGAGTCCCGGGCGGCTGCCCGAAGTCGACCGGAACCTCGCACGCGATCCGACGGTTGGCGCCTGGTCGCACCGGCTCCCAGTCGGCTGGAATCTTGTCGCGCCACATCAGGTCGAGGTGCACCTGCTTCTGACCGTCGGTGATCACGACGAAGCGGTCTTCGCTGCGGCTCGTCCCCATCAGCGACGGGGTGGAGCCGGAACCGCTCCCGATCGATCCGGCACCACTCTGGCCTGCGCCGCCGTACGACGCCTCCAGATTCTCCGCAAGCCGCTGGGGCGGTCTACAAACCGGTAGAGGGCCGCGCTCGTGACGACGTAAAGCCCCCGCGCTCGTCGGCGGAGATGGAGTTGGAGACTCGCTCGAGCGAGCCCTCGGCCTTACTCGCACAGTCGCGACCGTTGATCGAGAGCAAGCGCACGTTGGCACGGTCCATCCGAGCGGGAGCGCGCGGCACGGTGCCCACGACGCCATTCTTGGTCGCGAAAGCGATCCGTCCGTCGTAGGTCATGTTGATGCCCACCAGCTCGTCGTCACCGCACAGCGCACGGGAAGGAAGCTCGAAGGCTCGCAGCCGTCGGATGGCCGAGTCGCGCCGCCCGGGCACGGCGTCACCGAAGACCTGCAGGCTGGTGCCCATCCCGACGATGAGGTGGTTGTCGGCGTCTACGAGGTTGTAGGCACCGGAGACCCCGGGTTGCATCGGCGGCTCGCCCGCCTCGAGCTGCGGGATGAACTTATCGATGACGGTGACGCTCTGCGGGTCGATCTTGAACACCTCGCCGCTGAAGCCGACGGTCGAGGCCCAGATGACCCGCTTGCCGTCCGGGTAGGACGGCGAGAACGACAGGATCACCGGCGCGGAGGCCGTGCTCAGGTGGGCGACCCCGACCCGGCTGGCTCGGCCGCTCGGTCCTGGCAGCGGAGAGGAGTGCTGGGCGTAGGAGCCGCGCTGCAGGCCCGGCCACGGCGAGTCCGCTAGGTAGGGGTGCAGGGCGGCTCTGCGCCGTCGGCGGCACTGATGGTCGTGCAGCCGGGCCGCGACGTCCGGTCCTACTGGCTCTTGACAGAGGGCCACCCCAATGGCGCCAGAATCAGGAAGCACAGTGTCAGCGCTCCGGCCATTCCAGGCTCTTCATACCTGCGGTGGGGGCAGTGAGCGACACGCCCTGAGCGCCTGACCCTGAATTGGGTCGAGACCTTCCAAAGTTTGGTGCGACCAAGCAACCCAACCGGAAGGTCTCGACGATGCTCGAGCCTACGGCGTGCGACCGTGCGCGCCCACGTTCTGAACCCTGCTACTGCGACCGTTGTGACCTCCTGGTCGGCTTGGAGGGTTTCCGCGTCATCGACGTCGGCGAACACGGCGCCGTGGTCCGCGTGGTCGTCGAATCGCCGGCTGAGCCGACCGGGTGCATGTCGTGCGGAGTCATCGCGCACAGCCACGGCCGACGCGATGTGAATCTCATCGACGTGCCGTGCTTCGGGCGCCCAGTCCGTCTGATCTGGCGTAAGCGGACTTGGCGTTGCGGCGAGGAGAACTGCGTGTCCAGGTCCTTCACCGAGCAGCACCACGACCTCGCCGGACCACGAGCGTTGCTCACGACACGGGCGTGCTGGTGGGCGATCAACCAGATGCGGCGTGAGCACGCCTCGGTGGCCGGCCTGGCCCGTCAGTTGGGCACGACGTGGCGCACGGTGTGGCGCTCGATCAGGCCGCTGCTCGAGGCGATGGACGAGGACGAGACACGGTTCGAGAACGTCGCTGCCCTCGGGGTCGACGAACACATCGTGCGTCACGAGGCGCTGTTGTTTCGGATGGAGGTGAGAGACCTGCATCGCTTGGTCCCTGTTCGGATAGTCGACGTACATGGTCCAACCGTCGTGATACCAACCTGCGGGAAGGTTCGGCAACCCGCACTGGTCACATGTTCGGCCATCTCTTACACGACTGCGATGTGCATTCATGGCGGCGCGTTCCGGGGTGTCGAACAGGGCTCGATCAGGATCGGTGGGCCGGTAGCGATCCGGATGGTTGTCCATCTGCTCTACCTCTTTGTCAACAATCGGTGCCGCAGGCGGGCGCCGCACTCTCCGAGCCAAACTGTCCGGCATGGCGTTGGCTCGTCAGTGCGCCCAACCTGGCCCACGGTCGACAGTACATCCGCTGATCGGCTAGGACGCCCTGTGCTCGGCAGCGCATGACGTCCTGCTCATCGGCAAGTGCGAGCGCTCAGTCGCATCAATCTGGGCGGTAGGACCCATCGCAAGGCTGACATGTCCGGCCGCTAGGCGAAGGCCCCCGAGGCTGGAGCTCTTCCCTGCTTGCGACCGGACTTCGCTCGTCACGTCCTCGCTCACGAGACCCCGACCCGACGAGCGCTTCAAAAAGGTGTGCGAAATAGGTGTGCAAGCGTGGCCTGACAAGGCGAGAGGCCGTCTCCCTGAACGGAAAACGGCCTCTGACCTGCGGTTTCTTCGGTCGGGCTGACAGGATTTGAACCTGCGACCCCTTGACCCCCAGTCAAGTGCGCTACCAAGCTGCGCTACAGCCCGAAAGCCTTCGTTGGAAGACCGCGTGAAGACTATCGCAGCCGATCCGCAGGGAAGGAATCGGGCTACTTCACCTCGGCGGAGTCCTCGTCGACCATCAGCCCCGACGTGTCCACGGCCACGAACGCGGACGCCGGGATCTCCTTCAGGTCGGCGATCAGGGCGTTGGGCCAATTCTTGTTCTGCTCGCCCTGGAAGAACCAGGAAGAACCGTTGTCGGCCAGGACGAGGCCGTAGGTCTTCATCGCCCGGATCACCTCGCGGGCGTCCGCACCGAACCCGTCGGTCGAGAAGCCGGCCTTCAACCGGAAGCGGGCTCCCATCGGCGGGTACTTCTTGCTGGCCCTCGAGCCGGCGTCGTGCCGCGCGGGCCACAGGTGGTGCTGGGAGGTCACGTCGGTGGTGAACCGGATGGCGTGGTTGACCTCCCGGTCGCGCACCTCGTCCCAGCGCAGCAGCCCGGGCAGGATCGGGAGCCCGGCCGCGTCCGCCGACGTCCACCCGTCCGGCCGCAGCGCGTTGCTGCCCAGTGACCAGACGGCCCCGGAGCCGGCGCGCCACCGGCCGTCCTTGATCCGGGTGTTCCAGGTCTCGTAGAGCCGGCAGGTGCCCTTGTCCACGATGATCGCGTGCTTGTCCCCGGACGAGTTGCGGCCACCCTCGATCCGGGTGTCCTTGCCCAGCGGGTAGCGCACCCGGTCGCTCTCGTCGGCGTACTGGAACTTCACCTTCACCCGGCGGTGGTCGTGGCGGACCACCGTGATCGGGATGCCGTAGTTGGGACCGTCGCCGAACGACGAACCGAAGTCCGGGTGCAGGTCGCTGCCGGAGGACATCCGGGCCAGCCACTGCCTGCTCCGGTCGTGCCGCGGCAGGCCGCTGATGTCGGAACGCCAGTAGTTGTCGGCCGGGAACGTCTGGCAGGACGTCCCGGCGACCGGCTTCGGTGCCGGCGACCGGTCCAGGGGCCCGGCGACGACCGCGGACCCGGGCACGACCGCGACGAGCGCGGCCGTCACGAGGATGGCGACGGGACGCATCCCGACACGTTAGCGCTTGCGCTTCTCCCGCGGCCGCTGCTGGATCACGATCGGGGTACCCACGAAGCCGAACTCCTCGCGCAGCCGGCGCTCGATGAACCGTTCGTACGACGCGTCGAGCTTGCCGCTCGTGAAGAGGATGAACGTGGGCGGGGAGGTCGAGGGCTGCGTGCCGAAGAGGATCTTCGGCTGCTTGCCGCTCCGCACCGGGTGCGGGTGCTCGGCGACCAGACGGCCCAGGAACGAGTTCAGCGCGCCCGTGCCGACCCGGGTCTCCCAGCCGGTGATCGCCTTGTCCAGCGCCGGGACGAGGCGGTCGACGTGCCAGCCGGTGCGGGCGGTCACGTTGATCCGCGGCGCCCACTGCACCTGGACGAGCTCGCGTTCGTATTCACGCTCGAGGTAGTGCTGCCGCTCCTCGTCGACCAGGTCCCACTTGTTGAAGGCGATGACCAGGGCCCGGCCGGCTTCACGCACGGTCTGCAGGATCCGGACGTCCTGCTCGGAGATCGACTGGTCGGCGTCGATGACCAGCACGGCCACCTCGGCCCGGTCGATCGCCGTCGTGGTCCGCAGCGACGCGTAGTACTCGTGGCCGGATGCCTCCTTGACCCGCTTGCGGATGCCCGCGGTGTCGATGAAGCGCCAGGTGCGGCCACCCAGCTCCACCAGCTCGTCGACGGGGTCGACGGTGGTGCCGGCGACGTTGTCGACGACGACGCGCTCCGATCCGACCAGCCGGTTCAGGAGCGAGGACTTGCCGACGTTGGGCTTGCCGACGATCGCGATGCGGCGGGGACCGCCGACCTGGCGGTCCTGCTCGGGCGGCGGCTCGGGCAGCGCCTTGAGGATGGCGTCGAGCATGTCGCCCGTCCCGCGGCCGTGAAGGGCCGAGACCGGCTGCGGTTCCCCCAGCCCGAGGTTCCACAGGCCGAACGCCTCGGCCTCGGTGCGCATGTCGTCGACCTTGTTGGCGGCGAGCACGATCGGCTTGCCCGACTTGCGCAGGATCTTGACCACGGACTCGTCGGCGTCGGTGATGCCGACCGTCGCGTCCACGACGAAGAGCACCGCGTCCGCGAGGGTCACCGCGATCTCCGCCTGGGCCCGGATCGCCTCGGCCAGACCGCGCGCGTCGGGGTCCCAGCCACCGGTGTCGACCACCGTGAAGGCACGGCCGTTCCAGTTGGCGTCGTAGGAGACCCGGTCGCGGGTCACGCCCGGGACGTCCTGGACGACCGCCTCGCGGCGGCCGATGATCCGGTTGACCAGCGTCGACTTGCCCACGTTGGGGCGGCCGACGACGGCCAGGACGGGCACGGGTCCGGACACCTCGACCGTGGTCTCGGTCTCGGGCGCGTCGTAGCCCTCAGTCATGGTGCTCCTTGATCGGTGACGCCGGTGGCAGGGTCGGGTTCGACCTCATCGGCGGGAAGGGGACCTGGCAGGTCGCGGCCGGTGACGGCGAGCGCGTGGTCCAGGGTGGTCACGAGGTGCTCACGGAGCAACGCCGAGGCGTGCCCCACTTGTTCCCTCGTCCGCGGCCACGGGGTGGCGGGCAGGGTGTACGGCGTACCGAACAGCATGTCGACGGTGCCGCCCTTGGCCGGGAGCGACTCGGTGTGGCCACCGGGCTCGCGGGTGCCGAGGAAGATCACCGGGACGACCGGCGTCCCCGACGCGAGGGCGAAGTAGGCGGCGCCGCGGTGGAACCTGTCGAGGTCTCCCGTGCCCCGACGACCCTCGGGGAAGATGCCGACGGCCCCGCCGTCGCGCAACACCCTCAGGCAGGTCTTGACCGCCTGGGGGTCGGTGCGGAAGCGGTCGAGCGGGATCTGGCCGGAGCCGCGCAGCACCCACGCGAGCTTGCCGGAAAACATCTCGATCTTGGTCAGGGCGTGCACGGGGCGCGGGCCGAAGACGGCCAGGAGCGGCCCGTCGGCGACACCGATGTGGTTGGCGGCGAAGATGACCGGCCCGCGCGCCGGCACGTTGTCGGCGCCGTGGACGCGCACCGCGAACCGGCGCCGGATCACGAACCGCGCCAGGGGACGGAGTCCGGACAGCATCGCTCGTCGCGGGTAGCGCACCCGGTCGCTGCGGGGCAGCTCGTCGTGGCGGGACGTCGTGGCGCTCACGCGGTCGCCTCGACCGCCTCGACCAGGGCGGCGACCCGGTCGATCACCTCGTCGAGCGTGTACGGCGTGGTGTCGATGTGGACGGCTCCGTCGGGCATGGTGAGCGGTGCCGTGGCACGGCTCGAGTCGATCCGGTCGCGAGCGAGCAGGGACTCCTCGGTGACCGAGGGGTCGGAGCCACCCTCCTCGGCGGCGCGGCGCAGGGCGCGGGCAGCCGGGTCGGCGGTCAGGTAGACCTTCACGGGGGCGTCGGGCCAGACCACGGAGCCGATGTCGCGGCCCTCGACCACGATCCCGCCGGCACCGATGACGTCACGCTGGAGCTGGAGCAGCCTGGCCCGCACCTCGGGCACCGTGCTGACCGGGGAGACCGCGCCGGTCACCTCGTCGGTGCGGATCGCCAGCGCCACGTCCGTGCCGTCGACGGTGATCGTGGGCGCCAGGGGGTCGGTGCCGGAGACGATGTCGGCCTCATCTGCCCGCGCCGCGACGGCGTCCCGGTCGTGCACGTCGACGCCGGTCCGGAGCATCCACCACGTCATGGCACGGAACATGGCGCCGGTGTCGAGGTAGCGCAGCCCCAGCCGGGCGGCGACGCCGCGGGACGTGCTCGACTTGCCCGAGCCGGACGGACCGTCGATGGCAACGACGATGTCCTGGGCGATGCTGGTCACGCGGTCCTGCCTTTGGTCCGGGGGTGGTTGCGGGCAGCCCGCAGCCTACCGGTGGGTCACCCATCCCCGGGATTCCAAGGACACCAACAGGTGCTCTGCCCGCTGCTCCTCCACGACCAGCTCGACCAGCCCGACCGGGCGGCCGGGGTCGTGGTCGATGTGGATGTCCTCGATGTTGACCTCGCTGGCGCCGGCGTCGGCGAACAGCCGCGCCAGCTCGCCGGGATGGTCGGGCACGGACACGAACACCGAGCGCGTCGGCGCCGCCGGACCGCCGTGCTTGCCGGGGATGGCCCGGGTGCCGTCGACGCCGCGGGCCAGCAGCGCACCGATCTGCTCCCGCGAGCCCGACGAGACGGCACCGATCAGCGCCTCCAGCTCGCCCTGCACCTCGCCGAGCAGCCCGAGCACGGCCTCGGCGTTGCCGGTGACGATCTGCTCCCACAGCATCGGGTCGCTGCCCGCCACCCGAGTCACGTCGCGCACGCCCTGCCCGGACAGCGACAGGTGGTCCTCGGGCGCGTCCGCGAGCCGGCCTGCCATCAGCACGGCCAGGAGGTGGGGCAGATGCGAGATGCGGGCGACCGCACGGTCGTGCTCGGCCGGCGTCAGCCGCACGGCCACGGCGTCGCACAGGCTGACCAGCGCCTCCACCACGGCCACCGCGCCGGGCGCCGAGGTCTCGTGGGGCGTCACCGCCCACGGCCGCCCGTCGAACAGCGCCGCGCTCGCGGCGAGTGGCCCGGACCGCTCACTGCCCGCCATCGGGTGGCTGCCGACGTACCTCGTCAAGGCGTCGTCGGTGGCCATCCCCGCCGCCGACCGCAGGGGCTCGGACTTGATGCTGCCCACGTCGGTGACGACCGCGTCGGAGGACGCGAGCGCCGATGCGATCGCCTCGCCCAGGTGGTCGGGCGGCACGGCGACCACGATCAGCTGAGGGTGGTCGGCGTGACCCTTGGCCCGGCCGGCGCCGAGCCCGGAGGCGGTGCGCACGTTCTCCGCGTTGACGTCGGAGAGGACGACGTCGAGGCCTGCCCGTCGGCAGGCGAGTCCGATGGACGTCCCGAGCAGACCGGCGCCGATGATCTCGACCGGCCCGGTGAGCACGTCAGCCACCGGAGCCCGCCGCCTCGTCGGGCACCGAGCGGACCCGGGTCAGGTCGGAGCGGAGCGCGGCCGCCCCGTGCAGGTAGCAGTGGGTGACGTCGCCCCGTGGCAGGTCGGTGTCGACGTGCGCGAGCATCCGGACGACGCGCGGCATCGACCCCTCGATCTCGAGCTCGCGGGCACAGATCAGGGGGACCTCGCCGAAGCCGAGCTGGCGGGCGGCGTACGCCGGGAACTCGCTGTTGAGGTCCGACGTCGCGGTGAAGATCACGGAGATGAAGTCGTCGACCTCGAGCCCGTTGGAGTGCATGACGTCCAGCACCATCTCGGCGACCCTGTCGAGCATGTGGTCGCGCGAGTCCTCCTCGAGCTGCGTTGCTCCGCGTACGGCCCGCACGGCCACGGTTCCTCCTGGGCGATCGACGACGCCCCAAACCCTAGACGTCCGGCGCCGTCGGCCGCCGTCGGGTTCAGCCGCCGGGCAGGCTCAGAGCTTGGCGTTGTCGAGCAGGGCGCCGAGCTCGTCGAGGGTCAGCTCGCGCAGCTGGCCGCTCTTGAGGCTGCCGAGCGGCACCGGCCCGATGGCGGTGCGGGTGAGCTGACGGACGGGGTGCCCGACGTGGTCGAGCAGCCGCCGCACGATCCGGTTGCGGCCCTCGTGGATCACCAGCTCGACGATCGTCTTGCCGGTGCCGTAGCTGACGATCCTGGCCTTCGACACCGCCACGGGCCCGTCGTCGAGCTCCACGCCCTCGAGCAGCCGCGCCAGGGTGGCCTTGGTGACCTCGCCGTCCACCTCGGCGACGTAGGTCTTGTCCATCTCGTACGACGGGTGGGCCATGCGCTGGGCGAAGTCACCGTCGTTGGTGAGCAGGATCAGCCCCGTGGTGTCGGTGTCGAGGCGACCGACGTGGAAGAGGCGCTCGGGACGGTCGTCGACCAGGTCCTGGAGCGTCCTGCGGCCCTCCGGGTCGGACATGGTGGAGACCACGCCGCGAGGCTTGTTGAGGACCAGGTAGACGTGGGGCGAGATCGGCGGGAGGCGCTTGCCGTCGACCCGGACCACCGCCGTCGCGGGGTCGATCTTGGTGCCCAGGCGGGTGACGACCTCGCCGTCCACCACGACGGACCCGGCGAGCATCAGCTCTTCGCACTTGCGTCGCGAGGCGACGCCGGACTGCGCGAGGTACTTCTGCAGACGGACCAGGCCGTCGTCGTCGGTCTCGATCAAGAGTCGTCCTCGGGAGCAGCCGGCCCGGCGGCTGCCTCAACAGGCTCGACGGCCTCGGTGGGCTCGACCGGCGCTGGACCGCCCGCCATCGCGGCCAGCTCGTCCTCCATGTCGTCCATGTCGGGGAGGTAGGGCGCGAGCTCGGGGAGGTCGTCGATCGACGTCACCCCGATCCGCTCGAGGAAGTAGCCGGTGGTGCGGTAGAGGTTGGCCCCCGAGGACTCGTCGTGGCCGCACTCCTCGACCAGGCCGCGGGCCAGCAGGGTCCGCATCACGCCGTCGACGTTGACGCCGCGGATCGCCGAGACCCGGGCCCGGGCCACGGGCTGTTTGTAGGCGACGACCGCCAGCGTCTCGAGTGCCGCCTGGGTCAGGCGCGCCTGCTGGCCCTCGAGGACGAAGCCCTCGACGACGGCGGCGTACTCGTCGCGGGTGTAGAACCGCCATCCGCCGGCCACGTTGCGCAGCTCGAAGCCGCGTCCTTGCTGGGTGTACTCGTCGGCGAGCGCGTTGAGGGCACCCTCGACCTGGTCGACGGGGTGGCCGACGGCCGAGGCCAGGGTGGAGACGTCGAGCGGCTGGTCGGCGACCATCAACAGCGCCTCCAGCGACGGGCGGAGCTCGCCCACCGCCACGGCCAGCATGTCCTCGGTCACGGTGCGTCTCCTGGGTCCTGGGTGTCTACGGGCGGGGTCTCGTCGACCGGTTCGGGGGCACCCTCGAACTCGTCGATCTCGAACTCCTCCTCGTCGGCGCCGGTCCAGCGGACCGACAGCTCCCCGAGGGGGGTCATCTGCTCGAAGGCAACGGCACCCTCCCGGAACAGCTCCAGCAGCGACAGGAACCGGGCCACGGTGGTGAGCGTGTCCGGCGAGTCACCGCAGAGCGCCCGGAAGGTCATCGTGCCGGACCGGCGAAGTCGCTCCACCACCAGGGCGGCCTGCTCGCGCACGCTCACCCGGGCTGCGTGGATGTGGTGGAGCGAGATGTCCAGCACCGGCTTGGGCTCGAGCGCCTTGGCGGCGAGCGCCGCGAACTGGTCGAGCCCGATGCCGATCAGCACCTCGGGCAGCAGGCTCGCGAAGCGGTCCTCGAGCCCGACGGCGCGGGGATGGCGGCGCGACTCCTCCGACAAGCGTCGCTCGAGCACCGCCGCTACGTGCTTGAACGCCTTGTACTGGAGGAGCCGCGCGAAGAGCAGGTCGCGGGCCTCGAGGAGCGCCAGGTCCTCCTCGTCCTCGACGTCACCCTGGGGCAGCAGGCGGGCCGCCTTCAGGTCGAGCAGGGTCGAGGCCACGAGCAGGAACGACGTCGTCTGCTCCAGGTCCCACTGGGGGCCGCCGGTCTTGACGTGCGCGATGAACTCGTCGGTGACCCGGGAGAGGGCCACCTCGGTGATGTCGAGCTTGTGCTTCGAGATCAGGCTCAGCAGCAGGTCGAACGGGCCCTCGAAGTTGACGAGGTGCACGTCGAACCCCGGGGCCGGGTCGGTGGCCGAGGTCTCGACCTGGTCCGCGGTGGACAGGGTCATTCCTCGGTCAGCCGCCGGACGAGCACGCTGTCGTCGCCGTGCTCCTCGTAGTCGGCCAGCACCAGCGCGACCGCCTCGCGCACCAGACGGCCGCGGTCGACCGCCAGCCCCTGCGTACGACGCAGCGCCAGGCGCGTGTGCTCGAGGTCGAGCAGCTCGTCGGAGGTGACGTAGACGGTCATCTTCTCGTCGTGCCGGACCCGCCCGCTCGGCTTCTTGGGCCCACGGTCCGGCTCGTCGCCGGACACCTCGGGCTCGTCCGGGACGGCCCGGACCCGGGACTTGTCAGCCTCGTCGCCCGGGGTCGTCTCGCTCTGGGCCGTCTTGCGAAAGAGGTCGTCGGCGGCCGGCAGGCTCACCCGTCGAGACACCGCGCCAGCACCTCCTTGGCCAGCTGGCGGTAGTGGTCGGCACCGGTGGAGGACGAGGCGTACGTCGTGATCGGCACGCCCGCCACGGTGGAGTCCGAGAACTTGACGGTGCGCCGGATGACGGTGTGGAAGACCTTGTCACCCCACGCCTGGACCAGGCGGTCCATGACCTCGCGGCTGTGGAGGGTCCGGCCGTCGAACATGGTGCCGAGAACGCCGTCGATCTCGAGCTTGGGGTTGAGCCGCTCCTGGACCTTGTCGATGGTGGTCTTGAGCAGCGCCACGCCACGCAGCGCGAAGTACTCGCACTCGAGGGGCACGATCACGCCGTCGGAGGCGGTCAGCGCGTTGACGGTGAGCAGGCCCAGCGAGGGCTGGCAGTCGATCAGGATGACGTCGTAGTGCTCGATGGCCGGCGCGAGGACCCGCTGCAGGGTCTGTTCCCGGGCGACCTCGTGGACCAGCTGCACCTCGGCGGCCGAGAGGTCGATGTTGGAGGGCAGGAGGTCCATCCCCGGGACCCCGGAGGGGACGATGACGTCCTCGAGGGTCACATCGCGCTGCATCAGCAGGTTGTAGATGGTGAAGTCCATCTCGTGCGGGTTGAGACCCAGCCCGACCGACAGCGAGCCCTGGGGGTCGAAGTCGACGAGCAGCACCTTGCGGCCGTACTCCGCGAGGGCGGCACCCAGGTTGATCGTGGTCGTGGTCTTGCCGACCCCGCCCTTCTGGTTGCACATCGCCATGACGCGGGCGTTGCCGTGGGTCGTCAGGGGTCGCGGCTCGGGGAGGTCGGGGACCGGGCGGCCGGTGGGGCCGAGCACGACCTCGGCCGGAGCCTCCGCGGGCGCCTCGGGGGGCGCCTGGTCGACGACGGGGCGCTCGAACGGGATGGGCTCACTCACGTGGTCGTGGTCTCCGGGGGAAGTGGGAGGGGCGGGCGGACGAGCCAGCGGGGGCATTTCCTGGGCACTGCTGCCGGACTGTCCTGACAGGCCCGAGAAGATTCCGCCACCGCTCATGTGCCGCACCTCGCTTTGTCGACTCGGCGACTTGTGTCCGAGCTCGCGGGCGACACTAGACCCGGGGTCCGACAGGGAACAACACGAATGGCCAATCCCCCAGCCCACAAGGGAAATCTGTTGATGAGCTGTGCACTCGCTCGGCTCGTGACTGCACAGGCAAGGGCCTGCCTGTGCAGTCATCTGTGGAGAGACGGGCACCCGCGGCGAGCCCTTCGCCGCCGTTCTCCAGCGCCACCGAGACCCCGGTGGCAAACTGTCCGGGTGCACTTCCGGGGGACGGTCCTGCTGGTGGGGCTGCTGATGGGGGTCCTGCTCCCGGCCGTGGCGCCTGCCTCGCTGGCCGACCCCGCACAGCGCCTGACCGGCTCCGTCTCGGCCCGCCTGTACCCGCCCGTCGTCACCGCGGGTGAGCCGTCCGTGGTCGGCGGCCGGGTCACGCCTGTCGACGCGGACGTCAAGGTCCAGCTCACGCAGCAGCGGGACGACGGCACCTGGCAGACGGTCGCCGTGGCGCGCACCGATCCGCGCGGCGACTACCGGTTCGCTCTCGACACCGCCGCACCCACCGACACCAGCTACCGGGTCGTCGCCGACGGCGTCCAGTCCCCCGCCCGTCGTCTCCAGGTCCGGGCGAACACCCAGTGCAGCCCGACCCAGCACCCGGTCGACGACGACGCCACCGGTGAGGCGATCTGCCTGGCCACGCGGCTGGACCGGTGGCGTGCCGCGGGCCTGATGGGCGTCGGGCAGCAGCTCAACGTCTCCAGCGCACCGGACGAGGCGTTCGCGCCGGTGGCCGACCTGGACCTCCCGGTCGCTGTGGTCGGCTTCGACCTCGAGGAGCTGGCGATGACCGGCGACTACGACTTCCCCTTCCTCGACGAGCAGATCGACCGGCTCCTGACCCTCGCAGACGCCGGCGCCGTGCTCACCGCCTCCTGGCACGCCACCAACCCCGGCAACGGCGAGGACTACACCGACCGGGGCTGGACCAACCTCAAGCAGCTCCTCGACGACGACACTGCCGCCGCCCAGCGGTTCTGGGCGGACTACGACGAGAAGCTCGACCTGCTGCACCGGTTCGAGACCGGCGACGGCGGCCGCCACACCCGCACCGCCGTGGTCTTCCGTCCCCTCCACGAGGCCAACGGTGGCTTCTTCTGGTGGGGCAAGCCGGATCCCCAGGTCTACCGCCAGCTCTGGGCCCGGATGCAGCAGCGAGCCGTCGCGGCCGGTGTCCACAACATCCTGTGGGCGTACGCCGCGAACCGCTGGACCTCGGGCGTCAAGGACCCGCGGCCGCTCGTCCCGGCCCAGGTCGACCTCGGCGGCCTCGACACCTACGACCCCGAGAAGGGCAAGGCGCACGCCACGGACCGGCTCTGGCTCGAGGGCTACCGGCGTGTGGTCCCCGTCCCGCGGATGGCGCTGACCGAGGTTGGACCCCACGGCAGCAGGACCGGGGACTGGAAGCCGTCGGTGATCACGCGCACCGTGCGCAAGGCCGGTATCCACCCCGCCTGGGCCCTGCTCTGGTTCGACGACGGCAACGGCAGGGACGGTGTCACCGGCGAGAAGCAGATCAGTTCCCTGTCAGGTGGGCGTGCCTGGCTACGCAGCTGCCCCAACGGGCTCTGCGTCATCGACTGACGGTCGAGTCGTCAACCGGTGGTGCGGGTCCTGCGCGGCAGCTGTTGACCGGGCGGTCGGTGGGGGTGACGTCGAGGGTGCCTTCGTGGTCGCGGAGGAACTGTTGTCCGTGGGGGTCGGACCAGAGCCAGACGCCGGTCTCGATGACGGTGTAGCGCCAGCCGGCGTGGGTCTTGAGTCGGTGGTGGCGTCGGCACAGGGGGGCGATGTTGCAGTCACAGGTCGCCCCGCCCTCGCCGTGGGGGACGACGTGGTCGTGGTCGCACAGGCGTGCCGGACGGCCACAGAACGGGAAGACACAGCCGCCGGCGATCAGGTCGCTGCGGTCGCGGAGGCGTCCGCGGACCTCGTAGGCCTCGGAGCGGGTGTGGTCGGCCAGGTCCAGGACCGGGGTCAC
>JBKJUE010000003.1:0-31416 GCA_046590395.1 Nocardioides sp.
TCTCGACGGGCGGTGCGGAATATCTCTCCGGACCTTCGGTCAAGAACATGGTGAGCGGCTCGGTCGCCTTCGCGGCCTATGCCGCCGAGGTTGCGAAGAACTACCCCGTCAACATCGCGCTCCACACCGACCACTGCCCCAAGGACAAGCTCGACGGCTTCGTCCGGCCGCTGATCGCGATCTCCGCCGAGCGCGTCGCGCGCGGCGAGGCGCCGCTCTTCCAGTCCCACATGTGGGACGGGTCGGCCGTGCCGCTGGAGGAGAACCTCCAGATCGCCGAGGAGCTGCTGGCCGCGTGCGCCGCGGCCCGCATCATCCTCGAGGTCGAGATCGGCGTCGTCGGCGGCGAGGAGGACGGCGTCGCCAACGAGATCAACGACCAGCTCTACACGACCCCCGAGGACGCGTTGGCGACCGTCGAGGCGCTCGGCACCGGCGAGAAGGGCCGCTACATGGCGGCGCTGACGTTCGGCAACGTGCACGGCGTCTACAAGCCCGGCAACGTCAAGCTGCGCCCCGAGATCCTGAAGGCCGCCCAGGAGGCGGTCGTCTCGAAGCTGGGGCTCCAGGCCGGCGCGAAGCCGTTCGACCTGGTCTTCCACGGTGGGTCCGGCTCGACCGCCGAGGAGATCGCCGCGGCCGTCGACTACGGCGTCATCAAGATGAACGTCGACACGGACACCCAGTACGCCTTCACCCGCCCCGTCGCGGGCCACATGCTCGCCAACTACGACGGCGTCCTGAAGCTCGACGGCGAGGTCGGCAACAAGAAGCTCTACGACCCCCGCGCGTGGGGCAAGGCGGCCGAGGCCGGCATGGCAGCCCGCATCGTCGAGGCGTGCGAGAACCTGCGCTCCACCGGCACCACGCTCGGCGTCTGAGTGGCCGGGTCCCTTGTAACGCGGGGTTACCCAAACTGCCTCAGTGCAATGGCGCTGGGTCAGTCTGGGTAACCCCGCGTTACATGAGCGGGGGTCAGCCCAGCAGGGCGTCGTACGCCGCGGGGCTGGAGTCTCGCAGGAAGCTCGAGCAGCGCTCCCACTCCTCGCTCTCGCCGATGGCGCGGGCAGACATGGCGAGCAGGGCCAGGCAGCGGAGGAACCCGCGGTTCGCGTCGTGCTCCCACGGGACCGGGCCGTGCCCCTTCCAGCCGTTGCGTCGCAGCATGTCGAGACTGCGGTGGTACCCGACGCGGGAGTAGGCGTAGACGGCGACGTCGTCCTCGCCGGCGGCCTTGGCCTGGTCGGCGAGCGCCGCCCACGCGAAGGGCGACGCGGGGTGACGACGTACGACGTCAGCCGGTGCCGCTCCTCCGTCGAGCTCGGCGGTCGCCGGGTCATCGGGCAGGTGGGTGGGCGGGGGTCCGGCCATCAGGTCCATGTTGCTCATGGCCCCAGCCTCCCACGTGGGGCCGGGCGCGCCGGCCCGGGTGTCAGGCGCTGCGACGCAGTCCGCGCATCCGCTGCGCGAACTCCTCCAGGTCGGGAGGGAGCGTGTCACCGTAGCGGTCACGCGTCATCGCGAGCTCGCGGCCGAGCCGCCGGAGCGCCGCGGCACGGTGCGGTGGCCAGAAGTCCTGCCAGATGATGCGCGACATCCCGAGGCCATGCGCGCACACGTCGGTCTGTCGTCGTTTCTCGTCCCACAACACGTCCTCGATCGGACGGGTGGCGACGCCGCCCCGGTCTGCGCGCAGGAACTTCACCCGGCCGTCCACCTCGAAGAGGTGGCGGCCGACCCGCAGGTCGCACCACGCCACGCCTCCCGGGACCGGGACGGGGAACTGCGTCTCGATCGGACCGACACCGAGCTCGTGGAGCATGATGCGACCCAGTGTCTCGGCTGGGTTCTCGGCGCCGGCGTCGGCCAGCTGGACGCACGCCCGGGCAGAGCGCACGTGTGGCCACGAACGCATCGGGGCGAGCGCGCGGGTGAACGCCGAACGGGGAGTGCCGGCGCGGAGTGCAGCGTCGAACGTCGGGAGCCCGCCCGGGATGCCGTGCTCACGGGCCATGTCGACTGCGGTCCGGGCCATGTCGAGAACGTCGATGCCGTCCACGTCGACCACCTGGTCGTCGCGGAAGACGGCGCCGTGGTGCTTGACGCCGTACTCGGTGCGCGAGCCACGTACGTCGGGACGGGTGATGTGCACCAGCTCGACGCGCGGTCGGAGAATGGCGAGTCCGAGCTCACGGGCCGCAGAGTCGTGGCTCAGCACGTGGTCGGTGGTCATGGTCAGGTGGGCGGCCCTGGCTCGCCAGATCGGCTGCTCGGTGTAGGGGTCGAGCGTGTTCCACTCCGACGCGAGGGCGTAGACACCGTGCCGGACGACCACCAGCACTCCGCGTCGCAGGAGCACCTCGAGCTCGTGCTCGGGTACCCCGCAGTCGATCGCCTCGTTGCGGCGGACCAGTCCGCGCTGCCGGTTGAGTCGCCCAAGGAGCCGGGGGTGCATGACCCCACTCTCGGTCTGCAGCTACAGCCTCGCGATCAGCCCACGGTCGCCTGTGGACGACCGGCCGTGACGGTCGAGCTGGGAGCACTTGCTGGCCCGGATGCCCACCCACGAGACATGTAACGCGGAGTTACCCGAACTTGCCGAGCGCAATAGCGCGGTGCGAGTTTGGGTAACTCCGCGTTACATGGACGCTACGGTGCGAGCAGCGAGCGCACCCGGTCGGCGCCGAGGGCGACGATCAGGGTGGGCAGGCGAGGGCCGCGGTCCTTGTCGACCAGCAGGTTGTAGAGGAGCTTGAAGAACTCCTTCTGGTCCACCTTCACCTCGTCGGTGGGGTCGGCGTCGACGGGGAGGCCGTGGGCGAGCTTGGGGACGCCGTAGACGAGGGTGGTCACCGGTTGGAGGTCCAGGTCGCGGGTGCCGAGCTCGCCCAGCCCGTCGAGCAGCAGTGAGAGCCAGCCGGCCTCGCGCTCCGACAGCGAGGCGAGCCGGGCGGTGTCGGGAGCGGACCGGACGATGGTCCGGTCGGCCGCCGGGACGAACTCGGCAGTCCACGCCATCGCCCGCGACAGTCGCGGCTCGAGGTCGGACACCGACCCGTGCGCGTGGCCCACGTGGGAGACGATCCGGCTGATCTGCTCGGCCGACCCGGCGGTGACGTCGGCGACCGAGGACAGCACCCGGAACGGGACGACGACCGGGGGCGTGGGCAGTGGCCCGGCCGAGGTCGTGGCCACGGCGCGCTCGTAGGCCAGCACCTGGGCGTCCCGGCGGTCCGGGTCGCCAGCCTTGCGGCCGAGCGCGTCCCACTCGTCGTACAGCCGGACCACCTCAGGCCCGAACTCGATGTTGAACGCCTGCTTGGGCTGCCGGCGCACGTAGAGCCAGCGCAGGATGGCCGGCTCCAGCACCTGCAGCGCATCGGTGGCGGTGGGCACCCCGCCCTTGGACGACGACATCTTGGCCATGCCGGCGACCCCGACGAAGGAGTAGCCCACGAACGACGGCGCGCGGCCGCCGTAGATCTCCTTCACCAGCTCCTTGCCGACGGTGTACGACGATCCCGGCGTCGCGTGGTCGACCCCACCGGGCTCGAAGTCGACGCCCTCGAAGGCCCACCGCATCGGCCAGTCGACCTTCCACACCAGCTTGCCCTCGTCCTGCGTGGCCAGGTTGGTGACGTGGGACTCCCCGCACGACTGGCAGGTGTAGGAGAGGTCGGTGGTGTCGTCGTCGTACGCCGTGAGGTGGGTCGTGTCGCGACCGCAGGTCCGGCAGTAGGGCTTGAAGGGGAAGCGCTCGAGACCGGCCACGGCGTCGGGGTCGACGTCGTCGTCGGCGGCCACCGAGTCGGCGAGGTCGGCGGCCTCCTCCTCGGACTCCGGCTCCGGAGCGGCCTTGGTCCGGTAGCGGGCGAGGACCCGGTCGATGTCGTCACGGCGGCGGACCGCGGTGAGGATCTGTTCGCGGTAGGTGCCGGCGCTGTAGAGCTCGGTCTGGCTGAGCTCGTCCATCTCGCAGCCCATCTCCGCGAGGGCGGCCTGGAGCGGCGCCTTGAAGTGCGTGGCCCACGAGTCGTGGCAGTGCCAGGGGTCCGGGACGGCGGAGAGCGGGCGGCCGATGTGCTCGTTCCACGCGTCGTCGACCCCGACCGGGACCTTGCGGAACCGGTCGAAGTCGTCCCAGCTGTGCAGGTGGCGGGTGGTGACGCCGCGGCGGCGCAGCTCCTCGGCGACGAAATGGACGGTGAGGAACTCGCGCAGGTTGCCCAGGTGGATCGGCCCCGACGGGCTGATCCCTGACGCGACGGTCACGGTCGCGCCGGAGGCGACGGCCTCGTCACCTCCCGCGTGCCGGATGGCGTCGTCGGCTGCCCGGGTCACCCAGTCGGTGGGGTCGCCCTGCTGTCCGCCTCGTGCCATGGGTGTCTGCTGCTCCTGCGTCGGGGTCGGCTCGGAAGGGGAAACGCTACCCGAGCGGAGGACCGGCGCTGACAGCGGAAAGGCGCCGGACCCGTCCATGACGGTTCCGGCGCCTTCCAGCGTCACCATCGACCACATCCCCCGACGTGGGTCGTGGCGCTGGTCCGCGACCCGAGATCGCGACCATTGACGCTGGGCTCAGCATCGCACTGACCTATCCGTGCCACAGGGCTCGTGAATGCCGCTGTCACTAAGATGCCAGCATGCCGCGCAGCGCTGTTCGCACCCCGTCCTCCGTCCTGTCCGCCCTCGGCCTGTCCCGGGAGGACGAGCGGCTGTACCAGCGACTCCTCCCCCTGAGTCGCCAGGACCTCGGCGTCGTGGCCGACGCCTTCGGGGTCGGCGTGGACGACCTGCCGGAGATGATCTCCCCGCTGGTCACCCGCGAGATCGCCCGGATCGCGGACGGCCGGATCGTGGTCCGGGCGCTGACGGACGTGATGGCCCACCAGATCCGCCGGGAGGCCGTCGCGGCCGAGCTCGCCCGCGACCGGCTGGTCCAGCTGTCGGCGGCGCTGCCCTTCCTCTCCGCCGCGGTCACCCGACCCCGCCCGGGTGACGTCGAGGACCTCGGCATCCTCGACGGTGAGGTCAGCAGCGGTGGCAACCCGCTGCAGCTGCTCACGACGCTGATCGAGGAGAGTCGGGGCGACCTGTTGTGGCTGCGGCCCGATGCGTGGCGGATGCCGCGCGAGTCCGCCATGGCCCAGGTGGTCGGCGCCGCCATCGCCTCCGGGCGCCGGTCCCGGGCGATCTATCCCCTGCGCGCGCTGCACGAGGCACCGGACGCGTTGCGCGCCCGCGCCCAGGCCGGCGAGCAGATCCGGGTGATCTCCGACCTGCCCACCCGGCTGATCGTGATCGGGTCGACGCACGCGGTCCTGCCCGAGCCGCTCGGGTTCGCCGACGAGCCGCGCCTCCTGGTCCGCCAGCGCGGGCTGGTCGAGGCGCTCACCCTGCTGTTCGAGCTGATGTGGGAGCGGGCCGTCGCGGTCCCGCACCTCGACCTCGGTGAGGCCCGCCCGGAGCTGCGGCGGTTCCTGCTGCAGCAGCTCGCCGCCGGTGCCCGCGACGAGCAGATCGCCCGCACGCTCGGGATGAGCCTGCGCACCGTCCGTCGCCGGGTGGCCGGACTGCTGATCGACCTCGGTGTCGACAGCCGGTTCCAGGCCGGCGTGGAGGCGGTGCGGCGGGGGTGGTTGTAAGGGCTGCCTCTGTGCGTCAGGTCGGCAGGACCATGGAGTAGGCCGCGGGCTCGATGTGCCAGGTCCGGTTGCGCTCGGGGCCGTAGATCTCGCCGTCGGCCGAGCAGTAGAACGCGTCGCCGGAGATCGACACCGTCTTGCCGCGCAGCGCGATCACGTCGTCGCGCTCCTCGTGGGTGCCGCGGGCCACCTGGAAGGCGTAGGCGAACCGGGCCAGGGGCCCCAGCGACCGGGAGATCATGATGTCGAGCTTGCCGTCCTCGGCGTCGGCCCCGGGCGTCAGCTCCGCACCACCGCCCACGCCGGGGCCGTTGCCGATCGCGACCATCAGGACCGGGTGGTCGACGTCGACGATGACCTCGCCGTCCACCTCGACCCGGAGCCGGACGTACGGCGGCTTGAAGGACGCCAGGAGTGCGCCGACCGGGTAGCCGAGGCGGCCGAGGTTGACTTTGCGGTAGCCGATCGACCCGAGCCGCTGCTTCCACTTGTGACCCTTGCGGCTGGCCTGTGCCCCCGCACCGACGTGCACGTGGTTGACCACGACCTCGCCGAGCTCGTCGACGATCAGGTCGACCGGACGGGCCTTGCCCTCGACCAGGACCTGGGCGGCCTCCTCGGTGTCGAGCGGGATGTCCATCGCCCGGGCGAAGTCGTTGCCGGTGCCGAGCGGGATCAGGCCGAGGACCGCGCCGTTCAGGTCGTTGCGCCGGTAGAGCGCCGAGACGACGGCGTGCAGGCTGCCGTCGCCACCCGCGACCACGATGGTGCGGGACCCGGCGCGGTGGAGGACCCCGTCGAGCTCGCCGGGGTTCGACGTGGCCGTGACCTCGATCGACGCCCGGTCGAAGAGCGTTGCCAGGGCGAGGTCGAGCCGTTCGGTGTCGGCCGTGCCGGCGCCCTGGTTGGTGATCACGAGCAGTGAGTCCACGGGGCGGACCCTAGCCCACGGACCCGAGCCCCTGACTCAGCCTTTGGTAGCGTTGGCTCGCAAGAGCCCCGGTGCGCTGTTGCCGGGGCTGTTCGTATTTCTGGGTCCCGGCAGGTTCACCTTCGACAGGCTCAGGACAAGCGACCGACGAGAGGGATGCGATGCCCGCGATCGTGATCCTCGGTGCCCAGTGGGGCGACGAGGGCAAGGGCAAGGCGACCGACCTGCTCGCCACCACCGAGACCATCGACTACGTCGTCCGCACCAGCGGCGGCCACAACGCCGGCCACACCATCGTGGTCAACGGCGAGAAGTTCGCCACCCACCTGCTGCCCAGCGGCATCCTCACCCCCGGCGCCACCTCGGTGATCGCCAACGGGGTCGTGGTGTCGCCCGAGGCGCTGTTTCGCGAGCTCGACTCGCTGATCGAGCGCGGCGTCGACGTGGCCAACCTGGTGGTCAGCGCCAACGCCCACGTGATCGCGCCCTACCACTCCACGGTCGACAAGGTCACCGAGCGCTTCCTCGGCAAGAACAAGATCGGCACGACCGGCCGCGGCATCGGGCCGGCGTACGCCGACAAGGTCAACCGCCTGGGCATCCGGATCGCCGACCTCTTCGACGAGTCGATCCTCCGGCAGAAGGTGGAGGGTTCACTCGACCTCAAGAACCACGTCCTGGCGAAGGTCTACAACCGCCGCGCGATCGAGGTCGACGCCGTGGTCGAGGAGCTCCTGTCGTACGTCGACCGGCTCCGGCCGATGGTGGTCGACACGTCGCTGCTGCTGAACGACGCGCTCGACCGCGGCGAGACGGTGCTCTTCGAGGGTGCCCAGGCGACGATGCTCGACGTCGACCACGGCACCTACCCGTTCGTGACCAGCAGCAGCGCGGTCGCGGGCGGGGTCTGCACCGGCGCCGGCATCGGGCCGACCAAGATCGACCGGGTGATCGGCGTGATCAAGGCCTACACGACCCGGGTGGGGTCGGGCCCGTTCCCGACCGAGCTGTTCGACGAGAACGGCGAGAAGCTCTGGAAGGTCGGCGGTGAGGTCGGCGTCTCGACCGGTCGGGACCGTCGCTGCGGCTGGTACGACGCCGTCATCGCCCGGTACGCCAGCCGGGTCAACGGCCTCACCGACCTGTTCCTCACCAAGCTCGACGTGCTGTCGAGCTGGGAGAAGGTGCCGGTCTGCGTCGCCTACGAGATCGACGGCGTGCGCCACGACGAGATGCCGATGACCCAGACCGAGTTCCACCACGCCAAGCCCGTCTACGAGCTGCTCGACGGCTGGTGGGAGGACATCTCCGGGTGCCGCACCTTCGCGGAGCTGCCGAAGAACGCCCAGGACTACGTGCTCGCGCTGGAGGAGATGTCCGGCACCCGGATCTGGGCGGTCGGCGTCGGTCCCGGGCGCGAACAGAGCCTGATCGTCCACGACTGATCGAGGAGAACCCGATGTCCCGTGACCTGTCCTTCATGTCCATAGCCGTCACCGGCGGCGCCCGCGGGATCGGCGAGGCCACCGCGGCCCGGCTCGTCGCCGCCGGCGCCCGGGTCATCATCGGGGACACCGACGCCACGCTCGGGGCGGCCACGGCGGCCGCGCTGGGTGCCGAGTTCCACCCCCTCGACGTCACCGACACCGACTCGTGGCGAGCCTTCGTCGACGCCGCCGGCCCGATCGACGTCCTCGTCAACAACGCCGGCATCATGCCGCTGGGTGACGTCCTGAAGGAGACCGACGAGGTGACCCGGCGCATCTTCGAGGTCAACACGTTCGGGGTCATCTGGGGCACCAAGGCCGTTGCGCCGGGCATGATCGAGCGGGGTCGCGGCCACATCCTCAACGTCGCCTCCG
This sequence comes from Nocardioides sp., assembly GCA_046590395.1. Taxonomy (GTDB): domain Bacteria; phylum Actinomycetota; class Actinomycetes; order Propionibacteriales; family Nocardioidaceae; genus Nocardioides. Next base: position 8,439 of record JBKJUE010000003.1, read on the forward strand.
CGGTGGGCCGGGTCGCTGCCGCCGGCGGTGCGACGTACTCCTCCTCCAAGCACGCCGTCGTGGGCTTCACCGAGGCCACTCGCCAGGAGCTGGCCGAGTCGGGCATCGACGTGAGCATGGTGTTGCCGGCGATCGTGAGCACCGAGCTCTCCGCCGGAGTGCCCGCCACCAGGGGCGTGCCGACGATCACGCCGGACCAGGTCGCCGAGGTCATCGTCGAGACCATCCGGACGCCGGTGGCCGAGGCCTGGGTGCCCCGGTGGACCCAGCCGATGGCCAAGATGACGATGGCGCTGCCCCGGCGGGTCCAGGAGGGGATGGCGCGGGCCTTCGGCGCCGACAAGGCGCTCGCCGACGTGGACTCAGCCGCCCGGGCGGCGTACGAGGCGCGCGTCCGGCCACGGCAGACCTAGAGTCGGCCCATGGACCCCGAGGTGGCGATCGACAGGATCAACGCGGCGTACCGCAACCCGACCGGGCACCGGTCGCTGCACGCCCGCGGCCAGTTCTACGACGGGACGTTCACCGCGACGCCCGAGGCAGCGTCGCTGTGCCGGGCAGCCCACCTGCAGGGGGAGACGGTGCCCGTGCTGGTGCGCTGGTCGAACGCCGGCGGCAACCCCAAGGTGCCGGACAAGGCGCTGGACATCCGTGGCATGGCGGTGAAGTTCCGGACGCCGGTCGGTGCGACCGACCTGCTCGCCCAGACGGCGCCGCGCTTCCCGGTCCGCACGCCGGAGGCCTTCGTCCAGCTGACCGAGGCCATCACCAAGCCCCACCTGCTGCCGCTCTTCCTCGCCCGGCACCCCGACGCGGTCGTTCCCTTTCTCGTCAACGTGAAGGCGAAGTCGATCGTCCCCCCGCACTCGTTCGCGGAGAAGTCCTACTTCCCGATCCACGCCTACGGATGGCTCGCCGCGGACGGTGCCCTGAGCTGGGTCCGGTACCGGTTCGTCCCGCAGGCGACGGCCGCGGACCGCCTGGACCAGGAGTTCACCGGGCGCGAGCGGCTGCGCGAGGAGATGGAGGCCCGGCTGGCGCATGGCGCGGTCCGGTTCGACCTGTGGGTGACGGTCGCGGCCCCGGGTGACGACCCGCACGACCCGATGTCGGTCTGGAAGGGTGCCCGCGACTTCGTCGCCGGCACGGTCGAGGTCACGGCGACGCTGCCCGACCCGGAGGCCGGCGGCGGCCTGGAGGTGTTCGACCCGGTGCGCGTCATCGACGGGCTGACGCTGTCCGAGGACCCGATCCTGCAGTACCGGCCCCGCGCCTACGCGGTCTCCATCGCTCGCCGGTCGGCGCCCCACTAGGCTCTGCGCACGTGAAGACCCTCGTCATCGGCACCGGCGGCCGTGAGCACGCCCTGGCCCGAGCCCTGTCGCTCGACCCGAACGTGACCGAGGTCCACGTGGCCCCCGGCAACCCCGGCATCGCCTCGGTCGCCACGCTCCACGACGTCGACCCGATGGACGGGGCCGCAGTGGCCGACCTGGCCGAAGCGCTGGCGGTCGACCTCGTCGTCGTCGGGCCCGAGGCCCCCCTCGTCGCCGGGGTCGCCGACGCCGTGACCGCCCGTGGCATCGCCTGCTTCGGTCCGTCCCGCGAGGCCGCCCAGCTGGAGGGCTCGAAGGCGTTCGCCAAGGACGTCATGGCCGCCGCCGGTGTGCCGACCGCGGACGCGCGTTCGTGCGTGCACCCCGAGGAGGTCGAGGCGGCCCTCGACGCGTTCGGTGCGCCGTACGTCGTCAAGGACGACGGGCTCGCCGCGGGCAAGGGCGTCGTGGTCACCGACGACCGCGAGGCGGCTCTCGCCCACGCAGCCGGGTGCCGGCGGGTCCTGGTCGAGGAGTACCTCGACGGTCCCGAGGTCTCCCTCTTCGCGCTGTGCGGCTGGAACGAGACCGACGGTGCGACGGTCTACCCGCTGCTGCCCGCGCAGGACTTCAAGCGGATCTTCGACGGCGACGAGGGCCCCAACACCGGCGGCATGGGTGCCTACACGCCGCTGCCCTGGGCGCCGGAGGGTCTCGTCGACGACGTCCTGCGCGACGTGCTGCAGCCGACCGTCGACGAGATGGCCCGGCGCGGCATCCCGTTCACCGGACTGCTCTACGCCGGCCTCGCCCTCACGTCCAAGGGCGTGCGCGTCGTGGAGTTCAACGCCCGCTTCGGCGATCCGGAGACCCAGCCGCTGCTGGCCCTGCTCGACGTGCCGCTGTCCCCGCTGCTCCACGGCGCCGCCACCGGCACCCTCGCGGACGTCGCGCCCCCGGCCTGGAAGGACGGCGCCGCCGTGGCCGTCGTCCTCGCCAGCAAGGGCTACCCGGAGTCCTCGTCCAGCGGCGACGTGATGACCGGGCTCGACGCCGCCGAGGCGCTGGACGGCGTCCACGTCATCCACGCCGGCACCGCCCTGGCCGGCGACGACCTCGTCACCGCCGGCGGACGGGTGCTCGCCGTCATCGGTACCGGCACGGACATCGCCACGGCACGCGACACCGCCTACCAGGGCGTCGACTGCATCGCCTTCCCGGGGGCCCAGCACCGCACCGACATCGCCGCCGGTCGCTGACCCCACGAGGTGGCGCTCATCCCTCCGCGAAGTGGGAGTTGAGCTCCACCCCGTGGGGCATGGGAGAATCAGGTACGTGACCGTGCCCAACGTCCTCGCCACCCGGTACGCCGGAGCCGACCTCGCCCGCCTCTGGTCGCCGGAGCACAAGATCGTGCTCGAGCGGCACCTGTGGATCGCGGTCCTCAAGGCCCAACGCGACCTCGGCATCGACGTGCCGGACGGGGTGGTTGAGGCCTACGAGAACGTCGCCGACAAGGTCGACCTCGACTCCATCGCCGCCCGCGAGCGGGTCACCCGGCACGACGTGAAGGCCCGGATCGAGGAGTTCTGCGCCCTCGCCGGTCATGAGCACATCCACAAGGGGATGACCTCCCGCGACCTGACCGAGAACGTCGAGCAGCTGCAGGTCAAGCAGTCGCTGGCCCTCCTCCGAGACCGGACCGTGGCCACCGTGGCGCGGCTGGCCCACCTGGCCGCCGAGCACGCGACCACCGTGATGGCCGGCCGCTCCCACAACGTCGCCGCGCAGGCGACCACGCTGGGCAAGCGGTTCGCGACCGTCGCCGACGAGATGCTGATCTCGCTCGAGCGGGTCGAGGAGCTGATCGCGCGCTACCCGTTGCGCGGCATCAAGGGCCCGATGGGCACCTCGCAGGACATGCTCGACCTGCTCGACGGCGACGCCTCCCGGCTGGCCGACCTCGAGCAGCGGGTCGCCGCCCACCTCGGGTTCGACCGGACGCTGACCAGCGTCGGGCAGGTCTACCCGCGCTCCCTCGACTTCGACGTCCTCTCCGCGCTCGTCCAGCTGACCGCCGGGCCCTCCAACCTGGCCACCACGATCCGGCTGATGGCGGGCAACGAGATCGTCACCGAGGGCTTCGCCGAGGGCCAGGTCGGCTCGTCGGCGATGCCGCACAAGATGAACACGCGGTCCTGCGAGCGGGTCAACGGGCTGGCCGTGGTCACGCGCGGCTACCTCTCCATGGTGGGCGAGCTCGCCGGTGACCAGTGGAACGAGGGCGACGTCTCGTGCTCCGTCGTACGCCGGGTCGCACTCCCGGACGCGTTCTTCGCGGTCGACGGTCTGTTCCAGACCTTCCTCACCGTGCTCGACGAGTTCGGCGCGTTCCCCGCGGTGATCCAGCGTGAGCTCGACCGCTACCTCCCGTTCCTCGCCACCACCAAGGTGCTGATGGCGGCGGTCCGCAACGGCGTCGGCCGCGAGACCGCGCACGAGGCGATCAAGGAGGCAGCCGTCGGGGTCGCGCTGGCGATGCGCCAGGGCCAGGCCGACAACGACGTCTTCGCACGCCTCGCCGCCGACGCGCGGCTCGGCCTGACGGCGGACCAGCTGGCGTCCCTCGTCGCCGAGCCGATCACCTTCACGGGTGCCGCGGTCGAGCAGGTCCACGAGGTCTGCCGTCGGGTGGCCGTCGTCGTCGATCGCCACCCCGGGGCAGCGGCGTATGCCCCCGGCGCGATCCTCTAGCCGCCGAGAATCGATGGACCTGGGCGACCTCCAGCTGATCGCCGGGTTCCTCGCGCGCCGGGACGTGCCGGCCCTCGACCCCACCCGGCCGGTCGACGTGCTCGTCCTGTGCGGCAGTGCGGTGCTGCCGTCGGTCGAGGTCGCCGCAACCGCGTTCCACGACGGAGCCGTCGGACGGATCCTCGTGTCCGGTGGCACCGGGCACTCGACGGAACACCTCCACGCGGCCGTCCGCGCCCATCCGACGTACGACGTGGTGGTTGAGGGACGGAGCGAGGCCGCCGTCCTGGCCGAGATCCTTGAACGCCACCTGGGCGTACCAGCTTCGGCGCTGACGACCGAGGAGGAGTCGACCAACTGCGGTGAGAACGGCGCCCACTCGGTGCGCATGCTGGCCGCGTGGCCGGACGTCGCCTCGGTCGTCGTCGTGCAGGACCCGACGATGCAGCGCCGGACGCATGCCGTGTTCGACAGAGTCCTGTCCGAGCGGGCCCTGGCGCATGGCCCGGAGGTGAGGCTCACCAGCTTCGCGCCGTTCCTGCCGCGCGTCGCGGCCGACGCCGTCGGCGACGGAAGCGGGACACCCGTCTGGACGCGGGAGCGGTTCACCTCGCTCGCCCTCGGTGAGGTACGACGGCTCCGTGACGACGAGGACGGCTACGGCCCTCGCGGCACCGGATTCATCGACCACGTCGACGTCCCGGACGACGTGCTGGCGGCGTACGAACGCCTGCGTGTCGAACACCCCGGCGTCGTCCGCCCGGCCTGGGGTTCGGCGGCCCAGTAGATCGGCGCGCGACCGCGTCGAGACGCCGCCAGCGAGCGCAGCCACCAACCCGAGGGTGGTGCGGGGATCCGTTCGGGCTATTCCGGGGTCGTTCGGGCGATGCTTCAATCGAGTGCCCGGGGGATCCGACGAAGGGAAGCCCTCATGTCACGACGCAGATCGGCGCTGGTCGCCCTCGCGCTCGGATCGGCCCTGGTCCTGGGCGGATGCGGATCCGACGAGGACCGCGCCGAGGACGCCATCGAGGAAGCGGCCAAGGACGCCGGGGAGGACGTCGACGTCGACGTGGACGGCGACGACATCACGATCGAGAACTCCGACGGCACCGTGAGCATGGGCGGCGACCTGCCGGACGGCTTCCCGGAGGACGACATCCCGCTCGTCGACGGCGACATCCAGCTTGCCATGGGTGCGGAGGACGAGGGCTGGCAGATCTCGATCTACGTCGACGTCCCGTCCGACGAGGCCGTGGCCGAAGGAGTGTCGCTCCTCGAGGGCGCCGGCTTCACCGTCGACGAGGAGGCGGTCATGGGCGACATCACCACGGCGACGCTCTCCTCGGACGCCTACAACGTCTACCTCACCGGGACCGCCGCCGAGAGCCAGACGGCGCTGCTGTACGCGATCGAGGTGAAGTGACGGTCACCACGACGCCGCGCCTGCGCCGCTGATCGCAGGTGCGACCGATTTGCGCCGGGGTCCCGGCAGGTTCCACGCTTTCGGGATGAGCACACCGGTCACCGTCTCCGTCGTCCGCCACATCGACCCGGCGCACACGGCCGAGATGGTGGCCTGGGTCGAGGCCGGCACATCGCTCGCCGAGAGGTTCGACGGCTTCCTCGGCGCCGGCTGGGTCCGGCCGTCCCAGGACTCCGACGAGTGGCACATGCTCTACCGCTTCGCCAGCGCCGACCACCTCGCCGTGTGGGAGGCGTCGGGCCAGCGAGCCTGGTGGCTGTCCGCCGCGCAGGGCCGGATCGGGGCGTCGCGCGAGGAGCGGCGCACCGGCATCGAGGGCTGGTTCGACGAGCCGCGCTCGGTGGAGACCATCGAGACCGCACCGTCCGCACCGACGGCGCCACCGCGGTGGAAGCAGGCCATCGTCATCTTCCTCGTCTTCTTCCCGCTCAGCGTCGTGGTCAACTGGCTGTCGGGCAGGTACGTCGACGGCCTCCCGCTGGTGCTGCGGGTGCTGGTGTCCGTGCTGGTGATGACGCCGGTGATGACCTACCTCGCCCTGCCGTGGATCACCCGCCGGCTCCAGTGGTGGCTGCAGGGCCGGCCGGCTCCGTGGCGTCGATAGGGTTCCCCGCATGGACCTGAACATCCCGGACGCACCCGAGCTCGACGGCGCCGTCCACCTCCACTCCGGGAAGGTCCGCGACCTCTACCGGCTCGAGTCCGGCGAGCACGCCGGTCACCTGCTGATGGTGGCGAGCGACCGTATCTCCGCCTACGACTTCGTCCTCGACACGACCATCCCGGACAAGGGTGAGATCCTGACCCGGATGTCGTTGTGGTGGTTCGGTCAGCTGGCCGACCTGGTGCCCCACCACGTCGTCTCGACCGACGTGCCCGACGCGGTCCGGGGGCGGGCCGTCGTCTGCGAGAGCCTGGCGATGTTCCCGGTCGAGTGCGTGGCCCGCGGCTACCTCACCGGTTCCGGGCTCCGCGAGTACGACGCGACCGGCCAGGTCTGCGGACTCACCCTCCCGGCCGGCCTGGTCGACGGCAGCCGCCTCCCCGAGCCCGTCTTCACCCCGGCGACCAAGGCCGAGCTCGGTGACCACGACGAGAACGTGTCGTACGACGCCGTCGTCGCCCGGGTGGGTCAGGAGACCGCTGCCGAGCTGCGGCGGCTGACGCTCGCGGTCTACGGCCGCGCGGAGGGGATCGCCCGTGACCGGGGGATCATCCTGGCCGACACGAAGCTCGAGCTCGGCGCCCGTCCCGACGGCACGATGGTGCTGGCCGACGAGGTCCTGACCCCCGACTCGTCCCGGTTCTGGTCGGCCGGCGACTGGCATCCCGGCCGCGCCCAGCCGTCGTACGACAAGGACGTCGTCCGCAACTGGCTCACCTCCGCGGAGAGCGGCTGGGATCGGACGTCGGGGGAGGTCCCGCCGCCGTTGCCGCCGGAGGTCGTCGAGCGGACCCGGGCGAAGTACGTCGAGGCCTACGAACGGCTGACGGGCACGAGTTTCTGATGGCCCGCAGACCGCAGAATGCCGTCACCGTCGACTTCGCGGCACCCGTGGCCGACGTCTACGCGTGGTTCGTCGACCCGGGCAAGCGACCTGCGTGGCAGTCGAGCCTGCGCCGCGTCGAGGACGTGCAGGGGGACGGCGGGGTCGGCACCACCTGGCTCGACGTCACCGCCGTCGGAGTGAAGCCCCGGATGACCACCACCCTGGCCGAGCCCGGCGTGGCCTGGGCCGAGACCGGCACCTGGCGCGGCATCGAGGCCGACCTGCGCCTCGACTTCCATCCGTTGGCGGTCGGCACCCAGGTCGTGGCGACGTTCGAGCTTCGGGTCCCCCGGGCCCTGGCCCCGGCCGGCTTCCTGCTCCGGCGGCTGGCGCCGCTGGGGGTCAAGGGTGACCTCGAGCGTGCGGCGCGGCAGATAGGTTCAGCGGCATGACCCTGGGCAAGGCAGCGGCGGTGGCGCTCGGCGTCCTGATGTTCGCGGTGGGGCTGCTCTGGACGCTGCAGGGGCTCGGGTACGTCGGCGGCAGCTCGATGACCGGGAGCGAGACCTGGGCGCTGATCGGCCCCGCTTTCGCCGGGCTCGGCGTCGCGCTGGTGGTCGTGGCCGTGAGTCGCAGGGGTTCCTGACCCTTCGCCCCGGTGGCTAGGGTCGTGGCCATGACCAACCTCTCGGTCCTGCTCGAGGACTCCGCCCGTGACCACTCCGACCGCGAAGCCGTCGTCCTCGGCGACACCCGCCTGACCTATGCGCAGGTGAACGGCGCGGCCAACCAGGTCGCCAACCTGCTGGTCTCCCGGGGGATCCAGCCCGGCGACAAGGTGGCGCTGAGCTGCGCCAACCTGCCGTACTTCACGATCGTCTACTTCGGCATCCTCAAGGCCGGCGCGACCGTCGTACCCCTCAACATCCTGCTCAAGGGACGTGAGGTGGCCTATCACCTGGCCGACTCCGACGCGAAGGCCTACTTCTGCTTCCAGGGCACCGCCGAGCTGCCGATCGGCGAGGAGGGCCACGCCGGGTTCCGGGAGACCGACGGGTGCACCGACTTCTTCGTGATCACCGTCGACCCGACGGCGGACTCGCCGATCGAGGGCACCGAGACCCTCGGTGCCGCGACCGCCGGGCAGCCGCCGACCTTTGAGACCGTGCCGACCGATGACGACGACACCGCGGTCATCCTCTACACCTCCGGCACCACCGGGCAGCCCAAGGGCGCCGAGCTGCGGCACCGCAACATGATCGACAACGCGCGGGCCGGCAAGGAGCTCTTCGGCGCCGATCCGGTCAACCCCGACACCTACCTCTGCGTGCTGCCGCTCTTCCACTCGTTCGGGCAGACCGTCATCCAGAACGGCGCCTTCGCGTTCGGCGGCACGGTCGTGATGCTGCCGCGGTTCGAGGCCGGGCCCGCGCTCGCCACCATGATCAAGGAGAGGATCAGCTTCTTCGCCGGAGTACCCACCATGTACTGGGGGTTGCTCGGCGCGCTCGACGGCAGCATCGACGTCAAGGAGATCGCCCACAACCTCCGGGTCGCGGCCGCGGGTGGCTCCGCGCTGCCGGTCGAGGTGCACAAGGACTTCGAGAGCAAGTTCGGCGTGACGATCCTCGAGGGCTACGGCCTGTCGGAGACCTCGCCCGTCGCGAGCTTCTCCCCGTACGGCGAGGACGTGCGGCCGGGCTCGATCGGCGTGCCGATCCCCGGCGTCGAGATGAAGCTGATCGACGACGACTGGAACGAGATCGAGGACGGGCCGGACGCGGTCGGCGAGATCGCGATCAAGGGCCACAACATCATGAAGGGCTACTACAACCGCCCCGAGGCGACCGACGAGGCGATCCGGGACGGGTGGTTCCGCTCCGGTGACCTGGGTCGTCGGGACGAGGACGGCTGGTACTACATCGTCGACCGGTCCAAGGACATGATCATCCGCGGCGGCTACAACGTGTACCCGCGGGAGGTCGAGGAGGTGCTCATGCAGCACGAGGCGGTCTCGCTCGCCGCCGTGATCGGCGTACCCCACGAGAGCCACGGCGAGGAGATCAAGGCCGTGGTCATCCGCAACAAGGACTTCGACGACGTCACCGAGCAGGACCTGGTCGACTGGGGGAAGGCCGAGATGGCCTCCTACAAGTACCCGCGGATCGTTCAGTTCGTAGACGAGCTCCCCATGACCGCCACCGGGAAGATCCTGAAGCGCGAGCTGTCCTGAGACCCGGGGCGGCGCGCTCAGGCACCCAGGCCGGCGTCCCGCGCCACCATCTCGGCGCGGTTGCGGGCGTGCAGCTTGGCGAGGATGTCGGACACCCGGTTGCTGACGGTCTTGTCGCTGAGCACGAGCCGCCGCGCGATCTGCTGGTTGTCGCAACTGCACGCTCGGCGGCATGGAGGAGGGCGCGTACGGTGACGCCGACCTCGGTCCGTCCTTCGGGAAGAGCGCCATCACCCGTTGACCCCCACTGACGCTGACCCGCCCGAACCCTCGTGCGGGTCAGCGTGTCGTTGAGCCACGGATAGACTCGGTCGCGCCATCGCCCCCGCTGCCAAGGAGTCCCCTGTGGCCCGTGTCGTCGTCGACGTCATGCCCAAGCCCGAGATCCTCGACCCCCAGGGCAAGGCCGTCCTCGGCGCGCTGCCGCGGCTGGGGTTCAAGGGCGTCGCCGATGTCCGCCAGGGCAAGCGGTTCGAGCTCGAGATCGAGGGCGAGCTCACCGACGAGGTGCTCGCCGAGGTCCGCCAGATGGCCGAGACCCTGCTCTCCAACCCCGTGATCGAGGACTTCGAGGTCCACGTCGAGGAGCACTCGGTCCACGAGATCGCCGAAGGCCGCTCGTGAAGGTCGGGGTCGTCACCTTCCCCGGCTCCCTCGACGACGTCGACGCCCAGCGCGCCGTCCGGATCGGGGGCAACGAGGCCGTGCCCCTCTGGCATGGCGACCACGACCTCCAGGGCGTCGACGCGATCGTGCTCCCCGGCGGCTTCTCGTACGGCGACTACCTGCGCTGCGGTGCGATCTCCCGGTTCTCGCCGGTGATGGCGGAGGTCGTCGAGGCGGCGCACCGGGGGATGCCGGTCCTCGGCATCTGCAACGGCTTCCAGATCCTCTGCGAGTCACACCTGCTGCCGGGCGCGCTGATCCGCAACGACCACCGCAAGTTCGTCTGCCGCGACCAGCGGTTGCGGATCGAGAACAACCGGACCCCGTGGACGTCGGCCTACGCCGAGGGTGCCGAGGTGACCGTCGTGCTGAAGAACGGCGAGGGCGGGTTCGTCGCCGACGCCGCGACCCTCGACCTGCTGGAGGGGGAGGGCCGCGTGGTGGCCCGCTACCTCGACGACAACCCCAACGGCTCCATGCGCGACATCGCCGGCATCACCAACGAGCGCGGCAACGTGGTCGGTCTGATGCCGCACCCCGAGCACGCCGTCGAGGACCTCACCGGCGCCGGCACCGACGGGATCGGCTTCTTCACCTCGCTCGCGGAGTCCGTCCTGTCGTGACTCCTCTGACCCTGTTCCGCCGGGCCGCGATCGCCGAGGCGGTCACCTGGGCGCTGCTGCTCACCGGCATGTTCCTCAAGTACGTCACCGAGACCACGGAGCTCGGTGTCCGGGTCTTCGGCATGGTCCACGGCGTCGTGTTCATCGCGTACTGCCTGGTGACGGTGCTCGTGGCCGTCGACCAGCGCTGGTCCCTCCGCCTGCTGGTGGCTGGGCTGGTCTGCGCGGTGCCGCCGTTCGCGACGGTGCCGTTCGAGAGGTACGCCGAGCGGCGCGGTGCCCTCGACGACTCCTGGCGGCTGGTGGGCGCCGCCGCGTCGGGGCCGGGCGAGCGGCTCGTGGCCTGGCTGCTCCGCCACCCTGCCCGCGGCCTGGCCGCCGGTGCGTTGGGCCTCGCCGCCCTCACCGGCGTCGCCCTGCTGGTCGGTCCGCCCGCCTGAGCGCATGTAACGCGGTGTTACCAAAACTGCCCAAGCGCAATATCCCCGCACCAGTTTGGGTAACACCGCGTTACAGGGGGCGGGGGCTCAGCGGAGGCCGGTGCGCAGGGCCTTCCAGGTGTTCGGGGCGGCCACGCCGGAGGCGGTGAGGTCGACCCGCTGCTGGTAGGCCCGCAGGGCCTTGTCGGTCGCGCCGGCGAACACCCCGGTCACCTCGAGCTGGGTCTGCCGGCTCACGGCGTTGAGCGCCCGCTGGATCCGTCGTACCTCGGAGCCGGCGGAGCCGAACTTCACGATCTTGCGCGGTCCGGCCGACAGCAGCGTCATCCAGGCGGTGCGGGTCCAGGTGTCGGAGACGACGAGCGCTCGCTGCTCCTGCCACGCGTGCACCGCCTCGATCGTGGCGGGGGAGTACGTGCCGTTCACCTTGCCGGCGTACACACCCTGCTCCTTGAGCAGGCACTGCAGGGCGCTGACCCGGTCGGTGGCCGTCGAGTCCGGCTTCACCGGGCCGTAGTCCGCGAGGTCGACCACGACGCCCTTGCAGTGGACCTCGGGGGCGGCCCACGAGCCCTTGCCGAGGTCGAGGAAGTTGCGGTCGATGTTGATCCGCACCCCACCCCAGGTCTCGTCGTGCCCGCCCATGTACTGCTTGACCCGGCCTCCCGGACGCCAGCCGTCTTCGCGGATGTACGACGAGCTGGTGTTCGCCTCGCCGTCCCAGCGGGCCAGCCAGATCGCGTCGGGCAGGTCGAACGCCTTCGGGCGCTCCACCCGGGCGTCGTCCAGGACCTTGATGCCGGAGCCGACGCTCGAGTAGACGCCGGAGACGTAGTCGAGCTCGTGGAGGCGGGTGGTCCAGGCGCTGAGGAACGAGAGGGCGGACTCGCGGCAGCGCTTGTTGGTGTGGTCGAAGCCCTCGAGGTCGTACCAGAGGGTGCTGCCCGGGACGATCCCGAGTGCCCCGGCCGCGGCGACGGCACTGGCGGCCTCGGCCCGGCCCTGTCGTCGAGCGGGCCGGTAGCGCTCGTTCGCGCCGGGCTTGGGCTTGATTGTCTCGTCGTCGCCGTAGCGGGGGAATCGCGTGCTGCACGACGCCTGCGGACCGAGGGTGATCGGGAGCAGCCGCCAGTCCTTGCGCAGCTGGGTGGCGATCCAGTCCTGGGTGAGGTTCGGCTGGCTCCGGCAGGCGCGCGAGTCGCCGGAGATGTAGATGCCGACCGACAGGAACGGCGAGTGCTTGAGCCAGGTGTTCATCGACTTCTGGGTCGGGGCGAGGCACTGGTCGAAGCCGTAGCCGGTGAAGTCGCCGGGCGTGACCACGTTGTCGGCCTGGACCGGCGCGGCCGGGGCGAGGACCGTCAGCAGGCCGGCGAGGAGGCCGACCAGCGCGGCGAGGGGACGGGCAACGGGGCGGGACATGGCGCGGATCTCCAGGGGAAGGCGGACGGGCCGTCGTAGCCAAGTCACCATAACCTCACCAATCACACCAGTAACAGAGATCAAGAGGAACTACAGGACTGTTCTTCCCCCACGAAGTGGCAGAAACTCCCCCACGAGGTGGCAGAAATGCTGCCTCGAAGTGGCAAGACGTCCCCTCGGTGTGTCCGCGAAGCTGCCACTTCGGACCGGAGAAGCTGCCACTTCGTGGGGTCGGTAGATTGTCGCCCGTGCCCGAGACCCCCCGCACCGAATCCACCCGCTCTCCTGGTGGCGGGCTCGACACCGTCAGCGTCGCGGCGGAGGACCCCGCTCACGGGCAGCCGTGGGCCGAGCTCGGGCTGAAGCCCGACGAGTACCAACGGATCCGCGAGATCCTCGGCCGCCGCCCGACGAGCTCCGAGCTGGCGATGTACTCCGTCATGTGGAGCGAGCACTGCTCCTACAAGTCGTCCAAGGTGCACCTGAAGCAGTTCAGCGAGATCCCGCAGGAGACGCCGGTCGGCAAGATGCTCGCGGGCATCGGCGAGAACGCCGGCGTCATCGACATCGGCCAGGGCTACGCGGTCACCTTCAAGGTCGAGAGCCACAACCACCCGTCGTACGTCGAGCCCTACCAGGGCGCCGCGACCGGGGTCGGCGGCATCGTCCGCGACATCCTCGCGATGGGGGCCCGTCCGGTCGCCGTCATGGACCCGCTCCGGTTCGGCCCGCTCGACGCGCCTGACACGCACCGGGTGCTGCCAGGGATCGTGGCCGGCGTCGGCGGCTACGGCAACTGCCTGGGCCTGCCCAACATCGGCGGCGAGGCCGTCTTCGACGAGACCTACGTCGGCAACCCGCTCGTCAACGCCCTGTGCGTCGGCGTGCTGCGTCACGAGGACCTCCACCTCGCCAAGGCGTCCGGTGCCGGCAACCAGGTCATCCTCTACGGCGCCAAGACCGGTGGCGACGGTATCGGCGGCGTCAGCATCCTCGCCTCGGAGACGTTCGACGAGGGTGGCCCGGCCAAGCGCCCGAGCGTGCAGGTCGGCGATCCGTTCATGGAGAAGCTGCTCATCGAGTGCACCCTCGAGATCTTCGCGGCCGGGCTGGTCGCCGGCATCCAGGACCTCGGCGGCGCGGGCCTCTCGTGCGCCACCTCCGAGCTGGCCAGCGCAGGCGACGGCGGCATGCACGTCGACCTCGACACGGTCCCGCTGCGCGACTCGACCCTGGCTCCCGAGGAGATCCTGATGAGCGAGTCGCAGGAGCGGATGATGGCGGTCGTCGAGCCCGACGACGTCGAGGCCTTCCTGGCGATCTGTGCCAAGTGGGACGTCGACGCCACCGTGGTTGGAGAGGTCACCGACACCGGCCGCCTCCAGATCGACTGGCACGGCGAGCGCGTGGTCGACGTACCCCCGCGCAGCGTCGCCCACGACGGCCCCACCTACCACCGCCCGTTCGCCCGCCCGGCCTGGCAGGACGCCCTGCAGGCCGACGGCGCCGAGTCGCTCCCGCGCCCCTCGTCCGGCGACGAGCTCCGCGACACCCTCTTCCGTCTGGTCGCCTCGCCCAACCTGTGCGACAAGTCGTGGATCACCGACCAGTACGACCGCTACGTCCGCGGCAACACCGTCCTCGCCCAGCCCAGCGACAGCGGCATGATCCGGGTCGACGACCAGACCAACCTGGGCGTCGCGGTCTCGACCGACTGCAACGGCCGCTTCGCCAAGCTCGACCCGTACGCCGGGGCGCAGCTCGCGCTGGCCGAGTCCTACCGCAACGTGGCCACCGGTGGTGCCCGCCCGCTGGCCATCTCGGACTGCCTGAACTTCGGCTCACCCGAGGACCCCGACGTGATGTGGCAGTTCGCCGAGGCCTGCCGCGGCCTCAAGGACGCGTGCGTCGAGCTGGGCATCCCGGTGACCGGCGGCAACGTCAGCCTCTACAACCAGACCGGCGAGACCGCGATCCTGCCGACCCCGGTCGTCGCTGTCCTCGGCGTGATCGAGGACGTCACGAAGCGCACCCCGTCGGGCTTCCAGGCCGCGGACGAGACGGTGCTGCTGCTGGGCGAGACCCGCGAGGAGCTGTCCGGCTCGGAGTGGGCCCACGTCGTGCACGGCCACCTCGGCGGGCTGCCGCCGAAGGTCGACCTCGCGGCGGAGAAGTCGCTGGCCGAGCTGCTCGCCGCGGCCCTCGGCCTCGTCACCAGCGCCCACGACCTGTCCGACGGCGGGCTGGCGCAGGCCTTGGCCGAGTCGGCGTTCCACCGGAGGATCGGGGTGAAAGTCTCGCTGACCGGCGACGCCTTCCTGGGTCTCTTCTCCGAGTCCGCGGCCCGGTGTCTCGTCACGGTCCCGAGCGGCGACGTCGAGCGGCTGACCTCGCTCGCCGCGAGCCACGGCGTACCCCTCACCGAGCTGGGGTGCACCGGTGGCGACACCGTCGCGGTGGACGGCCAGTTCGAGGTGCCGGTCGACGAGCTCCGCGCCGCCTGGACCGCCACCCTCCCCGCTGCCCTCGCGTGACGTCCCGGTGCACCGCCGTACGCTCCTCGGTTTGGTCGGCCTGGGAGCCCTCGGCGGAGCCGGTCTGCTGTCCGCGTGCGGTGAGGACCCGGTGAGACCGTCGAGCGGCAGGGTCGCCTACGGCGATGACGCGGCTCAGTTCGCCGAGCTCTACACGCCCGAAGGTGCGTCGCGCGGCGTGGTCGTGGTGATCCACGGCGGCTTCTGGAAGGCGCAGTACGACCTCACGCTCGGCCAACCGCTCGCTGCGGCGCTGGCCGATCTCGGCTGGACGGCCTGGAACCTCGAGTACCGCCGGGTCGGCAACGGTGGTGGCGCCCCCGAGACCCTGGACGACGTGGCGGCCGGCATCGACGCGCTCGCCGAGGTCGAGGGGCTCGACATCTCGACCGTCGTCACTCTCGGTCACTCCGCCGGTGGCCACCTCGCGACCTGGGCCGCAGGTCGCACGGAGCCGCGGGTCCCCGTCACCCACGTCATCTCCCAGGCCGGGGTCCTCGACCTCCGCGGCGCCCACGACGCCGGTCTCGGTGGCGACGCCGTCGAGGCCTTCCTCGGGCACCCGCCCGGCCCGCAGGACGCGGCGTACGACCCCCTGCAGCAGGTCCCGCTCGACGCGCCGGTGTGGTGCGTCCACGGTCGGGACGACGTGATCGTGCCGATCAGCCAGTCGGAGGCATACGTCGCAGCGGCGACGGGTGCCGGCGCGCGGGCCGAGCTGGTCGAGGTGGACGGCGATCACTTCGTCGTCATCGACACAGGCTCCGATGCCTGGGCCAGGACCCTGGAGATCCTGGACGCGATCGCCTAGGTCCGGGACCACGGTCTCAAGATGTTGGGCAGCTTGAAACCGGGACGGCAGGTTGGTCGGGCGAGGTGCGGGCCGCGTCGTCGGTGACCCAGTCCCGCGGCCGGGGCAGTCCGCGCACGGTCCGGCTCAGGGTGGGGATCAGCGCGACCAGCGCGGTGAGGATGCCGAGGACCGCGACTGCCCGGCCGCCGCCCAGGGTGCTGAGCAGCACCCCGGCCAGGACGGGGGAGAGCGGCATCGCGGACATCGAGACGAACTGCATCGTCGACTGGATCCGGCCCTGGAGCGCGTCCGGGGTCACCGCGATCCGGTAGGAGCCGACGCCTGCGTTGCCGGCCGGGTTGAGGAACAGGCCCACCCCCAGCGCGGCGGCGACGACCGCCGGGTGGTTCCACAGGACCATCGGCACCACCAGCGGCAGGAAGCTCCAGGCCGCCAGGATGGTGAGCCAGCCGGTCGGCACCCGGTCGATGATGTACGGCGCGGCGAGCGCCCCGAGGATGCCCGAGACGCCAGCGGCGGTGCTGACCAGGCCGATGTGCACGGGATCGAAGCCGCCCTCGATGAGGCGCAGCAGGGCAACGAAGAAGAGGGCGTTGATGACGAGGTTGGTCAGGGGCGCCCAGATCACGATCACCCGGAAGAAGGGCCGCGACCACGTGTAGCGCAGGCCTTCGGCGATGTCCTGCCGCGGCCGGCGACGCGGGCCGGTCGCCTCGGGGGCCGAGAGGTCCGCGCGGATCCGCCCCAGCAGCACCCAGGACACGGCGAAGCTCAGTGCGTCCACCGCGAACGGGAGCCACCGGGTCACGCCGTACAACAGCCCGCCGAGCGGGGCCCCGAGCAGGCCGGCGACGTGCTGGCGGGCCTGGTTCTGGCTCAGCGCGGTCGGTAGGTCGGAGCGGGGGACGACGGTGCGGATCGCGGAGATCTCGGCGGGAGCGAACATGCCGGCCCCGACGCCCGTGAGCAGCGCGACCACCATCAGGTGGGGGAGGGTCAGGCTCCCGGCGACTCCAGCGACGGCGAGCGAGGCGTAGAGCAGCACGCCACTACCGCTGGCGATCCGCATCAACCGGCGGCGGTGGGTGCGGTCGACGAGCACGCCCGCGGGCAGGAGGGTCGCGGCGACCCCGAGCAGGTGCAGGGCCTCGGCCGCGGCGGCCGCCAGCGCGGACCCGGTCAGGTGGTAGGCCAGCAGCGGGAACACGAACATGCTCACGTGGTTGCCCAGCTCGGAGACGGTCTGCCCGACCCAGAGGACGGTGAAGTCGTGGTTGCGGACGAGAGAGCGGTAGCCGGTCACATGCGCAACATATATTGCGCAACTAACAGTGCGCAATAGAACGTGCGAAACTTTGCTAGGGTCGTGCCATGACCGACGAAGGGGGCGGACGGATCCACGACCCCCGGGTGCTGCGTGCGATCGCCCACCCGGTGCGCAACCGGATCCTCACCGAGCTCAGCGCCACCGGTCCGATGCGGGCCGCCGATCTCGCCCGGGTGCTCGACGTGCCCGCCAACCAGGCGAGCTTCCACCTGCGCCAGCTCGCGAAGTACGGCCTGATCGAGGAGGCCCCCGAGGAGGCGCGAGACCAGCGCGACCGGGTCTGGCGCACCTCGAGCGAGACCTTCAGCGTCAGCGTCGGTGAGATGGAGGCCCAGCCCGGCGGCAAGGCCGCCGCCCGCGTCTTCATGCGCCAGAAGGCCGCCTCCGCCCACCAGGTCGTCGATGCGGCGTACGGCGACGACCGGACGCCCGGTCAGCACCGCGCCACCATGGAGACCGCGGTGAGGTTCACCAAGGAGGAGGCCGTCGCATTCTCCGAGGAGCTCGGCGACCTGCTCCACCGCTGGTCCGAGCGCAACCGTGGTCGCGACGACGGGCGCATCACCTATTTGGTCCACGCCATGGTGCTGCCGCACCCGGACCTCGCGCACGAGCGCGTCGCCGAGGATGGCGGAGAGTCCTGATGCCCGCTCGTCTCCGTGTGGCCGACCCGGCCCTCGTGGCCCAGGCCCGCGCCCGCCTCGACTCCGGGGAACGCTCGCCGGCCGACCTGAAGCTGCTCACCAAGCACTACCTCGCGCTGCTCGAGACCCGGGCCCCCGGACGGTCGGTCGAGGTGCGGGTCCCGCCGTACGCCGCGGTGCAGGTCGTGCCCGGGGTCCGGCACACGCGGGGGACGCCCCCGGCCGTCGTCGAGCTGGACGCCGAGACCTGGGTCGCCCTGGCGACCGGGGCGCTCACCTGGCCCGACGCCGAGGCAGCCGGCCGGCTCCGCGCCAGCGGCGAGCGGGCCGACCTCTCGCCGTACCTGCCTCTGGGGCCCGGCCGGGTGTGACCGCCCCGATAGATTGGCGCACATGAGTGACGACATCCGCGGCCGGGTCCAGTCCGTGCTGCCCGGCATCCGGCAGGACCTCGAGGACCTGGTGCGGATCGAGTCGGTCAGCGCCGACCCGGCGCGGGCCGGCGAGGTGCAGCGCAGCGCCGAGGCGGTGGCCGCGCTGTTCCGTGCCGAGAACTTCGCCAGCGTCGAGATCGTGACCGCCGACGGCGGGGCACCGGCCGTGATCGCCCACAAGCCGGGACCGGAGGGTGCGCCGACGGTCCTGCTCTACGCCCACCACGACGTGCAGCCCGAGAACGACCACGCCGACTGGGACTCCCCGCCGTTCGAGCCCACCGAACGCGACGGCCGTCTGTACGCGCGCGGCGCGGCCGACGACAAGGCCGGCATCGCCGCACACCTCGGGGCGCTGCGGGTCTTCGGCGACGACCTCCCGGTCAGCGTCACCATGTTCATCGAGGGCGAGGAGGAGGTCGGCTCCGACACCCTGCCCGCGCTCCTCCGGGAGCACCGGGAGCGGCTCGCGGCGGACGTCATCGTCATTGCCGACTCCGGCAACTGGGACATCGGCGTGCCCGCCCTCACGACCAGCCTGCGTGGCCTGGTCCGCGCCGACGTGGAGGTCCGCACCCTGACCCACGCCGTGCACTCCGGCATGTGGGGCGGGCTGGTGCCGGACGCACTGATGGCCCTCAGCCGGCTGATCGCCAGCCTGCATGACGACACCGGCGCCGTCGCCGTTGCCGGTCTCCACCAAGGGCCCGCCGCCGACATGGACTACCCCGAGGAGCGGCTCCGCGCCGAGTCTGGCGCCACCGCCGACGTCAGCTGGATCGGCGACGGCTCGGTCGTCGAGCGGCTCTGGACCAAGCCCGCGATCAGCATCACCGGCCTCGACGCCCCCAAGGTCGACGGCGCCAGCAACACCCTCGTGCCCGCCGCCCGGGCCCGGATCTCCATGCGGATCGCCCCGGGCGACACCACCGCCAACGGTGTGGGCTGCCTGACCCGACACCTCGAGCAGCACGTGATGTGGGGCGCCGAGCTCTCGGTCACCGTCGTCGACACCGGTGAGGCCACCCAGATCGACGCCACCGGTCCGGCGTACGACGCGGCGCGAGCGGCGTTCACCGAGGCGTGGGACGGCACCGAGCCCGTCGACATGGGGGTGGGTGGGTCGATCCCGTTCATCGCCGAGTTCCTCGAGGCGTTCCCGCAGGCGAGCGTGCTCGTCACCGGCGTGGAGGACCCCGACACCCGGGCCCACGGTGCCAACGAGGGCCTCCACCTCGCCGAGTTCGAGCGGGTCGTCCTGGCCGAAGCCCTGCTGCTCGCGAAGCTCGGCTCTCGCTGACTCCTGCACCTCAGGCGGCCGGCAAGGAGACCGTGAAGGTGCTGCCTTGGCCGAGCACCGAGGTCAGCCCGATCTGACCGTTGTGGCGCTCCACGATCCGCTTGACGATCGCGAGGCCCAGGCCGGTGCCCGGCTCGGCGACCGCCTGCGGGTTGGTGGACCGGAAGAACTCCTGGAAGAGCTTCCCCTGGTCCTCCTCCGAGATGCCGATGCCCTGGTCGGTGCAGCGCAGCACGACCGCGCCGTCCTCGAGCGCGAGGCTGATGGTGATCCGTCGCCCGGCGGGGGTGTACTTGACGGCGTTGCTGACCAGGTTGGCGAAGACGCGGTCGAGCTCGTCGGCGTCGCCGTTGGCGAGGACGGGCGTCCCGGGTGCCTCCACGACGATGTCCAGCGACTTGCGGTCGGCGGCCATCGAGGACAGGTCGAGCACCTCGTCGAGCGTCCGCCGGACGTCGACCGGGACGGGGATGATCGGGTAGTGCGGGTCGCCGACCTTGGACAGCAGCAGCAGGTCGTCGATCACCTTGGCCAGTCGCCGTGCCCCGCGGTCCATCGCCTTGAGCGACGACTGCATGGTGCCAGTCACGTCCGGGGAGCTCTCGAGCATCTCGAGGTGGCCGGTGATCGCGGTGAGCGGGTTCTTCAGCTCGTGCGAGACGGTCGCGATCAGCTGGCTCTTGTAGGTGTCGAGCGCCTGCAGCTCCTCGACCAGGTGGTGCTCGCGCTCGAAGGTGCGGGCGTTGAGGATGGCGCGGCCGAGGTCGTGGCCGATGTCCAGCGCGGCCGTGGACTCGTGGTCGGTCCAGTCCCGCTGACCGACGGACCGGGTGAGGACCAGGTTGCCGAGACACTCCGGACCGGCGCCGAGGGGGGTGAAGAGGATCGACGCGATCCCGATGCCCTCCAGGAAGGAGAGAATCATGTCACCCTGTTCCGCGGTGATCGTCGGGCCGAAAGGTCGGTCCCGGGACACGACCTCGACCCGCTGCAGGGCCCAGGCTCTGCGTGCGGAGTTCTCGGCCACCGTGACCAGCACGTCCGGCAGCTCGACCTTCGTGCCGTCGGAGGAGTAGATCGCGCCGGTGCCCTGGCCGTCCTCGTCAAAGGTCTGCAGCCACATGCCTTGTGCCTGGAAGCCCTCGACGAGAGCCTCCTGGCTGTCGGCCAGGATCCGGTCCATGCTGAGCTGGGCACTGGCGTTGCGGACGATGGTGCGGGCGGCGTCGGCGAGCCGGACCTGCTCGGCCAGGGCCTCGCGCTCCAGAGCCGTGACGACTGCCCGGCCGGCCTGCTCGGCGTACGTCTGGAGGACCTGGCGCTGCTGTGCGCCCGGGCGTCGCCCGTCGAGCGGTAGGTCCATGGCGAGCGTGCCACGGAGGTTGCCCTGGTCGTCGTAGAGTGGGGCGACCAGCATGTCGAGCGGATGCCAGGAGTCCGGCTCGTTGCCCGGGGTCAGGTCGGCGTCGGGCACCCAGCCCCAGGCCTCCTCTCCGGTTCCGAGGTCCAGGCGCTCGTGAGGGATGAACTTCAGCAGACCCCAGTCGTCGGCTTTCTCCAGCTCGGCCATCAAGCTGGCAACGGGCGTGCGACGACCGCGGATGCCCTCGGCGGCCCCGTCGTCACCGGAGATCGCGATCAGCTCGAGCTTGCCGTCGTCACGCACCACACTGATCGCGGCGATGCCGAATCCCGCGAGGTCGGTGACCCCCTCCGCAATCAACTCGAGCGCGTCGCCCTGGGACCACGCGGGCGAGCGGTCGACCGGACTCGCATCGACGTGCTCGTGGGGGTCCCGGGTCATGGTGCGCGCGCTCCTCGATGGCTGGTGGCCCATGTTACGTGTGTCACGCCTTTGTGCCAGTGCCGGAGACTCCCCGGGACGGCGAATGGGTGGGAGGCACGACCGCCTCTAGACTCATAACGTGCAGAAGCCCCCCAGGACACGCACCCGTGGCGACGGCCGGCTGACCGCGGCCCTCGACCCGCACGACCAGGGCCCCCAGGACCACTGCGGCGTGTTCGGGGTGTGGGCCCCCGGTGAGGACGTCGCCAAGCTCACCTACTTCGGGCTCTACGCCCTGCAGCACCGCGGCCAGGAGTCGGCGGGCATCGCGGTGAGCAACGGCCGCCAGATCCTCGTCTACAAGGACATGGGGCTGGTCTCCCAGGTCTTCGACGAGACCACGCTCGCCTCGCTCAAGGGCCATCTCGCCATCGGCCACTGCCGCTACTCCACGACCGGTGCCAGCACCTGGGAGAACGCGCAGCCGACCTTCCGCCCCACCGCCGACGGCTCGATCGCGCTCGGCCACAACGGCAACCTGATCAACACCCACGCGCTCTCCCGGATGGTGGTGGACCTGCCGGGTCCCACCGACGAGCTGGACCTGCACACCCGTGGGGTCGAGGGGTCGACCAACGACACCGGCCTCGTCACGGCACTGTTCGCCCACCATCCCGAAACGTCGCTCGAGCAGCGGGCGCTCGAGGTGCTGCCGCAGCTCAAGGGTGCGTTCTGCTTCGTCTGGATGAACGAGGACACCCTGTACGCCGCCCGGGACCCGCAGGGGATCCGCCCGTTGGTGCTGGGACGGCTCGACCGGGGCTGGGTCGTGGCCAGCGAGGACGCCGCCCTGGCCACCATCGGCGCCAGCGTGGTCCGCGAGGTCGAGCCCGGCGAGATGCTGGTCATCGACGACCAGGGCCTGCGCTCGCACCGGTTCGCCGAGCCGGAGCAGAAGGGCTGCGTCTTCGAGTACGTCTACCTCGCCCGCCCCGACGCCACCATCAGCGGTCGCAGCGTCCACGAGGCGCGGGTCGAGATGGGCCGTCAGCTGGCCCGCGAGTTCCCGGTCGACGCCGACCTGGTCATCCCGGTGCCCGAGTCCGGCACCCCGGCCGCCGCAGGCTACGCCGAGGAGAGCGGGATCCCGTTCGGCCAGGGCTTCGTCAAGAACGCCTACGTCGGCCGGACCTTCATCCAGCCCAGCCAGACCCTGCGCCAGCTCGGCATCCGGCTGAAGTTGAACGCCCTCGACCACATGATCCGCGGCAAGCGGATCGTGGTCGTCGACGACTCGATCGTGCGCGGCAACACCCAGCGCGCCCAGGTCCGGATGCTCCGCGAGGCCGGTGCCCTCGAGGTGCACGTCCGGATCTCCAGCCCGCCGGTGAAGTGGCCCTGCTTCTACGGCATCGACTTCGCGACGAGAGCCGAGCTGATCGCCAACGGCCTGACCCCCGAGGAGATCGCGGCGAGCGTCGGAGCCGACACCCTCGGCTACATCTCGTTGGAGGGCATGGTCGACGCCACGGCCCAGCCGGCCGAGCGCCTCTGCACCGCCTGCTTCACCGGCACCTACCCGATCGAGCTGCCCGACGAGAGCCTGCTCGGCAAGCACCTGCTCGAGGTCTCGCTGACGAGCGAGGCGCTTCCCCTGCTCAACAACCCCTGATCCAGGAGCCCCCGTGACCCAGCCGCCGTCCGCGACC
>JBKJUE010000005.1:0-11954 GCA_046590395.1 Nocardioides sp.
GATAGCCGCCGCGAACGCAGCGCCCGCCGACCAGTCCATCGCCGGGATCAGCGGGTCGTGGTGCGGGTCCTCGGCGGGATCGGGCCGGTCGACCGGGTCACTCAGGTCGGGGTGGGACAGCGCCCACTCCACCGCCAGCCCGAGCAGCTCGACCTCACCGGCGCAGACCAGCGCACGCACCTGCCGCACCCGCGCCAACATGGCGGTGGGGGTGGGGAGGAGGTCCGTGTCCATGCATCAAGTGTACTCGAACATACGTTCGAATGCAATCACCACGACCGACTTGTGCACTGCCCGACGTCACCGAATTTCGCGGACAATCTGCGTGAGCTGCAACGGGACCGCTCGCGCCCCCACGCCCCATCAGCCCAGACCGTTCGCCGCCGTGTCCGCCGGCTTCTCGTCGGCGTACACCCAGGCCTGGAAGAAGCCCGCGAGGTCCTCGCCGGAGACAAGCTCGGCGAGCGCGATGAAGTCCTCGGTCGACCCGTTGCCCTCGCGTCGCTCGTCGACCCACGTCCCGAGAACCTCCCAGAACGCGTCGTCACCGATCCGCTGGCGCAGGGCCTGGAGGGTCATCCCCCCGCGGATGTAGACCGGCCAGTCGAAGATGTCGTCGGCGCCCGGGTCGGCGACGGTGACCTCCCACAGGTGCGAGTCGGCGCCGGACCCGTCGTACCAGCTGTCGAGCCAGGCACCCGCCGACTCCCCACCATGGGTCGCCTCGTGGCGCACCTCGAAGAACGTTGCCGGCCCCTCGTTCAGCCAGATGTCGTCCCAGTTCTCCACCGCGACCGAGTCGCCGAACCACTGGTGCGCGAGCTCGTGCACGAGGAGCCAGGTGTCGCCGCGGCCGAGGGACTCGTACGTCGGGCGGGTCTGGTTCTCGAGGGCGAAGCCCGGGTGCAACGACGTCACGACCCCACCCGTCGTCGAGAAGGGGTACTCGACACCGAGCTCTCCTTCCAGCCACCGGACGATCTCGGCCGAACGCTTCAGCATGTCCATGGACGTCTGTCGCTGACCGGCAGTCAGCTGCCGCGACACCGCGGCGTACCAGGGCAGCCCCTGGCTCGTCCCGCGCGCGACCGCGAACTCCCCCGCCGCGAAGAAGGCGAGGTACGGCGCCATCGGCTCGCGCGCCCGCCAGTGGACGGTGGCCCGCCCGTCGCGGACCGTGCGGCCCAACCGGTGCCCGTTGCTGATCACCTTCTTGCCCTTCGGCACGGTGACGTGGACGTCCATCAGCGCCTTGTCGCGCGGGTGGTCGTTGGCCGGGAACCACCAGGTCGCCATGTGCGGCTGGTTCATGCTCACGACCTCGTGGCGGTCGGCGAGCCAGTTGCTCTCGCCCTCCCACGACACCTGGCCAGGGCGGCCAGCATATTCAACCCGGACGTGGAAGGTGGCCCCATCGGCGATCGGGACCGCCGGCTCGATCCTCAGCTCGTGGTCGTTCGGTCGGGTGTACGCCGCGTCGGCACCCTCGACGCGCACCCGGCGGGTCGGCAGCAGCAGGTCGAGGTTGAACGACGAGAGATCCTGCGTCGCCCGCACCGTGAGCCGGGTCCAGCCCCGGAGCCGGCCGTCGCGAAAGCGGTAGTCGTCATGGATCTCGTACTCGACGACGTCGATCCCGCCGTTGCCGTCGAAGGGGAAGTACGCGTCCCCCACGCCGTCGTCGCCGGGCCCCGGGACGGCACCGACGGGCACGGCACGGGCCTGGGCTGATCCCGACGACGCCGACAGCGCGAGGACCAGCAGGCCGGTGACGGCGAGGGCGTGCGGACGCCGGGGCCGACGCGTGCGGCCGGAGGTGCAGGACACGTGGTGGAACCTACGCCATCGAGGGACGTGCCGGACCGCCACGAACTGGTTCCCGTTCCCTCGCTAATTCGGTTGCGAGCCGGGGCGGCCTCCGTCACCATCGATGCAGCGCCCGGCTTCGCCGTGCCCATGACGAGAGGAGCGGTGACATGTCCATCACTGTCCTTGGCCTGTCCGCAGACCACCTCTCTCACGCATGGAGCACCCACCGCGATGTCGTACGACTTCACCCAGCTCGACCGTCAGAACACTGACCCGACCCACCTCACCGACCCGTCGTCGCACGACGGGCTCGACCCCACGTTCGTCTTCGACTTCCAGTCGTACGACGAACCCGACCACGCCGGCCAGCGCTGGTCGACGTGGCTCGGCGTCGAGCCGCTCTGTCGCGGTCCGGAGCCACGCCCCGACTGGGTGGTGACCACCCAAGCCGCGATCGACACCGACCTCGGCATCCTCAAGACCGGCAAGGAGGCCGACGTCTTCCTGCTGGAGCGCGCCGACCCGGACGATCCCGAGGGTGGTGTCGTGATGGCCGCCAAGCGCTACCGCAGCACCGAGCACCGCAACTTCCACCGCGCCGCCTCCTACACGGAGGGCCGCAGCATGAAGCGCTCCCGTGACGAGCGGGCGATCAAGCGCAAGAGCACCTTCGGCAAGCAGGTCGCCGCCGGCGAGTGGGCGATCTCCGAGTGGGACGCGCTCAAACGGTTCTGGTCGCTCGGGCTCCCGGTGCCCTACCCGGTGCAGATCGACGGCACGGAGATCCTCATGGAGTGGATCACCGTCGACGGCGAGACCGCTCCGCGCCTGGCCCAGACCCGGCCGGAGCCCGCGCTGCTGGCGTCGTACTTCGACCAGCTGCGTGACGCCCTCACGGTGATGGTGCAGAACGGGATCGTCCACGGCGACCTGTCGGCGTACAACATCCTGGCGGCGGGCGAGCGGCTGGTCATCATCGACCTGCCGCAGATCGTCGACCTGGTCGGCAACGTGGCGGGCATGGACTTCCTGCTGCGCGACTGCACCAACGTCTGCACGTGGTTCCGGGCCCGCGGGCTCGAGGTCGACGACCACGACCTGTTCGGGGAGCTGATCGCCCACGCGTTCTGAGCCGGGTCGGGCAGGATGCAGCCATGCGTGAGACCCGGGGACGCTCGATCGACGTACCACCGCTGGAGACCGACCGGATCGTGCTACCGGATGGCCTCCCGGTCGACCCGTTCCGGGAGGTCCTCTACTCGCCGACCGACCTGTACGACGCCGCCGAGTACGCCGAGTCCACGGACGCGCGGGCCTACGCCTGGTCGAAGCGGCCCGGGGGACCCGACCTGCTCGCCCAGGTCGTCCACGACCACGCGGTCGACCGCGCACTCACCGCGTGGATCCGTGACCGTCGGCTGGTCGGCGTGATGGGCGGTCACGCGCTGCAGCGCGGGTCGCCGGCGTACGCCGAGGCCGCGCGCTTCGCGCACGCTGTTGGCCGACGGCTGGTGGTCACCACCGGTGGCGGCCCGGGTGCGATGGAGGCGGCGAACCTCGGCGCCTACCTGGCCGGCGAGCCCGCGGCGGTCCTCGACGACGCCCTGGCCGTCCTCGGTCGGGTGCCGTCCTTCCGGCCGTCGGTCGACGCGTGGGTGGACTCGGCGCGCGCGGTGCTCAGCGCCTCCCCCAGCGGGACGGAGTCGCTCGGGATCCCGACCTGGCACTACGGGCACGAACCGGCCAACCTGTTCGCCACGTCCGTCGCGAAGTACTTCCGGAACGCCTTGCGTGAGGCGATCCTGCTGCAGATCTGCTCCGCCGGCATCGTGTTCCTCCCGGGTGCCGGCGGGACCGTCCAGGAGGTCTTCCAGGACGCCTGCGAGAACTACTACGCCGACGAGTCGTCGGTCGCACCGATGGTGCTGGTGGGCGTCGAGTACTGGACCGGGACCCTCCCCGTGTGGCCGCTGCTCACCGCGCTGGCCCGGGACCGGGTGATGGAGCCGCACCTCCACCTCGTGGACACGATCGAGGAAGCGGCGAACCTGCTCGATTCGGGGACGTGAGCGGCAGCCTGGCCATAGCGTGACGCCATGGATCTCTCCCGCCGCAACCTCCTCCGCTCCGTCGGCGCCATCGGTGGCGCAGCAGCACTCGGCGGGCTCGCCGCCGAGGCCGTCGCCGGGACCTCTCCGCTGGCCCGCGAGAATGCCACGCGGACGACGCTGGACGCGATCCTCGCCAAGGGCAAGGCCGGCAAGGGCGGCTGGCGCCCCGTCGTACGCCGGGCCGGTGAGCAGCACATCGTCCGTGCCGGACTGGGCGCACCTGCCCAGGACGGCCGAGAGGGACGCCGCGAGGCCCTGCTCGCCTTCGCCCAGCTCAGCGACGTCCACATCCTCGACGCACAGTCGCCGCTGCGTTTCGAGTCCGGCGAGGGGATCTCGTCGTCCGCCTACCGTCCCCAGGAGGTGCTGACGGCACACATCGCCGAGGCGATGGTGCGCGAGCTCCGCGAGATCGGCCAGGGACCCGTCACGGGCCTGCCGCTCGAGATGGCAGTCCAGACCGGCGACAACTCCGACAACTCCCAGTACAACGAGATCCGCTGGAACATCGACATCCTCGACGGCGGCACCATCACCCCCGACTCCGGCGACCTCACCCGGTACGAAGGCGTGATGGACAACGAGCCCGGCTACTACGACGTCAACTTCTGGCACCCGCACGGGACTCCCCCCGGTGAGAAGACGGACATCCCGCGCTCGACGTACGGGTTCCCCGTGGTCCCCGGTCTCCTGGACAAGGCCCGCCGCCCGTTCCGGGCGAAGGGGCTCGGCATGCCGTGGCTGACCGCCATGGGCAACCACGACGAGCTCGTGCAGGGGAACTTCAAGCACTCTGCTGCCCTGGAGGCCCAGGCCATCGGGTCGCAGAAGTCGGTGGCGGTCGGTGGTGTCCGCACGGTCACCGCAGACCCCGACCGGCGTCTCCTCAACCGGACCGAGCTGGTCGAGGAGCACTTCAACACGGCCGGTCTGCCGGAGGGCCACGGGTTCACCGAGGAGAACCGCACGAACGGCACGTGCTACTACACGTTCGACCAGGGTCTCGTCCGGTTCATCGTGATGGACACCGTCAACGAGAACGGCGGCTCCAACGGCTCCCTCGGCCTGGCCCAGTACGAGTGGCTACAGGAACAGCTGGCAGGCGCGGGCGACCGGCTGATCGTGGCCGCCAGCCACCACACGTCGTGGACGATGGGCAACGCGGCCGGCCCCACGGGCACCCGCATCCTCGGCGACCTGGTCGTGGCGGCGTTCCTCGCGCAGGAGAACTTCGTGGCCTGGTTCAACGGCCACACCCACAGCAACAGCATCCGGCCCCACGTCCGCGAGGGCGGCGGCGGCTTCTGGGAGGTCAACACCGCGTCCCACATCGACTGGCCGCAGCAGTCACGGCTGGTCGAGCTCACCGACAACAAGGACGGGACCGTGTCGATCTTCACGACGATGGTCGACCACGGCGCTCCGCTGCGCCCCGGTGACCTCGGTGGCCCGGTGAAGCTCGCGGCTCTCGGTCGGCTCCTCGCCGCCAACGACTGGCAGGACCGCGACGAGAACCGACGGGGCACCAAGAACGCCCGGAACACCGAGCTGCTGGTGCCCGCCCCGGCCTTCCTGGCCTGAGCGACTACTCGACGGCGGCGAGCTGTCCGCAGGCGCCGTCGATGTCGCTGCCGCGCGTGTCGCGCACGGTGGTCGGGATGCCCTTGGCCTCGAGCCGGCGCACGAACTCGCGCTCGTCCGCGGGGTCGGAGGCCGTCCACTTGCTGCCAGGTGTCGGGTTGAGCGGGATCAGGTTGACGTGCACCCAGCCCCAGTCGCCGTACGAGTTGAGCACGTCACCGAGCAGGTCGGCCCGCCACGCCTGGTCGTTGATGCCGCACATCATGGCGTACTCGATGGAGACCCGGCGCTTGGTGACCCGGGCGTAGTCCCAAGCCGCCTCGACCGTCTCGGCGACCGAGTAGCGGGTGTTGATCGGCACCAGCTCGTTGCGCAGCTCATCGTCGGGGGCGTGCAGGCTGAGCGCCAGGGTGACCGGGATGCCCTCCTCGGTCAGCTGCTTGATCCGCGGCACCAGACCGACGGTCGAGACGGTGATCCCGCGCGCCGACATGCCGAGCCCTCCGGGCGCCGGGTCGGTGAGCCGGCGTACGGCGCCGATGACTGCCTTGTAGTTGGCCATCGGCTCGCCCATGCCCATGAAGACCACATTGGAGACGCGACCCGGACCGCCCGGCACCTCGTCGCGAGCCAGCGACCTCGCGCCGGCCACGACCTGCTCGACGATCTCGGCGGTCGACATGTTGCGCTGGAGGCCGCCCTGACCGGTGGCGCAGAACGGGCAGGCCATGCCGCAGCCGGCCTGACTGGAGACGCAGACGGTGACGCGCCCCGGGTAGCGCATGAGGACGGACTCGACGAGGGCGCCGTCGAAGAGCTTCCACAGCGTCTTGCGGGTGGTCCCCTTGTCCGCCTCGAGGGTGCGCAGCGGCGTCATCAGCGGAGGCAGCAGCGCCGAGACCAGCTCGTCGCGCTGCGCAGCCGGCAGGTCCGTCATCTCGGCCGGGTCGTCGACCAGGCGCGAGAAGTAGTGGGTCGAGAGCTGCTTGGCGCGGAAGCCGGGGAGCCCGAGCGACGTGGCGAGCTCGGTGCGCTCGTCGGGCGAGAGGTCGGCGAGGTGCCGCGGGGGCTTCTTGCGGCCGCGCGGCTCGTCGAAGACGAGCGGCAACGGGCGGGCGCCGGCGGCCTCGGGGGACGGGGATTCGGAGGACATTCCGTCGATCATCCCACCGCCCGCGGAACCGGCGAAAACGTCAGCCGTCGGCGCGGACCATGAAGTAGAGCACGAGGGACGCGGCGCCGAGGACGACCAGCGCCGTGAGGACCATCCCGAGCAGCAGGTACTTGCCGAAGCGCCGGCTGCGGGGAACGGTCAGGAGGGCGATCGGCACGACCAGGGTGATCAGCACGAACGGGAAGAGGTCCTCGACGGTCTCGTACTCGAAGAGCAGCCGCAGGATCGCGACGAACGCGCCCGGCACGACCGTGACGAACAGCATCCCGGAGAAGAAGCCGGCGAGCGCCGTGAACGTCGGGTGGTCGCGGTGCCACCAGTCCGGCGGGCGACCGTCGGGCTCCGTGGTCGTCGTCTCCTCGACGTGCGTCCCCGTGTTCATGGCTCCAGCATGTCACTCGGGCCGTGCCCTCCCGGGTGAGGCACGACGAGCAGGTCCGGCATGGTCATGACGGACCAACGATCGAGATCGGGTGCGGTTCCGGTCAGCTCGGCCGCCAGTACCGTCCAGGCCGTGCCGTGCCCGACCAGCACCACGTCCCCGTCCGGGTGCGCCGAGAGGATGCCGCCGACGGCCCGGACCACGCGGTCCCGGCAGTCGCTGAGCGGCTCCCATCCGTCGTACGCCGGGCGGTCGGGGTCGGCGAACGCCCGCACCACGGTGCCCCGGAAGTCCTCGATCCAGACCGGGGTCTCCCGCAGGTGCTCGCGGAGGCCGTCGACGATGCCGACCTCCTCCTCGGTGAGGAGCTGCGCGGTGGCGACAGCCTTCGGCTCCGGCGAGCAGAACCAGACCGCCCCCACGGGAAGCCGACCGGACTCGCGCAGCGCCCAGACGTCGTCAAAGCCTGCGGGGTCGAGCTCCCAGGCGTGAGGTGGCTCGCCCGGCACCGGCAGCGAACGACCGTGCCGGACGAGATGGATCACGTGAAGACGAGGTAGTGGAGGAGCAGCCAGGCGGGCGCTGCGGTCGCGAGCAGCGAGTCGAGCCGATCCATGAGACCGCCGTGCCCGGGGATGACCTGGCTCATGTCCTTGATGCCGAGGTCACGCTTGATCACCGACTCGCACAGGTCGCCGAGCGTGGCCATGACCACCGTGATCAGGCCCAGCAGGACACCCACCCACCAGTCGCCCTCGAGGAGGCTGGTGACCAGGAACCAGCCGGCCGCGACGCAGGCCAGCGTGGACCCCACGAAGCCCTCCCAGGACTTCTTCGGGGAGATGACCGGAGCCATGGGGTGCCGACCGAAGAGGACACCGGCGGCGTAGCCGCCCGTGTCGGACGCGACGGTGACCAGGATGAAGACGACGATCGCCCTGACGCCCTCGTCCCACCGGTCGAAACCGGTGCTGCCACCCTCGGCCAGCAACAGGGCGACGAACGAGCCCAGGAACGGCACGTAGATCAGGGTGAACACCGAGGCCGTGGAGTTCATGACGTAGCCGTCGACACCGCGGCGCAGCAGCCACAGCATGATCACGAGCGCCGTCACCGCGGTGGCGGTCACGAGCGCGGGAGCGCCGTAGAAGTAGGCGACGGCCACCATGACCACTCCACCGGCCATCAGGGGCGGCTCGGGCAGGTCGATCCCCTTGGCGAGGAAGCCCTTGCGCAGCTCCCACACCGCCACCACGACCGCGGCGGCCACGATGAACATGAAGGCGGTCTTCCAGAACGCCAGGGACGCGGCGATGCCGCCCAGCAGCACGACCGCGGAGGCGACCGCTGCGGGGAGGTTGCGGCCGGCGCGGCCGTGGTCCTTCTGGGCAGGCGGAGTGACGGGAAGGCCGGTCATGATGGTGTCGGGGCTCGTGGTCGTCAGACCTCGAGCAGCTCGGCTTCCTTGTTCTTGAGCATCTCGTCGATGGCGTCGGTGTGCTTCTTGGTCATCGAGTCGAGCCGCTTCTCGGCGCCGGTGACGTCGTCCTGGCCGACCTCGCCGTCCTTCTCGAGCTTCTCGAGGTTCTGCTTGGCGGTGCGACGCAGGTTGCGCACGGCGATCTTGCCGTCCTCGGCCTTGGTCTTGGCGACCTTGATGTACTCCTTGCGACGTTCCTCGGTGAGCTCGGGGAACACGCAGCGCAGGAGCTTGCCGTCGTTCGACGGGTTGACGCCGAGGTCGGAGTCGCGGATCGCCCGCTCGATGTTGCCCATGGCGCCCTGGTCGTAGGGAGAGATCAGGATGATCCTGGCCTCGGGCGCGGTGAAGGACGCGAGTTGCTGCAGCGGCGTGGGCGACCCGTAGTAGTCGACGACGATCTTGCTGAACATGCTGGGCTGGGCGCGCCCGGCCCGGATGGCCGCGAACTCCTCGCGCGTGGCTTCGACCGACTTGTCCATCTTGCCGTCGGCCTCGTTGAGGATGTCGTTGATCACCGGTTCTCCTGACGTGGGGCGGTTGGGCTGCGCGGCGACACTCAGTCGCGCGAGAGCGTGGTGCCGATCTTCTCACCATTGACCACGCGGGCGATCGACCCGGGCTGGGAGAGGTTGAAAACGATCATGTCGATGTTGTTGTCGCGGGCCAGGCTCACCGACGTCGCGTCGGCGACCTTCAGGCCCCGGGTGAGGTACTCGCCGTACGTGAGGCTGTCGAACTTCACGGCCTCGGGGTGCTTGTGCGGGTCCGCGTCGTAGACGCCGTCGACACCCTGCTTGCCCATCAGGATGACCTCGCAGCGGGTCTCGAGGGCCCGCTGGGCGGCCACCGTGTCGGTGGAGAAGAACGGCATGCCGGCTCCGGCACCGAAGATCACGACGCGGCCCTTCTCCATGTGCCGGATCGCGCGGCGCGGGATGTAGGGCTCGGCGACCTGCCCCATGGTGATGGCGGTCTGGACCCGGGTCTCCACGCCGTGCTTCTCGATCAGGTCCTGCAGGGCCAGGCAGTTCATGACCGTGCCGAGCATGCCCAT
The DNA here is from genome assembly GCA_046590395.1 of Nocardioides sp. Classification (GTDB taxonomy): domain Bacteria; phylum Actinomycetota; class Actinomycetes; order Propionibacteriales; family Nocardioidaceae; genus Nocardioides. The sequence goes on from JBKJUE010000005.1 coordinate 9,595, forward strand.
GTAGTCCGCACGGGCGCGCTCCATGCCGCGCTGCTGCAGCTCGGCGCCGCGGAAGAAGTTGCCTCCGCCGACCACGATGGCGACCTGCACCCCGGAGCGGGCGACCTCGGCGATCTCCTTCGCGTTGGCGCTGATCACGTCCAGGTCGAGCCCGACCTTGCCGCCGCCGAACACCTCACCGGACAGCTTGAGCAGGACTCTCTTGTAGGCAGTCACGGGGCATCCCTTCGTACGGCGCGGCTGGACGTGCGAGAAGGCCGGTCCGCTGACCCTGATCGTGCGGGGTTCATGCGGACCGGCCTCCTCCTCAGCCTTCGGTGGGCTAGTTTGTCGAGACCCTACTGGGTCAGGCGCCGACCTCGAAACGCGCGAAACGCGTCAGCGTCACGCCCGCCTCGTCGAGGACGGTTTTGACCGTCTTCTTGTTCTCGGTGACGGACGGCTGCTCGAGCAGGACGACGTCCTTGAAGAAGCCGTTGAGCCGGCCCTCGGTGATCTTGGCGATCGCCTGCTCGGGCTTGCCCTCCTCGCGGGAGGTCGCCTCGGCGATCTCCCGCTCCTTGGCGACGATCTCGGCCGGCACCTCCTCGCGGGTGAGGTACTGCGGACGCATCGCCGCGATCTGCATGGCGGCGCCACGGGCGGCGTCGGCGTTGTCACCCTGGAACTCGACGATGACACCGACGGCGGGCGGCAGGTCGGCCGCACGCTTGTGCATGTAGACGACCGTGGGGCCGTCGAAGTGCGCGACCCGGCCGAGCTCGATCTTCTCGCCGATCGTGATGGCGAGGTCCTCGACGACCTGGCCGACGGTCTTGTCGCCCAGGGTGACGTTCTTGAGCGCGTCGGCGTCCGCAGCCTTGGCCGCGTCGGCGGCGTCGGCGATCCGCTGCGCGGCGCTGATGAAGTCGTCGTTCTTGGCGACGAAGTCGGTCTCGCAGTTGACCTCGACGAGGGCACCGCCGGAGGTGGCGACCAGGCCGGCAGAAGCCTCGCGCTCGGCGCCACGCTCCTGCATCTTCTTGCCGAGCTTGATGCGGATCAGCTCGGAGGCCTTGTCGAAGTCGCCATCGGCCTCGGTCAGCGCCTGCTTGCAGTCCATCATGCCGGCGCCGGTGAGCTCACGGAGCTTCTTGACGTCGGCGGCAGAGATGTTCGCCATGTCCTCTTCCTCGAGTGTGGGGGTGGTGCGTGGGATCGGGCTCAGGGCCCGGGCGCGCGAGGCGTCCGGGCCAGGAACCGTCGATCAGGCCTTGGCCTCGGCGTTCACGAACCCGGCGGCCTCGGCGGCCTCCGCGGTCTTGAACCACACCTCGGCGTTGGTACGGGAGTACCAGGGGCTGGTGGGCGCGTGGAACTTCATCGACGCCTTGTTGCCCTTGACCTCGAAGCCCTCCGGGGCGGAGCCGTCCTCGAGCGGAGCAGCCGAGTCGGGGCCGAAGTCGGCCTCGGTGACGGCCTCGGCGGCCGGAGCCTCGGTCGTGGCCTCCGCGGCGGGAGCCTCGGTGACGGCCTCGGCGGCCGGAGCCTCGGTCGTGGCCTCCGCGGCCGGAGCCTCGGTGACGGCCTCAGCAGCGGCGTCGGCGGCGGGGGCCTCGGATGCGGCACCGGTCGCCTCGGAGGCGGGGGTCTCGGTCGCGGCGTCGCCACCGGTGGCCTCGACGGCAGCCTTCTCGGCGTCGCCACCCAGGAGCTCGCGCTCCCACTCGGCCAGCGGCTCCTCGGCGCCCACGGCCTCGGCACCCTCGGTCGGCTTGGCGCCGGAGCGGGCGATGAGGCCCTCGGCGACGGCGTCGGCCACGACGCGGGTCAGCAGGCCGACCGCGCGGATGGCGTCGTCGTTGCCGGGGATCGGGAAGTCGACCAGGTCAGGGTCACAGTTGGAGTCCAGGATGCCGACGATCGGGATGCGCAGCTTGCGCGCCTCCTCGACGGCGAGGTGCTCCTTGTTGGTGTCGACGATCCAGACGGCGGCCGGGGTGCGGGTCATCTCGCGGATTCCGCCGAGCGACTTGTTGAGCTTGTCGCGCTCGCGGCGCATCTGGAGCAGCTCCTTCTTGGTGCGGCTGCTGCCGGCGACGTCGTCGAAGTCGACCTCGTCGAGCTCCTTGAGGCGGTTGATGCGCTGGTGCACGGTCTGGAAGTTGGTGAGCATGCCACCGAGCCAACGCTGGTTCACGTAAGGCATCCCGACGCGGGTCGCCTGCTCGGCGATCGCCTCCTGGGCCTGCTTCTTCGTGCCGACGAACATCACGGTGCCGCCCTTGGCGACGGTCTCCTTGATGAAGGCGTACGAGCGGTCGATGTAGGCCAGCGACTGCTGCAGGTCGATGATGTAGATGCCGTTGCGCTCGGTCATG
>JBKJUE010000061.1:0-41947 GCA_046590395.1 Nocardioides sp.
GGACGAGAAGTACGTCGCGTGGGGTGAGGGCACGACCGACGAGATGTGCCTCGGCATGCTGCAGGTCGCATTCGGGTGAGTGAACCCGGGTGGCTAACCGGTCGTCGTTGCGGGAGCGCTCCCGTACCATGGAATCCGCTCCAGCAACCGACCGGAAGGGCCGCCCACCCGGGCATCCATGACTGACAGCCACCAGCGCGGGGACCGGCAGGATCCCATCGCGAGCACGGACAAGCACACGACACGGCACACCGTCGTGGTCCCGAGCAGTGTCAACATGGTGAGCCTGCTCGGCCCCGGCGACGAGCACCTCGGCCTGATCGAGAAGTCCTTCGACGCCGACGTGCACGTCCGCGGCAACCGGATCACCCTGTACGGCGAACCCGGCGAGGTCGCCCTCGCCGAGCGCCTCCTCGACGAGCTGGTCACCATCATCCGCACCGGTCAGGGCATGTCGACCGAGACGGTCGAGCGGGTCCTGCACATGCTCCGCCAGGAGACGACCGAGCGCCCGGCCGAGGTGCTGAGCCTCAACATCCTCTCCAACCGCGGTCGTTCCATCCGGACCAAGACGCTGAACCAGAAGCGCTACGTCGACTCGATCGACAAGCACACGATCACGTTCGGCATCGGCCCGGCCGGCACCGGCAAGACCTACCTCGCGATGGCGAAGGCCGTCCAGGCGCTGCAGTCCAAGAACGTCAACCGGATCATCCTGACCCGGCCCGCGGTCGAGGCGGGGGAGCGGCTCGGCTTCCTGCCCGGCACCCTGAGCGAGAAGATCGACCCCTACCTGCGCCCGCTCTACGACGCCCTGCACGACATGATCGACCCCGAGACGATCCCCAAGCTGCTGGCCGCCGGCACCATCGAGGTCGCACCCCTGGCCTACATGCGCGGCCGCTCGCTCAACGACTCCTTCATCATCCTCGACGAGGCCCAGAACACCTCGCCCGAGCAGATGAAGATGTTCCTGACCCGGCTCGGCTTCGGCTCCAAGATCGTCGTCACCGGTGACGTCACCCAGGTCGACCTGCCGAGCGGCACCAAGTCCGGGCTGCGCATCATCGAGGGGATCCTCGACGGCGTCGAGGACATCTCCTTCAACCGGCTCACCGCCCACGACGTGGTCCGGCACAAGCTGGTCGGGCGGATCGTCGCGGCGTACGACGAGGCGGACGCCCGCGCTGAGTTCCAGTCCCAGAAGCCGGTGCCACGGAGTTGAGCATCGAGGTCCTCAACGAGTCCGGTCACGAGCTCGACGTCCGTCAGCTGGCCGCCCTCAGTCGCTTCGTCCTCGACCGGTTGCGTGTCCACCAGCTCGCCGAGCTCTGCATCAAGGCGGTCGACGAGGACACGATCGCGTCCCTCAACCAGCAGTGGATGGACAAGGAGGGGCCGACCGACGTGCTGGCCTTCCCGATGGACGAGCTGCGCCCCGGCCTGGTCAACGAGGAGCCCGAGGAGGGCGTGCTCGGTGACCTGGTCCTGTGCCCGGCCGTCGCCGAGCGACAGGCGGTGACCGCCGGCCACGCCACCGAGGCCGAGATCGAGCTGCTCACCGTCCACGGGATCCTCCACCTGCTGGGCTACGACCACGCGGAGCCGGAGGAGCACAAGGAGATGTTCGGGCTGCAGGACGAGCTGCTCGCCGCCTGGCGGAGCCAGTGACGTCGTCCGACGTCGGCCTGATCGTCCTCGCCGGCGCCCTGGTCCTGCTCGCGGGCCTCTTCTCGGCCGCCGACGCCGCGCTGTCGTCGTACTCGCGGGCGCGCGCCGACGAGCTCCTCGCCGAGGGTCGCCCGGGTGCCTACCGGCTGACCGTGCTGCTCGACGACCCGGCCCGCTACCTCAACACCGCGCTGCTGCTCCGGCTGCTGTGCGAGATCTCCGCGATCGTGCTGGTGACCCAGCTGGTCCGCAACGCCCTCGACACCGCCTTCTGGCTGGCCGCGCTCACCTCGATCGGGATCATGCTCGTCGTCTCGTTCGTGGCGATCGGGGTCGCCCCGCGCACCCTCGGCCGCCAGCACCCCGAGCGGGTCGCCCTGCTCTCAGCGTCGCCCCTGGCGTTCGTCACCACGATCCTCGGTCCGATCCCGCGCCTGCTGATCCTGATCGGCAACGCGATCACCCCGGGCCGCGGCTTCCGCGAGGGCCCGTTCTCCACGGAGACCGAGCTCCGCGAGCTCGTCGACATGGCCGAGGCGTCGGCGGTGATCGAGTCGGGCGAGCGCAAGATGATCCACTCCGTCTTCGAGTTCGGCGACACCATCGCGCGTGAGGTGATGGTGCCGCGCACCGACGTGGTCTACATCGAGCGCTACAAGAACCTCCGCCAGACCATGTCCCTCTTCCTGCGCAGCGGCTTCTCGCGGATCCCGGTCATCGGCGAGAACCTCGACGACGTGCTCGGCTTCGCCTACCTCAAGGACGTCGTCCGCCGCGACTTCGAGGCACCCGACGTCGAGTTCACGCAGCGTGTCGAGGAGGTCATGCGGCCGGCGCTGTTCGTCCCCGACTCCAAGCCGGTCGACGCCCTGCTCTCCGAGATGCAGGCCAACCGCCAGCACATCGCCGTCGTCGTCGACGAGTACGGCGGCACCGCTGGGCTGGTCACCATCGAGGACCTGCTCGAGGAGATCGTCGGCGAGATAACCGACGAGTACGACGAGGAGGAGGTCGAGGTGGAGGTGCTGCCGTCCGGTGCCGCCCGGGTCTCCTCGCGCTACCCGATCGACGACCTGGACGAGCTGTTCGGCTTCGACGTCGACGACGAGGACGTCGACAGCGTCGGCGGGCTGATGGCGAAGTACCTGGGCCGGGTCCCGATCGCCGGCTCCCACGTCGAGGCACACGGGCTGCACTTCGAGGCCGAGGGCCTGTCCGGACGGCGCAACCGGATCGGCACCGTCCTGATCACACCGGTCGAGCCCGAGCCGGAGAAGGACGACGAAGGAGACCGCGATGACTGATCTCTCTGGTGGTGACCGCCCACTCTCCACCGAGGACGCCAAGCTGGTCACCCTCGCCCGCGCCACCCGGGCCAGGGTCGGCGCCGCCGAGGGTGCCGCCGTGCGCGACAGCGACGGGCGCACCTACGCCGCCGCCACCGTCGACCTGCCGTCGCTGCAGCTCAGTGCGCTCCAGGTCTGCGTGGCGATGGCGGTCGCGTCAGGCTCGCGCGGCCTCGAGGCTGCGGTGCTGCTCACCGAGGCGGACGCCCTGACCGAGCCGGACCTCGGTGCGCTGCGTGACCTGGGAGGGCCGGCGGTCGTCGTACACCTCGGCGACCCGCGCGGGACGGTGCTGGGTACCTCGAGCACCTGATCCCGGTACGTTGTCCGTGTGGCACCCCGTGGTGGCTGGCAACGGCACCGGGCCGCCGTGGAGCGGCTGCGGGCGTCGTACGCCGCCCTGCCGCGCGGAGCACCGGTCCGGCTGGCCAAGCCCACGTCCAACCTCTTCCGCCCCCGCGAGTCCGTCACGAGCCCCGGCCTGGACGTCGGCGGACTCGACGGTGTGGTCGAGGTCGACCCGGTCGCCCGCACGGCCGAGGTCCAGGGCATGTGCACCTACGAGCACCTCGTCGAGGCGACCCTGCCGCACGGCCTGATCCCGCTCGTGGTGCCGCAGCTGCGCACGATCACGCTCGGGGGCGCGGTCACCGGGCTGGGCATCGAGGCCACCAGCTTCCGCAGCGGCTTCCCGCACGAGTCGGTCCTGGAGATGGACGTGTTCACCGGCGCCGGTGAGCTGCTCCGCGTCCGGCCGGGGGACGAGCTGTTCGACGCCTTCCCCAACTCCTACGGGTCCCTGGGCTACGCCACCCGGCTGCGGATCGACCTCGAGCAGGTCCCGGCGTACGTCGGGCTGCGGCACCTCCGCTTCGACGACGTCGCGCAGCTGACCAAGACACTCGCGCAGGTCGTGGACGCCGGTGAGCATGACGGCCAGCGCGTCGACGCCGTGGACGGGGTGGCCTTCTCGCCGGACGAGTCCTACCTGACGCTCGCCACGTGGACCTCGCAGCCGGGACCCACCAGCGACTACACGCGACAACAGGTCTACTACCGGTCGATCCAGCGGCGGGAGACCGACCTCCTCACCATGGAGGACTACCTGTGGCGCTGGGACACCGACTGGTTCTGGTGCTCGGGCGCGTTCGGCGCGCAGCACCCCGTGGTCCGCCGGCTGTGGCCTCGGCGGTGGCGGCGTTCCGACGTCTACCACCGGCTGGTCGCCCTCGACCGGCGCTTCGACATCGCCGACCGGCTCGACCGGCGTGCGGGGCGGCCGCAGCGCGAGCGGGTGATCCAGGACGTCGAGGTGGCGATCGATCGACTGCCCGAGTTCCTGGCGTGGTTCGACGCCGAGGTCGGCATGCGCCCCGTGTGGCTGTGCCCGGTGCGGACGACGCGGGCCTGGCCCGCCTACCCGCTGCCGCCCGGCGCGACGTACGTCAACATCGGCTTCTGGGGCACCGTGCACGTCGGTCCCGACGCGTGGGACGCCCCGCTGAACCGGGCGATCGAGGCCAAGGTGCACGACCTCCAAGGCCACAAGTCGCTCTACTCCGAGGCCTTCTACGACCGCAACACCTTCGACGCGCTGTACGGCGGCGAGCACCTCGCCCGGGTGAAGGCCACCCACGACCCCGACAACCGACTGACCAGCCTCTACGACAAGGCGGTTCGACGACGATGACCATGACCCGGACCCGAACGCTCACCATCGGCGAGGCCGTGGCCTCCCTGCTTCGCGACGGCATGCCCGTGCGGTTCACGGCCTACGACGGGAGCTCCGCCGGTCCACCGGACGCGGACATCACCATGGAGCTCGTCAACCAGCGTGGCCTGGCCTACCTGCTCACGGCACCGGGGGACCTCGGGATGGCCCGAGCGTACGTCGCCGGCGACCTGCTGCTGCACGGGGTCCACCCCGGCGACCCGTTCGACGCGCTGGTGCTGCTGCAGAGCCACCTCCGCTTCCGGAAGCCCACCCCCGCCGAGGCGCTGACCCTGGTCCGTGGGCTCGGGATCGCCAACCTGCGTCCGCCGCCCCCGCCGCCGCAGGAGCACCTGCCCAAGTGGCGCCGGGCGATGGAGGGGCTGCGGCACACCATGCGGCGCGACGCCGACGTGATCAGCCACCACTACGACGTGTCGAACGCCTTCTACGAGCACGTGCTCGGCCCGTCGATGACCTACACGTGCGCGGTCTACCCGGACGCGGGGGCGACGCTGGAGGAGGCGCAGTTCGAGAAGTACGACCTCGTCGCCCGCAAGCTCGACCTCCAGCCCGGGCAGCGGCTGCTCGACGTCGGCTGCGGGTGGGGCGGGATGGTCCGGCACGCCGCCCGGGAGTACGGCGTCCGCGCCCTCGGCGTCACCCTGTCGGCCGAGCAGGCGCAGTGGGCCGAGGAGGCCATCGACCGCGAGGGTCTCGGTGACCTCGCCGAGGTCCGGCACCTCGACTACCGCGACGTCATGGAGTCCGGCTTCGACGCGGTCAGCTCGATCGGTCTCACCGAGCACATCGGGGTGCGCAACTACCCGGCGTACTTCTCCCACCTGCGGGACCGGCTCCGGCCCGAGGGCCGGCTGCTCAACCACTGCATCACCCGGCCGCGCAACCACCGGCAGGAGATCGGGGCCTTCCTCGACCGTTACGTCTTCCCCGACGGGGAGCTGATCGGCTCCGGCCGGATCGTCACCGACGCCCAGGACGCCGGCCTCGAGGTGATGCACGAGGAGAACTTCCGGCACCACTACGCGCTCACGCTGGCCGCCTGGTGCCGGAACCTGCAGGACAACTGGGACGCCTGCGTCGCGGAGGTCGGCGAGGGCACGGCCCGGGTGTGGGGCCTCTACATGGCCGGCTCGCGGCTCGCGTTCGAGCGCAACGAGATCCAGCTCCACCACGTGTTGGCCGTGCGCACGACCGAGGACGGGAGGGACGGGTTCCCGCTGCGCCCGACCTGGTGACTAGCCTTGCCGGGTGAGCACGCGAGCCCGGCAGTACGACGCGCAGGTGCTGCGCCGTGAGCAGCTCTCACCCCACTTGGTCCGGCTGACGCTCGGCGGCCCCGGGCTGGCCGGGTTCGTGAGCACCGGCATCCCCGACGAGTGGGTCGGTCTGGTCGTGCCGGGGCAGTTCCAGAGCCGCTACTACACCGTCCGCAGCTGGACGGGTGTCGAGATGGTGCTCGACGTCGTCGTGCACGACGTCGGTCTGGTCACCGAGTGGGCGCGGCGCGACGTCGTCGGCGACACCGTGACGATCACGGAGGCCAGGGGCTCGTTCGCGATGCCGGCGGGTGCCGTCTGGCTGATGCTGGTGGGCGACCTGACCGCGATGCCGGCGATGGCCCGGATCGCCGAGTCCGTGTCGGACGTGCCGGTGCGGATCTGGGCCGAGGTGCCCGACGACCTCTCCGGCTACCTGCCGGACGGCCCCGAGGTCACCTGGCTCGACAAGCCTGGGGACGGGCAGAGCAACCTCGCCGACGTGGTCGCGGGCATCGACTGGCCTCCCGGTGACGGCTACTTCTGGATGGCGGGGGAGTCCGCGCAGATGCGGGCGATCCGCAAGCACCTGATGCGCGACCGCGGCCTGCCGGGGACGGCGTACGACGTGATGGGCTACTGGCGCGGGGTGGCCCGACGCCAACCCCGTGCTGTCGATCCGGGTCCGATCTGGCGCGCCGGCAAGGCCGCCGGGCAGACCGACGAGCAGATCTGGGCGGCGTACGACGCCGCACGAGAGGGACAGCCATGACCGAGCAGACCGAGGGCCATCGGAGTGGCTTCGTGTCCTTCGTCGGCCGCCCCAACGCGGGCAAGTCGACCCTGACCAACGCCCTGGTCGGCAGCAAGGTGGTGATCACCAGCTCCAAGCCGCAGACCACTCGCACCGTCGTCCGCGGGATCGTGCACCGTCCCGACGCGCAGCTGATCCTGGTCGACACCCCGGGGCTGCACCGGCCGCGCACCCTGCTCGGGGAGCGGCTCAACGACCTCGTGAAGACCACGCTCGCGGAGGTCGACATCGTGGCGGTCTGCTTCCCCGCGAACGAGAAGATCGGCCCCGGCGACAAGTTCATCGTGCGCGAGATGGCGAAGGTGAAGCGGACGACGAAGGTCGCCATCGCCACCAAGACCGACCTCGCCACCGGCGAGCAGATCGGGCAGCACCTGCTCGACATCCAGGCGGTGGCGGTCGAGGCCGGCATCGAGTGGGCCGAGATGGTTCCGGTGTCGGCGAAGGCCGGCGACCAGGTGAAGCTGCTCGAGGACCTGCTGGTCGGGCTGCTGCCGGAGGGCCCGCAGCTCTACCCCGACGGCGACCTGTCCGACGCGCCCGAGGAGGCGATCGTCGCGGAGCTGATCCGCGAGGCAGCTCTCGAGGGCGTCCGCGACGAGCTGCCGCACTCCATCGCCGTCGTGGTCGACGAGATGGGGATGCGCGAGGACCGGCCGGACGACAAGCCGCTGCTCGACATCTACGCCAACCTCTACGTCGAGCGCGACTCCCAGAAGGGGATCATGATCGGCCACAAGGGCGCCCGCCTCCGTGAGGTCGGCACCGCCGCGCGCAAGCAGATCGAGGCCCTGCTCGGTACGCCGGTCTACCTCGACCTGCAGGTCAAGATCGCCAAGGACTGGCAGCGCGACCCCCGCCAGCTCCGCAAGCTCGGCTTCTAGGCCCACGAGGTGGCAACTTCTCCGGTTCGAGGTGGCAACTTCTCCGGAGCACCTCGAACCGGAGTTTCTGCCACTTCGTGGGTCAGGCGGGGGCCCAGCAGATGCCGTAGGTCTGGCCGGCGTCCCACTGCTCGCGGGTGGGCCACTCATAGCCCCAGCTGAAGTCGAGCGGGTCGTCGGCGGCGGCGCGGCCCGCGTCCTCACAGGGGACCTCGCCGGCGGTCCTGACACGGTCCTCGCCGGGGTAGGCCCCGGCGGCGAAGGGGACGGTGGTCAGGGCCCGCCACTCGGGTACGCCGGAGAGCGGGCACAGGACCCGCTGGAAACCCGGGGTGCCGGGCTCGGCGGTGCCGCACATGGCGTACCGGTCCCGACCGGCCTCGGTGTCGAGCACGCCGGCCAGCCGGCCCGTGAGGGGAGCCAGCGACCCCTCGGCGCGGACTGCGATCACGTCGCAGCGGAACCAGTTGGCGCCCTCGTCGGACTCCTCCACCGTCGGGGTGAACCAGACCGTCCGGAGCATGCTCAGCCTCCGCTGCTCGACGGTGCCCCCCACGAACGAACCGAATCGCACCGGGCACTCGGTGGCCACCTGCTGCTGCACTCGGTCCGAGTCGACGGCGAGCAGGTGCCCGTCGACCGTCGTGTCGAGCTTGTCGAGGAAGAAGGTCATCGACGTGTGCTGCTTCGCGCACGACGAGGGCTTCACGGCCGAGGTCGGGGCGACGGCGTCGTCGTACGCCAGGCGGTAGCAGGCCTTGTTCGGCGGGGTCTCCACCGGCTTGGCCGGAGTGGGGGTCGCGGCGGGGGAGGACGAGGATGCCGACGGGCTGGGGGCGGTGTCGGGTTCGTCGGCGCCGGTGCACCCACCGAGCACGAGGGCGGCCAGGGCAGCGACCAGCAGCCGGGTCACTGCTCGGTCTTCGCCCAGCACACCGAGCGGCGGTTGCCGGCCTCCCACTCCGCCTCGTGGAAGAACGTGTAGGCGAAGTCGTAGTCGACCGGGTAGTTGAGCCAGGCGCCGACGGACTCGGAGCAGAAGTCGCGCGACTTCACCTCGACCAGGCGGTCCCCGGGGTACTCGTCGCCCTGCTCACCCAGCTTGATCGTGGTGACCGCGCGCCAGGTGTGCGGCTCCGAGCACGGGATCTTGGCCTCGTTGATCGAGGGACCGTTGACGCAGACCAGCCATTCGTCGGGCTGCTTGAGCAGCAGGCCTTCGGCGGTCTCGGGCAGCTCGACGTACTCGTCGGCGGTGTCGGCGCCACCGACGATGTCGCAGCGGTACCAGCGCGCGCCCTCGTCCCACGCCTTCTCGGACGGCCGGAACCACGCCCAGCTGACGACGGTGCGCATGACGAGGCTCTCGTCGGCACCGAGGAAGGCCATGAATTTCTTGCCGCACGTGTCGTAGGCGTAGTCGCCCAGCTTCTCGTCGTCGAAGTCGGCGTCGTCGAACTCCTCGGGCAGCTGACCGACGGCGTACGTCTGGGTCGTGTGCGCCTCCGCGCAGTCGACGATCACGGTGGCGTTGGAAGGGAGCGCGACGTCCTCGGGCGTGAGGACGCGGCAGGCACCGAGCTCGGGGGCCTCGACCGCGTCGACCTGGTCGGGGTCGGTGTTGGTGCCCTGGTCGCCCGCGTCGTCGCCGCACCCGCTCAGCACGAGCACCGCCACGAGGGCGACGACGGCCACCCGGGCAGCCCGGCGTACGCCGCGAGGGGCGCGGGCGAGGGCCATCTGGACTCCTGGGCTGGACGAAACTACGCGCCCTGCGGGCGCGAGGGGATCGTATCCCGGTCCCGGTCGGGTCGGTTCTTCTCGGCCGCCTCCCGCTCAGCCCAGCGCGGCCAGCGCGGCCAGCGCGGCCAGGCCGGGTTGCGTGTAGGTCGCCAGGCGGTCGCGGGCGTCGTCCAGCGCCGCGGAGCCGGGGTGTCCGGACGGGACGCGGGACGGGTTGAGGGCCACGGTGTCGGCCCACGCCTTGATGTCGGGTTCCGCGGAGAAGGACATGGCCGCGCGAGTGCCGCGGACGTTCATGTGCGCCCAGTCGGACAGTGAGTCGGCGTACGGCGAGGGCGGGCAGAGGCGGTTCTTCACCTCGTCGTCGTCGCGGGTCGCCTCGACGTACCCGGTGACCGCGGCGCCGAAGCAGGGGAAGCCTGCCCTGATCGGCTGGAGGGTGATCGCCTCGGGACTCCAGACGGGGACCAGGCCGGGGTACTTCAGCCCGTCCGCCGCGCAGTGCACGACCAGGGCGTCGTCGGCGACGGCCACGGTGCCGTCGGGGAAGGTGAGCCGGCCCCGGTCGACGGTCTCGATGTGCCCGCGGCGGACGACATTCTCGAGAGTGCGCAGCTGGTCGAGCTCCCACCTGGCCAGCGTGGGGGCCTTGGCCATCGTCGGGGTGACCGAGCGGTCGATGCGCAGCATGATGCCGGCGTCCTCGAGCCGGAGGAACAGGTCGTCGAGGGAGGCCGCGTCACCGGCCGACTGCATGATGTCGGCGGCCATGCCGAGGAAGATCGCGGGTTCGGGCTGGACCAGCGCCCGGTTCAGCATCCACGGATCGCGCGGCCGCACCCAGCAGATCGCGTCCGGGTCGACGCCGCGCGAGAGCAGCCAGATGCACGCGTCGGTCGCGGTCTTGCCGGATCCCGTGACGACGTACTGGCTCGGCGCCTCTTCCAGACGGGCCAGCGCGTTGACCGGAACCACCCGGGCGCCCTCCGCGACGCCGAACGGCGGCGGCTTCTCTGCAGGGATGCTCGGGGCCAGGTAGCGGGCGTCGACGACCCGGCACCGGGCCGGGGCCTCGAACCGTTCGCCGGAGACGCGCGAGACGAAGGTGCGGTCGCCGAGGTACTCGCTGTTGGGGAAGAACTCGACCTTGCCCGACTCGATCATCCGGTCGAGCACCCTGGCGTAGTAGGCGCAGATCTCCGACTGGGAGGCGCGCTCCTGGAGGCCCTGCTCGGGCCCGCCCTGCTGGAGCTGGCCGCCGCCGAGCAGGCTCGACGCGACGCCGTAGAAGGCCGAGGCCTGGTGCAGCCGGACGAAGGGGTAGGCCTCGAGCCAGTGGCCGCTGGCGCCGTGACGCCGGTCGACGAGCGCCACGCGGACGTCGGCGTGGTCGACGAGGGCGTCGGTGAAGGCCATCCCCGTCGCACCGGCTCCGACCACCACGTAGTCGACGTCCACGGTCCGCGTCACCCGACCACGGTGACAGCGCCGCCACGAGGTGTCCAGCGCGATCGGGAGTACAGTGAACGTGCCGAGGAACCCGCAGACGTCGAGTTCGCGTCGTCATTTCGCGGCGATCGACACTCACGCCCGGCCGCACCACGGCCGGCAGGACCGGCTCCTTTGGCTTCTCTCGGCACGTTTGCCCCGACCACGCACGCCTCGCAGGAACCCGAATCAGCATCGCCGCACCGCCCACGCCTGGTGACCGTGGTCAAGCGCGTCTCGCTGAGCCTGCTGATCGCCGTGGTCATCCCAGCGGTCGTGTTCTACGGCGTCTTCGTGCTCTCCGGCGTGTGGACGGCGATCATCGCCGCCCTCGCCTGGTCGTACGGCGCGATCGCGTGGCGGGCGGTGACCGGACGTCGTACGTCGGGCCTGCTGATCCTCGCCGCGATCCTGCTGACGTGCCGGACCGCGCTCTCGATGCTCGCCGACAGTACCTGGCTCTACTTCCTCCAGCCGGTGATCAGCGACGGGTTCGTCGCCGCGCTCTTCCTGCTCTCGCTCGCGAGCGCCCGCCCGATGGTGGCGCGGCTGGCCGGCGACTTCTACCCCATGGACCACGAGCTGGCGATGCGCCCGCGGATCCGCAAGCTCTTCTGGCGCCTGACCGTCCTGTGGGCCGTGCTCGGGCTCGCCAAGGCCACGATGACGCTGTGGCTGCTGCAGTCCCAGACGTTGGAGACGTTCATCCTGGTCAAGAGCATCTCGATGCTGGCGATCAACGTGCTGGCCGCGTTCGCCACGATCGGGTTCGCCGCCGTCGTCGCCCGCCAGGAGGGGCTGATGGGCTCCACCCGCCTGGTCCCGGTCGAGGCTCGCGTCTGACGTTGTCGCCCCGCAGCGGCACTTGAGGCAGGGTGGCTCCGTGCCCTCACCCACCGACTGGCTGCTCACGAAGTCCGAACGCGGCAACCCGCGTACCCGGATCGACGACGCCCATGAGGGCGAGCAGGCCTGGTCGACGGGCAACCTGGTCCGGCCGCTGGTCCACGGGGCGACGTACTTCGCCGAGCTCCACGAGCGGATCGAGGCCACGGTCGACGGAGACCTGATCTTCTTCACGGACTGGCAGGGCGACGCGGACGAGCGGCTCACCGGTGAGCCCGGCAGCGAGGTGGCAGAGGTCCTCGGGCGCGCCGACGAGCGCGGGGTCGACGTCCGGGGACTCGTCTGGCGCTCCCACCAGGACGCGCTCGGCTTCACCGCCGAGGAGAACCGTCGCCTCGGACGCCGCCTGCAGAAACGGGGGGCCGAGGCCCTGCTCGACATGCGGGTCCGGATGGGCGGCTCGCACCACCAGAAGATGCTGGTGATCCGGCACCGGGACGACCCGACGCGCGACATCGCCTACGTCGGTGGCATCGACCTGTGCCACTCGCGCCGCGACGACGCCGACCACCACGGCGACCCGCAGGCGCTCGACTGCATGGCGGAGGAGTACGGCGACACCCCGCCCTGGCACGACATCCAGGCGGCCATCAGCGGACCCGCGGTCTTCGACGTCGAGTCGGTGTTCCGCGAGCGCTGGGAGGACCCGACCGCGTTGACCCGGAGCCCGATCTACTGGACGCAGGACAAGCTGCTGCGGCTCGACATGGACCCGGACCCGATGCCCGAGCAGAAGCCGCCACCGCCGCCGGTCGAGGGCGGCACCCACGTCGTCCAGCTGCTGCGCACCTACCCGAACCTGCGGCACGGCCGCGACTACCCGTTCGCCCGGGGCGGCGAGCGGAGCGTCGCCCGCGGCTACACGAAGGCCGTGTCGAGGGCGCGCCGGCTGATCTACGTGGAGGACCAGTACCTCTGGGGCCACCACGTGGGCGACGTCTTCACCGAGGCGCTGAAGGACAACCCGGACCTGCACGTCGTCGCGGTCGTCCCGCTCTGCCCGGACCTCGACGGGGCGTTCAGCCGCACGCCCCAGCTGCTGGGGCGGCGTCGCGCGATGCGCGACATGATGGAGGTCGCGCCCGACCGGGTCGCGATCTACGGTATCGAGAACCACGCCGGCACCCCTGTCTACGTGCACGCCAAGGCCTGCGTCGTCGACGACACCTGGTCCACGATCGGCTCCGACAACTTCAACCGGCGGTCGTGGACGCACGACTCCGAGCTCTCCGCCGTGGTGGTCGACGAGGAGGGCGAGTACGCCCGCCGGCTGCGGCTCACCCTCGCCGCAGAGCACCTCGACCGGGCCGACGACGACGTGGACGACTGCGCCGACCCGCACGGCATGTTCCGGGTGTACGCCGAGTGCGCGGCGCGGCTCGACGCCTGGCACGCGGGCGGCCGGGTCGGCGCTCGACCGGCGGGACGGCTCCGTCGCCTGGAGCCGCCGAAGCTGGGCTTCGTCAAGCGGGCGCTCGCGACGCCGGCCTACCTCGTGCTCCACGACCCGGACGGTCGCCCCAAGCCGCTGCGGAAGCGCGACGAGTTCTAGGGTTGGTGCCCGTGATCCCCGCCATCACCACCGTCCGGCTCAGCGGCGCCCGCAACCGGACCGAGCTGCCGCTGCTGGTGCTCGGACCGTCGCTGGGCACGTCTGCCTCCGCCCGGTGGACCGAAGCCGCCACCCACCTGTCCGACGTCTTCGACGTCGTCGCCTGGGACCTGCCCGGCCACGGCCACAACCGGTCGGTGCCCGGCGAGCCGTTCTCGATCGGCGAGCTCGCGACTGGCGTGCTCCGGGTCGTCGACGACGTCCTGACCGGACGAGGTGAGGTCGGCGGGCACTTCTACTACGCCGGTGACTCCGTCGGCGGCGCGGTCGGTCTGCAGCTGATGGCCGACGCACCCGAGCGCGTCGTGGCCGCCGTCCTGCTCGGCACCGGCGCCCAGGTCGGCGAGCTGGAGATGCTCGCCGACTACGACCTGAACGACCTGGTGGGTGAGGTCCCGGACGCGGTGGACGACGGCCGACTCGTCGTGCTCGACAGCGCCGACGTCGTGCCGGCCGAGGCACCCGAGGACGTCGCCCGGCTCCTGCGCGGGCACCTCCTCGGCGAGATCGTCGCCGAGATCGAGGACCCCGGCCCGACCCGCGACCGACAGTCCACGGGACGACGGGCGTCGTCGTCCGGTCGTGGGGCCGGCCAGACCGCGTCCTTCGTGTACGCCGCCGCGCGGACGCCGTTCGGCCGGTTCGGTGGGGCGCTGGCAGAGGTCCGTCCCGACGACCTGGCCGCCGTCGCGCTGGCCGGGGTGCTCGACCAGGCGCCGGGCCTGGACCGCTCGATGGTCGACGAGGTGGTCTGGGGCAACGCCAACGGCGCCGGCGAGGACAACCGCAACGTGGGCCGGATGGCGGTGCTGCTGGCCGGGCTGCCGGTGAGCGTGCCCGCGACGACGGTGAACCGGCTCTGCGGCTCGAGCCTGGACGCCGCGATGATCGCGTCCCGCACGGTCGAGACCGGCGACGCGGAGATCGTGGTGGCCGGTGGGGTCGAGTCGATGACCCGGGCGCCGTGGGTGCTGCCGAAGCCGTCACGCGCGTTCCCGGCGGGCAACGTCACCGCGGTCTCGACGACCCTGGGCTGGCGACTGGTCAACGACCGGATGCCGCAGGAGTGGACGATCTCGCTGGGCGAGGCCAACGAGCTGCTGGCGGAGAAGTACACGATCGGGCGCGAGCGGCAGGACGAGTTCGCGGCGCGCTCGCACAACCTGGCGGCGGAGGCCTGGGACAGCGGCTTCTACGACGACCTCGTGGTCCCGGCCCCCGCCGGCGTCGGTGCCGGTGAGCTGGCCCGCGACGAGGGCATCCGCCCCGGCAGCACCGCAGAGAAGCTGGCCGGGCTGAAGCCGAGCTTCCGCCCGGACGGCACGATCACACCGGGCAACGCCTCGCCGCTCAACGACGGGGCGGCCGCGCTCCTGATCGGCTCTGACGCCGCGGCGGGCACCCTCGGGCTGGAGCCCGTCGCGCGGATCGCGGGTCGGGGCGCGTTCGCGCTGGAGCCGCAGCTGTTCGGGTTCGCCCCGGTCGAGGCGGCCGGTATCGCCCTCCGCCGGGCGGGCATCGGCTGGTCCGACGTCGCGGCGGTCGAGCTGAACGAGGCGTTCGCGGTGCAGTCGCTGGCCTGCGTCGACGCCTGGCTCGGCGAGGGCATGACCGACCCGGAGATCGTCAACGCCAAGGGTGGTGCGATCGCGATCGGCCACCCCCTGGGTGCTTCGGGCGCGCGGATCGTGGGCACGCTGGCCAAGCGTCTGCAGGAGTCCGGGGACCGCTGGGGAGTCGCCGCGATCTGCATCGGGGTCGGCCAGGCGCTGGCCGTCGTACTCGAGAACGTCGCGGCGGACTCGTAGCTCAGCCGGCTACGAGCGCAGCCAGCGTCCCGCCCAGCTCGTACGCCGCCTCGAGCTGCTCGTCGCTCGGGTCACCGAGGAGCTCGAGCACCTCCGCGGACTGCCGCCAGGCAAGCGCGCCGACGATCGTCTGGACCGATCGCACCGCACCCGTCGTGTCGTAGCGGCCGTGCACCCACAGGCCGTAGGGCTTCTTCCCGCCTCCCGAGCTGCCCGCCGAACCGTCGTCCGCCAGCGCACCGCCCGCTTCGAGGAAGATGGTGTCGAAGAAGTGCTTGAGCGCGCCCGACATGTATCCGAAGTTGGCCGTGGTCCCGAGCAGGTAGCCGTCGGCGGCCAGCACGTCGTCGGCCTTCGCCTCCAGCGCCTCCCGCACCACCACCTCGACGCCGCCGATCGCGTCGTCGTGGGCGCCCGCCACCACCGCGTCCGTCACCCGGCGCACGGTCGGCGTGGGGGAGTGGTGGACGACGAGGAGCCGGGGCATGGCCCGAGGCTAGCGAGGTCGCCGCGTCCGCCTCGTCCTCGAGACTGTGCCTTCACCCGATCGGGTGATTTTGGCACAATGCCGTTTGAGACCCGGGTCACAGGCAACGAAGACCCCAGCCCGCCCCTCCTCGGACTTACGCAGACCGCGTGAGGGGGCGGGCTGCTTGCTCAGGCCAGCCGCCTGAGGCCGCAGGTCGCCGGCCCCTCGAGGACCTCGCCGTCGTGGTCGAACCGCGACCCGTGCAGCGGGCAGTCCCAGCTCTTCTCGGCGTCGTTGAAGCGGACGATGCCCCCGAGGTGGGTGCAGACCCCCGAGACCCGGCGCTCGGTGCCGTCGACCCTGGCCACCGCGGTCGGAGGCCCGAGCCGGTCCATCCGGACCGTCCCCTCGCCCTCGGTGGAGACCGGACCGATGCCGGGGTGGGTGGCCGGCCGGAGCCAGCCCCACGTCATCTCGAGCCCCACCTCACCGTTGGCGCGTGCCGCCTGCGCCAGGCCGCGCAGCTCCCGGCTGCGCCAGGGGTCGAACACGTCGGCCCACTCCTGGTGACCGCCGAGGATCCGGCCGGTCAGGGCCAGGGCCGCAGCCGGACCGTTGGTGAGTCCCCACTTGGAGAACCCGCCGGCGACCAGGACCTGGTCGGCCCCGGGCAGGACCGGACCGGCGAACGGCAGCGCGTGGTGGGGCACGTAGTCCTGGGCCGACCAGGCGTGCGTCTCCACCGCACCCGGGTAGAACTCCGCCGTCCACTGGCGCAGCTCGTCGAGCTTCGACTGCTCGGACACCGGCGCACCGGGCTTGTGGCCGTTGCCGCCCACCATCAGCAGCGGACCGTCGTCGTCGGGCACGTCCCGCAGGGAGCGCGAGGGCGTCTCCGCCGACAGGTACATCCCGTCGACCGCCGGATCCGCCGTACGGAAGGCCAGGCCGTAGGACCGGGTCGGCTTGGCCCGGGCGAAGAAGCCACCCCGGTCGAGGAAGGGCAGGTTGGTCGCGACGACCACCCACCGGGCGTTTGCGCCACCGGTGTCAGTCTCCACGCGGACCGGACCCTGCCCGGTCACCCGGCGGACCCGGGCGCCCTCGATGATCCGCACGCCGTGGGCAGCGGCCTGCAGCGACAGGGCATCCAGCAGCTCGAGCGGGTCGAGCTGGAGCTGGTCGTCGAGCCGGACGCCTCCCCGGGTCTCGAACGGGAGGTCGAGCTCGTCCTGCCAGGTGACGGGCAGTCCCGCCGTCTCGGCCGCCGCCAGCTCGGCCCGGGAAGCGCGCGCGCCGCGGCTCGTCGTCCCGAACGTGTACGCCGGCCGGTGCTGCACCGGCACCTCGTGGTCGGCGCAGAATCGTGCCAGCCAGGCCTGGCCCTCGAGGTTGGCCCGGACGTACTGGGCCAGCACCTCGTCGGAGTGGAGCCGGCTGATCTTCGACAGCTGGGTGCCCTGCAGGACGCTTACCTTCGCGGTGCTGCCACCCGTCGTACCGGCCCCGACGTGGCGGGCCTCGATGACCGCGACCGTCTGGCCGCTGCGGGCCAGGAGCAGCGCCGTGGTCAGTCCGGTGATGCCGGCGCCGATGACGACGGTGTCGAAGTCGCCGGTGACCTCGGTCGGCTCGGCGCCGGTGAGCGGGGTCCGGGGGTGCCGGTGGTGCCAGAGGGAGGTGAGCGTCATGTCAGTCCTTGTCGGCGTGCTGGGTCCGGATGGCGCGGCCGCGGGCGGTGTCCTCGGCCTCCTTCTTCTCGGCCTTCTCGATGTTCCGCGTGTCCCGCGGCGGCAGCTGGAGGGTCTCCTCCGCAGCCAACCCCGACTGGAGCTCCCGACCGCGCTCGAGCTCGGAGTCGAGCTCCGCGCCGAACAGCAGGGCAAGGTTGGTCAGCCACAGCCAGAGGAGGAACGCGATGCCGCCTCCGAGGGCGCCGTACGTCTTGTCGTAGGAGGAGAAGTTGGCGACGTAGAAGCCGAACGCGACCGAGAGCAGGATCCAGGTGACGATGGCGAGCAGGGCACCGACACTGACCCAGCGGAACTTCGGCTGCTTCACGTTGGGCGTCGCGTAGTAGAGGAGCGCGACGATCACGACCACGACACCGAGCAGCACCGGCCACTTCGCGACCTGCCAGGCGAGCACGGCGGTCGAGCCGAGGCCGATGGCGTTGCCCACGGCCTCCGCGACCGGGCCCGTCAGCACCAGCGCCAGCAGGACCGCGGCGGCGAGCACGACGAGCACGATCGTGAGCACGAGGTTGGCGGGCCGCAACTTCCAGATCGGGCGGCCCTCGTCGATCTCGTAGACGCGGTTCATGGCCCGGCCGAACGCTCCGACGTACCCGCTCGCCGACCACAGCGCACCGGCGAGACCGAGCACCAGGGCCATGCCGGCCGTCTGCGACGAGCTCAGCTCGATCAGCGGTTCCCGGATGCTGTCGACCATGGATGCGCCACCGAGCTTGTCGAGGATGGCGAGGACCTCGTTCACGGCGCTCGGCCCCTGGCCGACGAGGCTCAGCAGCGAGGTGAGCGCGATCGCCGCAGGGAAGAGCGCCAGCACTGCGTAGTAGGTCAGTGCCGCGGCCAGGTCGGTGCACTGGTCGCTGGAGAACTCGCGCACTGTCTTGCGGACGACGTACTTCCAGGACCGCTTGTCGAGCTGGGTGGGGGAGTCGATCTTGCGGTGGTCCTCGGGGTCTGCGCCTTCGCGGGCGCGGTGGTCGTCAGTTGCCTGGGTCATGCCGAGGTCGTGCCCCGGCGTACTCCTTCCATGCGCGGCGTTAGCGATGGCTCGTCGTTGGGTACGTCACCACCATGCTCATCCCGAAGCCACGAGGCGCTTTCAGCGAGGCCCTGTTCGCCGCGATGCGCGGCTGGCCGGACGAGGACCCCGCCGCCCCGGGGATCCGGCCCGACGACGCCGACGACGCCGCGATCGCGCTCTGGACGCTCTACGAGCTCCACTACCGCGGCTTCGACGACGCCGACGACTCCCTCGAGTGGCACCCGACCCTGCTCGGCGTCCGCCGGCTGTTCGAGGAGGACCTCGAGCGGCGTCTGCGCGCCCGCTTCCCCGGACATCACGTCACCGGCGACTTCGCGTCGGCCTTCTTCGCGTACGTCGCCGCGCACGAGGGGCCGTCGCTCGCGGCGTTCGTCCAGCGCGAGGCCGACGAGCAGCAGGTGCTGGACCTGCTGCGGCTGCGGTCGGTCTACCACCTGAAGGAGTCCGACCCGACGACCTGGGTGGTGCCGCGGCTGCCGACTGGTCCGAAGGCCGCGCTGATGGAGCTGCAGTACGACGAGTACGGCGTCGGTGACCCGAACCGCCTGCACGCACACCTGTTCGCGCGCGGTCTCGAGGCCTGCGGGCTTCGCTCGGAGTACGGCGCCTACGTCGACGAGGCGCCGCTGGAGATCCTCGAGCAGAACAACGCGATGTCACTGATGGGGCTGCACCGGCGGCTCCGGTCCGCGGCGCTCGGTCACCTCGCCGCGTTCGAGGCCACCAGCTCGCTCCCGTCGCGCAGGCTGGCCCTGGGCCTGGAGCGGCTCGGTATCGCCGACGAGATGGTGGCCTACTACGTGGAGCACGTCGCAGCCGACGCGATCCACGAGCAGACCGCGGTCCGTACGATCCTCGGCGCGCTGCTCGAGCTCGAGCCCGGGTTGACCGAGGACGCGTGGTTCGGGGCCTTCACCTGCCTCGACCTCGAGGACCGGGTCGCGCACCGGCTGCTGGGCCAGTGGGGAGCGACGGCGTGACCGACGTCGGCTCCTTCGAGCACCCTGACGTCGTGCTCTGCCCGGGCGGCCCGATGCTGCTGCGCGGCGACCACGTCGTCCAGGACGCCGACGGCGTGGCCCATGCCACCACCCGCCCACTGAGTGCCGTGTGTCGTTGCGGCAAGTCCGCGACCCGGCCGTGGTGCGACGGCACCCACAAGCTGCTGCCCGAGAAGGCGCGTCCGGCGTAGCGAAGTCAGAGGATCCGGACAACGAGCATGGCCGCGTCATCCCGCTGCACCACGTCAGCCCCGTCGAGCTGCCCCATGACCGCCGCGATCAACTGGTCAGGACTGAGCGAGGCGCTGTCAGCCAAGATCGCATCGAGCATCTCTTCCCCGAGCAACACGTCGCCTCGCCGCGCCTCGGTGATTCCATCGGTGAAGAAGACCACGACGTCCCCCGAGGACAGGCGCGTGGTCACCGTCGTGCGCTCCCCGTCACGGACAGCACCCACCACCGTGCCCGGCTCGGCGGCGTACTCCACCGTGCCGTCGGCGCGCAGCACGCGCGGCAGTGGATGGCCCCCACATGAGACGTGCAACATCACGCCGTCCTCGGTCAGTGTCATCCGAGCGAGGGCAGCGGTGCACCACCGTGCAGATTCGTGGCACTCCAGCTGGGAGTACAGAGCGTCACTCGCCTGGTGCAGAATTCGCGCAGGGTCATGCTCATGCGCGGCCTCCGTGCGAATGGTGTGCCGCGCCGCGGCGATCGTCGCTGCCGCCCCCGGACCCTTCCCGCAGACATCGCCCATGAGGACGAACCAGCTGCCGTCAGCTGCGGGGAACACGTCGTAGAAGTCTCCACCGATCAAGGTCGAGTCAGTCGGCTGACAGACAGCGGCAAGTTCCACGCCTGGGATGTCTGGCAACCGATCGGGGAGCAGAGACGTGCGCAGCGTGGCGGCGACGCTCTCCCACGTGCGACGCTGGTCGCGCTCGGCGGCCACCGCAGCGAGTGTGGCCAGCCGCAGCTCCATCTCGTCCATCACCACACCGGCCAACTGGGTCAACGTGGCTTGTCGCCCCTCATCCAGGTGTCGGGGTTCGTGATCGATGACGCACAGGGTCCCCAGCCTGTGCCCGTCGCTGGTCACCAATGGCGCAGCGGCGTAGAACTGGAGCCCGAACTCTCCGGCCACCAGCGGGTTGGCCAACGTGCGCGGGTCGCGCCGGGCGTCCTCAACCAGGTAGACGTCATCGGAGAGGATCGCCGAGGCGCACAGCCCCGGATCGCGGGAAATCTCTGCGACGGCGTCCAGTCCGGACCGTGACTTGAACCAGATCCGATCTTCGTCTACGAGGGTCACCAGGGCGATGGGCACGTCGAAGAGTTGGGCAGCCAACTGAGTGATGCGATCAAAACTGCCGTCCGGGGGAGTGTCCAGGACGTCATATCGGCGCAGCGCAAGCAGTCTTTGCAGCTCGTCATCCAATTCCAGCACTCGAGCCATCCGCCCCTCACCTTCGGCCATCTGTCGTTGCCCCCACCTCAGTGTGCCCGTTGACCCGGCAGTCCAACACACTTTCCGCGGGCAGTATGCAGGTCAAGCACGGGCAGTTGGATCGACCGGTCACGGGCGCGGCATCCAGAGCCCCAACGCCTAGGCCGGCTGGTCCAGTCGCACCAGCACGCCCCGCTCGCCTTCGCGCACCTCGGTGAGCACGAGGTCGCCGTACCGTCCCAGGCAGGCACCGATCGCGGCGGCCTGGTCGGTCGTGCCGAGCTGCAGGATCGCCGAACCGCCCGGGAGCAGGTGCTCGGAGGCAGCGGCCACGCACGCCCACGCCACCTCGAGACCGTTGTCGCCGCCGTCGATGGCGAGCAGCGGGTCCTCGGGGAAGCGGCCGATGTCCGCGCGGGGGACCCAGGGCGGGTCGGCCACGACGAGGGCGAACCCCTCGCGGGGCTCCAGCACCTCGTCGATCCGCCCCTCACGCACCGTCACCAGGTCGCCGAGCCCGGCGGCGTCCGCGTTGAGGCGGGTGAACGCGCAGGCGACGGGGTTGAGGTCGACGCACACCAGCGGCCGCGGCGCGAGCGCGATCGTGAGCAGCCCGATCTGACCGGCGCCGGAGCAGAGCTCCAGCACAGGACCGTTCGGCGCGGTCGGCAAGATCGACGCCGCCCACTCCGACTGGTCCGCCGTCCACGGCCGCGGTCGCAGCACCCGCGAGTCGAAGCGGATCTCCAACGAGCCGAACGCCATGGACTCCTCTCCCGCGGAGCCCTCGGCAGGGGAGCTGGGCAGGGAAGTCATGACGTCCTCCAGGGAACCAGGCGGGTGACGCGGTCGTGGAGCAGGGCGGCCCGGGCGGCGTTGGCGCCACAGGCCCCGTGGACGCCGCCACCGGGGTGGGCGGACGCCGACCCGAGGTAGAGCCCGCCGATCCCGGTCTCGGCGCGGCCGAGGCCGGGCACCGGTCGGAGGACGAGCTGTTGGCGCAGCCGCGAGGTGCCGCCACCGACGGCGCCGCCGATCAGGTTCGCGTTCCGGGCCTCGAGCTCTCGGGGCCCGAGCACCCGCCGGGCGAGGACCAGGCTGCCGAAGCCCGGGGCGAGTCGTTCGAAGCGCTCCTGCATCCGGTCGGCGAAGCGCTCGCAGTCGTCGTGGTCCCACACGCCGCGGATGCCACCGTCGCCGGCGTCGCGGTCCGCGTGCTGGGGGACGTGGGTGTAGGCCCACATCGACTCCGTGCCGGCGGGCGAGCGGGTGGGGTCGGTCGTGGTCATCTGGCCCGCCAGCAGGAACGGTTCCGCGGGGATCGCCCCCGACGCGACCTGGTCGAGCGACTCGGTCATCTCCTCGATGGAGTCGGCGACGTGGACCGTCCCCGGTGCGTACGCCGGCTCGCTCGCCCACGGGACCGGACCGGAGAGCGCCCAGTCGACCTTGACCGTGCCCGGGTCCATCTCGAAGCGCTTCATCCCGCGAGCCACGCGGACGGGAAGGTCGGACACGTCGACCAGCTCCCCGAAGAGGTGGGGTGCCGCGACGTCGGCGACCACGCTGCGTCGTACGCCGACCCGCTCGCCGTCGGCGAGCACGACCCCGCTGACCCGACCGTGCTCGACCTCGACCCGGGTGACCTCGCTGTCGCAGCGGATCTGCCCACCGAGCGAGGTGAACCGCCGAGCCAGCGCCTCGGCGAGCTCACCGGCCCCGCCCTCCGGCACCGGGAAGCCGACCGTCTGACCCATCATCGTCATCAGCAGTGCGAGCAGCCCGGAGCCGTGCGCGTCGAACGGGATGTCTGCGTGGCCGGCGTTGCCGGCGAGAAGGATCCGTGGGGAGACTCCGCCGAAGCGGCCCCGACCCAGCGCATCGGCAGGCGTGAGAAGGGTCTTCACGAAGCGAGGGCCACCGACGCTCGGCAGCCGGGCCAGCCCCCCGAGAGCGGCGCGCACCGGCGGGAACGGGGCGAGGAGACCGCCGATCAGCTGGTGACCGATCCGGTCCCAGTCGTCGCAGAGGTCGAGCCACGCCTGGCCGTCGCCGGGATGTGCCGCGTCGAACGACGCGGCGGTGACCGCCCGGTCCTGGTGGAGCAGCGCCCACGAACCGTCGGGCAGCGGGTGGCCGAGGACGGCGGGAGCCCGGCGCCAGCGCAGCCCGTGGTCCTCGAGCCGGAGCGCTCGGATCGTGGAGGACGCGGCGGCGAGGGGGTAGAACGCGCTGAACGTGTCGTGCACGAAGCCCGGGTGCACGTCGTCCGCGCTGGCGACGGCACCGCCGACCTTCGGCTGGGCTTCGAGCACGAGGACCGACCAGCCTCGGTCGGCGAGGAGATTGGCGGCGACGAGCCCGTTGGGTCCGGCACCGATCACCACCGCGTCGTGGGTCACGGACGCCGCTCGACGACGTACGCCAGCCGCCGCAGCGTCTCGACGTTGCGCCACTTCAGGCCGACGTCGCGCACCGCCTTGGGCACGACCAGGGCGGGGCCGTTGGCCACGTCCTCCTCGATGGTGACCTCGGTGTCGGTGCCGACGGCGTTGAGCCGGATGACCACGTTGGCGGAGCCCGCAGGCCAGGTGCGGGCCCGCAGCTTCAGCAACGAGAGCGGCTGGACCTCGAGCACCTCGGTGGTGTCGTCGAGGAGCGCCGGCCAGGTGCCAACGGAGTGGTGGAGCAGCGTGCCCTTCGTGGGCCAGCCGTCGTCGACCTCGCGCATCCGCGAGGCCCCGACGACCCACAGCGGGTAGAGCCAGCCGTCGGACAGCACGGACCAGACCTTCTCGGGCGTGGCGGACATGACGCGGGTGTTGGTGCTCATGACCGTCCCGTGCCCGAACGAGCCACCGCGAAACGGCAATCAGCGTCACACGTCGCCGTCGTCATCGGGGAGCCCGGCGGTTGACCAGGAAGATGCCCAGGACCACCAGGACGCTGCCGCCGGCGAGGCTCGGTCGGAACGTCTCGTCGAGCAGGACGACGCCCAGCAGCACGGCCACCACCGGCACCATGAAGATGTACGCCGACGCGCGGCCGGCCTCGCCGACCGCGACCAGGCCGAGCCACAGCCCCCACGCCATCGCCGTACCGATCACGGAGGCGTAGGCGAGCGCGGCGACGAACCCGTGGCTCCAGGAGATCTCGGTCCCCTCGGTCGCGGCGCCGAGGACTGTGAGCACGATGCCGCCCACGAAGAACGGGATCGCGACGGCCCAGAGCACGTCGATGTGTTCGTGGTGGCGCTTGAAGAGGATCGTCCCGATCGTCCAGGCGATGGCACCGGTCACGGCGTACACGACTCCGATGGGGCTGATGTGGCCGTCGAAGGCGCCGGTGCTGACCAGCACGATGCCGGCGAAGCCGAGCACGAGCCCGGCGACCTTGGCAGCGCCCATCGACTCGCCGAGGACCCGCCAGGCCACGACGGAGACCAGCAATGGCTGGAGGTAGATGAGGACGGCGGCCAGGCCGGACGGCAGCTCCTCGATCGCCAGAGTCTGGAGGGTGAAGAAGACGATGACGCTCCACCAGGTGAGGACCGCGTGGATCTTCCACGTCTGGCGCAGGTCGGGGATGCCGGACCGGGCCAGGGCCACGGCGCCGACCAGGGCGCCGCCGAGGACGGAGCGGATCCCCCCGAACAGGATGGGCGGCGCGTGCTCCAGGCCCACCTCGATCGCCGCGAACGTCGACCCCCACGCGAGCACGAGCAGCGTGATCCCGATCGGCCCGGTGAGCCACGTCGCGCCGGCGGGGCGCAGGGAGGCATCAGCAGGGCGCGTCACGCGAGCAGGCTACGGCGGGCCTCAGAAGGGAGCGGGACTGACCGGCTGGGGCGGGTACCTCGATCCGTCCAGCAGCTCGCGGGTGGTCCCGCCAGCGGCCACGAGCAGGAGGAGCGCCAGGGTGAGGAACGGCCGCCTGGTCATCGGACGATCACGGAACGAACGTGTTGCCGCCCCGACCACGGTCTCGCGCTATCGTTAGCGCATCATGACGCGCCAGCTGCTCCTTCGCTGCCGCAGCGAGGTCACTCCCCTGAACTGACAGGGTGCCGGACCCCTCGCTGCGGAGTGTGTGCTGCCCGACCGGCCACCCCGCCCGTCACCCATCGAGGACGTCATGACTCTCCAGAACTCTGGATTCCAGAACACCCAGCGCTCCAGCGGCATGCCCGTGCACCGCTACCGGCCCTTCGCGCCGATCGACATCCCGGACCGCACCTGGCCCGGGAACACGATCACGAAGGCGCCGCGCTGGCTCTCGACCGACCTGCGCGACGGCAACCAGGCGCTGATCGACCCGATGACGCCGGCCCGCAAGATGAAGATGTTCGACCTGCTCGTCTCCATGGGCTACAAGGAGATCGAGGTCGGCTTCCCGTCGGCGAGCGAGACCGACTTCAGCTTCGTCCGCCAGCTCATCGAGCAGGACCGGGTCCCCGAGGACGTCACCATCTCGGTGCTGACCCAGGCCCGCGAGGACCTGATCGAGCGCACCGTCCAGAGCCTCGTCGGCGTCCACCACGCCAACATCCACCTCTACAACGCGCTGGCACCCCTGTTCCGCCGCGTGGTCTTCCACGCGACCCCGGACGAGATCAAGGACATCGCGGTCCGCGGCACCGAGCTGGTGATGAAGCACAGCGAGAACCACCTCGACAAGACCGTCATCGGCTACGAGTACAGCCCCGAGATCTTCACCAGCACCGAGCTGCCGTTCTCGGTCGAGGTGTGCGAGGCGGTCTCGGACGTGTGGCAGCCCGACGACGGCCGCGAGATCATCCTCAACCTGCCGGCGACGATCGAGGTCGCGACGCCCAACGTGTACGCCGACCAGATCGAGTGGTTCTCCCGCCAGCTCACCCGGCGCGAGCACACGACGATCAGCCTGCATCCCCACAACGACCGCGGCACCGCTGTCGCCGCCACCGAGCTGGCCGTGATGGCCGGCGCGGACCGGGTGGAGGGCTGCCTGTTCGGCCACGGGGAGCGCACCGGCAACGTCTGCCTGGTCACCCTCGGCATGAACCTCTTCAGTCAGGGCATCGACCCCCAGATCGACTTCAGCGACATCGACGAGATCCGCCGGACGGTGGAGTACTGCACCCAGCTGCCGGTCCACCCGCGGCACCCGTACGCCGGTGACCTCGTCTACACGGCGTTTTCCGGCAGCCACCAGGACGCGATCAAGAAGGGGCTCGAAGACCTCGACAGGCGAGCCTCCGCCGAGGGGATCCCGGTCGGCGAGATCGCCTGGGAGGCGCCGTACCTGCCGATCGACCCGAAGGACGTCGGGCGCACCTACGAGGCCGTGATCCGGGTCAACAGCCAGTCCGGCAAGGGCGGCGTCGCCTACATCCTCAAGGCCGAGCACAAGCTCGACCTGCCGCGCCGCGCGCAGATCGAGTTCAGCCGCGTCGTCCAGGAGCGCACCGACGCCGAGGGCGGTGAGATGACGCCGGACGAGATCTGGTCGGTCTTCTCCGCCGAGTACCTCGACCGTGACACGCCACTGAAGCTCAACTCCGTGCACACGTCGTCGGCGGCGGGGGAGAAGGACCAGCTCTCCGTCAACGTCTACGTCGAGGGCGAGCTCCAGACGCTCACCGGTGAGGGCAACGGTCCGATCGCGGCGTTCGTCAACGCGATCAACGAGCTTCCGCAGGAGCTCGACGTGCGGGTGCTCGACTACGCCGAGCACGCCCTCTCGTCGGGCGGCGACGCGATCGCGGCGGCGTACGTCGAGTGCGCGGTCACCAAGGACGGGGAGAGCCAGATCCTCTGGGGCGTCGGCCTCGACCCGAACATCGTGACGGCGTCGCTCAAGGCGGTCATCTCGGCGGTCAACCGCCGGTAGCCCCTTGGTCCCGCTGGATAGCGTCGCCAGCATGATCGGACGCCTGCTCGACACCGCCATGGACCGTACGGTCGCGCCCGGCTACTCCAGGATCGGGCTGGCCGTGCGCAGGCGGCTGGCGGACTGGCCGGTCGACCCGCCGGCGCACGCGCTCCGCGGGAAGCACGTGCTGGTCACCGGCGCGACCTCCGGGCTCGGGGTCGCCACGGCCGACGGCGTCCTGGCGCTCGACGGCCAGGTGCACATGGTGGTCCGTGACCCCGCCAAGGCGGCCGGCGTCCGCCTCGACCTGATCCGTCGGTACCCGGAAGCCGTGATCACGGTCTGGCGGTGCGACGTGTCCGACCTGGCCGACGTACGACGCTTCACCGCCGAGTTTCTCGAGGCGGGCATCGAGCTGCACGCGGTGCTCCACAACGCGGGTGCGATGCCGCCGGAGCGCACCGAGTCGGAGCAGGGCCACGAGCTCACGATGGCGCTGCACGTGCTCGGGCCGGTGGCGATGACCGAGGCGCTGTTGTCGACCCTGGCGCCCGGTGCCCGGGTGGTGCTGGTGACGTCGGGCGGCATGTACGCACAGGCGTTGCGCGACGACGACCCGGAGTACCTCCAGGGCGACTACGCCCCCACCACCGCGTACGCCCGCAGCAAGCGCGCCCAGGTCGAGCTGCTCCCGGTGCTCCGGGCGCGCTGGACGGGGGCCAACGTCTACGCGACGCACCCGGGCTGGGCCGACACCCCCGGCGTGCAGGAGTCGCTGCCGAGGTTCCGGAGGCTGACCGGCCCGATCCTGCGGGACGCCGCCGGCGGGGCGGACACCACGGTCTGGCTGACCGCGGTCGATCCGGCGCCCCCGGGTGGGGGGCTCTGGCACGACCGGAAGGTCCGGCCGACCAGCCTGAGGCGCACGACCGTGCCGAGCGGGCAGCAGCGCCAGCGGGTCTGGGACTGGGTCCGGGCCGCGACCGGTCTCGGGTGAGGACCGGGCTCTCGTAACCTGCGCGCGCAGCGGGTCGTTGGGTCGTCACCGACCCCTTCGAGGAGCCCCGAATGCGCCGTACCGCGTGTGCTGCCCTGGCCGTGACCACCCTGGTCGCCGGCCTGTCCTCCTTCGCCGTGGGAGGCCCCGCTGCGGGCGCCGCCGCAGCCGCCGAGGACCCCTACGGCACGGTCTTCAACATCCTGCCCCCGGGCTCCAACGGCACGGTGACCTCACCCGACCTCTTCGGCGTCGGTCCCGACATGGTCGCCGACGAGAGCAACCCCCCGAACTTCGCCGACCAGCTCGAGATGTACGACGCGCTGACCGAGGTCGAGCCCGGTGCGATCACCCGCGAGGACATCGAGCGGCTCTACAAGTCGGCCAGCCTCACCCCCGCGGAGGTCATCTCGACCGAGACCCCGCGCGACGGTGTGACCATCGAGCGCGACGCCTACGGCGTCCCGTTCATCACCGGCGAGACCTTCGAGGACACCGAGTTCGGGGCCGGGTACGCCGCCACGCAGGACCGGATGTTCCTGATGGACGCGCTCCGTCACTCCGGCCGGGCCCGGCTCGCCGAGTTCGCCGGCGACACCCCCGGCAACGTCGCCATGGACCAGGCCCAGCTCCGCTCCGCCTACTACACCGAGGAGGAGGCGACCGAGCAGATCGCCAAGGCAGCCGAACGGGCCGGCGACGGCGGCCCGCAGCTGCTCGCCGGCGTCGACGCGTTCCTCGAGGGGATCAACGCCGCCCAGGAGACGATGTGCCCCGGTGGCCTGGTCGTCGCCGAGTCCTGCCCGGTCGAGTACGCCGCGCTGCAGCAGACGCCGACCGACTGGACCCGCGCCGACATCGTCTACCTCGCCTCGCTCGTCGGCGGGATCTTCGGCAAGGGCGGGGGCCACGAGTACGACAACGCCCTCTGGCTGCAGCGACTGATCGGCAAGTTCGGCCTCGAGAAGGGCAAGCAGGTCTACAACGACCTGCGCGAGAAGAACGACCCCGAGGCTCCGACCACGTCCGAGATCTACACGCCCTACCAGCTCGGCGGGGTGAAGCCGGGCAAGCCCGGCGTCGCACTCCCCGACATCGACGGCCCGACTGCCCCCGGCTCGGGTGCCCCGACGGGTGACTCCGCCGCCCCGCCCTCCACGGGCGCGGCGCGGATGGACCTGCCCGGCTACAGCATCGAGGTCCCGCTCGAGAGCCACGGGATGAGCAATGCCATCCTCGTCACCGCGGAGAAGTCGGCGACCGGCAACCCGCTGGCCGTCATGGGCCCCCAGACCAGCTACTTCACGCCGCAGCTGCTGACCGAGCAGGTGCTGAACGGTCCGGGCATCCAGGCCCGCGGCGTCGCCTTCGCCGGCACCAACCTCTTCGTCCAGCTCGGCCGCGGCGTCGACTACGCCTGGTCGGCCACGAGTGCAGGCAGCGACAACATCGACACCGTCGTCGAGCGGCTCTGCAACACCGATGGCAGCGAGCCCACGGTGGAGTCCACCGGCTACCTTCTCGACGCTGGTTCTTTCGGGGGCACACGGGGGCGGAGCCCCCGTGAGTGCGTGGAGATGGAGCAGTTCACCCACAGCGAGACGACGACCCCCAGCGGTGGCTCGCAGAACCCGCCGAAGACCTACGAGTTCCAGGTCCTGCGCACCAGCCACGGCCTCGTGCAGCTCCGCACCACGGTCTCGGGCGACCCGGTCGCCATCGTCAGCCAGCGATCGACGTACGGCCACGAGGTCGACTCGGTCATCGGCTTCTCGCAGCTCAACGACCCCGGTTTCGTCAACGAAGCGGACAGCTTCCAGCAGGCGGCCAGCAACATCGACTACACGTTCAACTGGTTCTACGCCGACAGCGAGGACATCTCCTACTACTCCTCCGGTCTGCTGCCGATCCGGCCGAAGAGCGTCGATGGTGACCTGCCGCGCTGGGGCGACGACGAGTTCGACTGGAAGGGCTGGCTCTCCTTCGAGCGCCACCCGCGCCAGACCAACCCCGAGCGCGGCTACCTGGTCAGCTGGAACAACAAGCAGGCTCCCGGCTTCGCGGCCAGCGACGCCGAGTGGGCCTACGGTTCCGTCTACCGGTCCCTCGCCCTGGAGAAGCGGCTCAAGGCCACGCTGGCCGGCGGCCAGAAGGTCGACCTCGAGCAGATGGTCGGGGTCATGTCCCGAGCGGCCACGGCCGACTCCCGTGCGGCGTACACCCTGCCCCTGCTGCTGAAGGTGATCGGCAAGGACAAGAAGACCGCCGATGCCCGCGCCGTCCTGAAGGCCTGGGTCAAGGACGGCGCCCCGCGCGTCGACCGGGACCGCGACGGCGCCTACGCCCACCAGCAGGCGATCGCGATCTTCGACCACTGGTGGCAGCACGACACCAACAAGTCGGTCGTCTACACCGCGATGGAGGGCGGCCTCGGCGCCAGGCTCGTGCGCAAGGTCCCGGTCATCCTGGACGACCACCCGCGCCACGGCATGGGGTCGGCCTGGAACGGCGTGCCGTGGTACGGCTGGCTCAACAAGGACCTGCGTAGCCTCCTCGGCAAGAAGGTCGAGGCGCCCTACAGCACGGCTTACTGCGGGAAGGGCGAACTCGCGAAGTGTCGTACGGCGCTGCGCGCGTCGTTGCTCTTCACCGTCGAGCAGGTGCTCGCCGAGCAGAATGCCGCGAAGGTCGAGGAGCTGGAGTACGACAAGTCGCAGGACGACATCCGGCACTCGACCGCCGGTGTCGTCGGGGTCCGGCCGATCGACTGGCAGAACCGGCCGACCTTCCAGCAGGTGGTGGAGTTCACCAGCCACCGCTAGGTCGGCGGCGGCGGCCGTCAGCCGCGGTGCAACGGCAGGCGGACCGTGAACGTGGTGCCCGCGAGGTGAGCAGACTCGACGTCGATCCGCCCGCCGTGTGACGCGACGATCCCGGCGACGATCGACAAACCGAGGCCGGTGCCGGGGATCGCGCGGTCCTGGGCGGTGCTGGACCGGAAGAACTTGGAGAACAGCTCGTCCTGCTCGTCGGTGGGGATGCCGATCCCGGTGTCGTGCACGACGACACAGGCCTCGCTGCCGTCGCGCTCGAGCCGGCAGCCCACGGTGCCGCCGTCCTCGGTGAACTTCACGGCGTTGCTCGTCAGGTTCAACAGGGCGCGCTCGAGCTGACCGGCGTCACCCAGCACGACCAGCGGCTCGTCCAGGCCCTGGAACGTCACGTCGAGGCGGCGGCCGTTGAGCAACGGTCGCAGGCTGTCCTCGACGTGGGGCAGGATCGCGCACAGGTCGACGCGTTCGGTTTCCCACGTTTTGCCACCGGAGTCGATACCGCTGAGCAGCAGCAGATCGTCGCAGATGGTGATCAGGCGCTCGCCGTTGCGGGCGATGGTCGAGAGCATCGGCAGCTGCGCCAGGTGGGGTTCAGCCACCGAGCCGTCCTGCAGCATCTCGGTGTAGCCGATGATGCTGGTGACCGGGGTGCGGAGCTCGTGGCTCACCGTGGAGACGAACTCGTTCTTGGCGGCGTCGAGCCTGCGCAGCCGGTCGGCGGCGGTCCGCTCCTTGTCCAGCGCGGCCATCAGCATCTCCTGGCTGTGCCGCTGCTCGGTGACGTCGCGGCCGACACACAGGAAGCCCGCCTGGGCGCCGCCGCCCTCGGCGCTGCGGCTCATGGTCATCGAGACGGTGTGCCGGGCGCCGTCGGCGGACAGCCAGGTCCAGTCCCGCGGCTGCGACTCGCCCTCCGGGCCCAGCGCGACGGTCAGCGCCGCGAACGCGTCGGCGTACCCGGACGCCGTCGCCCGCTCGGCCGCCTCCAGCGGGTCGAGGAGGTCGACGAACGGCCGGCCGACGAGGTCGGCGGCCTCGTAGGACAACAAGTGCTGTGTGCCCGAGTTGACCAGGGTGATCCGGCCACGGGTGTCGATGCCGACCAGCGCGGTGCTGATCGCAGCCTGGAGCAGATGGTCCACGAGGCCCGAGGCCCGTCGCTGCGCGGTGACGTCGATCCCGGTCATGACGACGTACCTGGGCCGGTCGTGCTCGTCGCGGACGAGGCTGTTGCTCCAGACGACGCGCAGGAAACCGCCACTGGCCGTCGGGACGTTGGTCTCCCGGCGCATGTCGATGCCGGACCCGTCCCTCGAGGCGAATGCCCGCTGCACCGGCTCGATCCGGTCCTGGGCGACGAGGTGTGCCCACAAAGGTTGTCCCAGGAGCTCTTGGGGGGAGTGCCCGGTGAGTGTGGTCGTCGCGGCGTTGGCACGCAGGACCGTGCCGGCCATGTCGGCGAGCAGGATGATGCAGGCCGTGGTGTCGAGGGTGGCGCTGGTGAGACTCTCGGCGGCCTCGACCCGGGTGCGGGCGTCGTACTCGGTGGTGACGTCGAGCAGCTGGGCGGAGAAGACCGGGTCGGCGCCCCCCGAGAGCAGGGAGACCGCGACGTTGACCCGGGTGCCGGGACGGTCGGCCAGCCCGGTCTCGCTGTGCCACCCGGCCAGCTCGCCGGAGACCACCGACTGCAGGAACCGGCGGACGGACTGGGGGTTGTCGAGCACCCGGTCGAGGTAGCGACCGACCAGCGGAGTCTCCGAGGGTCCCAGCAGGCGCAGCGCCGCGTCGTTGGCGTCGATGATCTGGAGGCGGTCGCCGTGGGGGTGGAGCAGCAGCATCCCGGTCAGGGACTCGGTGAAGTTGCGGCGGAAGAGCTCTGCGCGCGCCGACACCTCGGCGAGCAGGCCGCGGCGCTGCTCGACGGCCACGGCGAGGGGCATGGCCATCAGTGCCGCCGTGAGCAGCCAGATCTGCACCAGGGCCCCGGCCACTGCCGGGGTGAGGTCGCCCTGACCGACCTCGGCTCCGAACGGTCCATGACCCTGGGCGGTGGATGCCGTGCAGAACACGCTGACGACCAGCAGCTGCCAGGAGACGATCCTGATGTCGAAGCGGAGCGCAGCCCACACCAGGAAGGGCAACGGCATGAACGCCAGCTCGACGTTCCGGTCGGACATGAACACCAGACCGGTGACCAGTACCAGGAGTGCGCCCTGCAGGACGAGCTCCCACGGCCGACGGACAGCTCGACGTCCCAGGGAGGTGAGCGCTATCGGCACGATGACCAGGGTGGCGGCGGCGTGGGCGGCGAACACCGAGCGCCCGGTCTCCCAGAACCCGCCGGCGTCGAAGGCGACGACCGTGAGTGACGCGCCGGCGGCGATGACGGCCGCGCCCAGGACGGAGGCCATCACCAGGCGGAGGAAGTCGTCGAGCGAGGCGAGCCGGGGAGTCCGGTCCGAGCCGTGCTTGAGGATGAGGCCGGCGACCACGGCCTCAGCAGCGTTGGCCAGACCGAACATTGCCGACACCGGGAGGTCGCGCCCCCCGGTGAGGTTGGCGGCACCGCTGAAGACGACGATGCCGACTGCCAGCACCGGCCACCACGAGCGGGGGGCCATCGCGATCAGCGCCACCGACAGCCCGGCCGCCGGCCACCACGACGCCACCGCGCCATCCTCGGGTCCGAAGTCGACCGCCCCGGTGCCGGCCAGGTAGATCGCCACGAGGGTGACCAGGGCCGCCAGCTTGTCGCCGGTGGTGGAGCCCGGGGCTGTCATGGAGGTCATTCTCGTGCACGCCGCCCCGGATGTCGCCCTGTCTGGCTGCGCGACCGGGCGCTTCGCGTCGCATAACCGCCGCTATCCGAGGTTCCGGCGCTGCTTCGGGCTAGATTGCGGCCATGTTGGTCTCCGAACGGATCGGTCAGTTCTTCCTCGAGGACGCGTCCTCACGCGACCGGTTGGAGTACACCGAGTACGGCAGCGGTGACGCCTGGGTGGTCCTGCTCCACGGCCAGCTCATGCCGCGGCGGATGCACCAGCCGCTGGCGCGCGCCCTGGCCGCAGAAGGACTCCACGTGGTCACCCTCGACCTCCTCGGGCACGGCCGCTCCGACCGCCCGGCCGACCCGCTCGTCTACTCGATGACCGCGTTCGGCGAGCAGGTGATCGCGCTCCTCGACCACCTGGGGGCGCCGCAAGCCGTGATCGGCGGGACCTCGCTCGGCGCCAACGTGTCCCTCGAGGTGGCGGTGCTCGCCCCCGAGCGCGTGCGGGGGCTGCTGATCGAGATGCCGGTGCTCGACAACGCCGTGGAGGCCGGGATCATCGCGTTCGCCCCCCTGATGTTCGCGGCCCGCTTCCTCCCCTTCACCGTCAACGGGCTGCGGATGCTGACCAGGCCGATCCCGCGCGGCGTCGTGCCCTTCTGGGTCGGGATCGGCCTCGACACCTGCGACCAGCGCGCCGACTCCGTCGCAGCGGTCGTGCACGGCCTCTTCTTCGGACGGATCGCCCCGTCCTCCCGCCAGCGCCGCGCCATCACCACGCCGGCGCTCGTCATCGGCCACCCGGCCGATCCGATCCACCCGGCCGCGGATGCCGCGATGCTCGCCGACGAGATGCCCGACGCGACGTTCCTCAAGGCCAAGAGCATCCTGGAGTGGCGGGTCCGGCCCGAGCGGCTGACCCGGGCCGCCACCGGGTTCGCCCTCAGCTGCTGGAAAACGCCGCGCCGCCAGCGGCGTACCGGCAACTAGAGGCGGCACACTAGGGGGGTGCCTCTCTATCGCGACGAGGCGATCGTGCTGCGCACCCACAAGCTGGGGGAGGCCGACCGCATCATCACCCTCCTCACCCGCCACCACGGGCGGGTGCGCGCGGTCGCCAAAGGGGTACGCCGGACCACCTCGCGCTGGGGCTCCCGGCTGGAGCCGTTCACCCATGTCGACCTGATGCTGGCCGAGGGCCGCAGCCTCGACACCATCACCCAGGCCGAGACGCTGACGCCGTTCTCCGGGTCGCTCGGCCTCGACTACGACCGCTACACCTCCGGCACCGTCATGCTGGAGACCGCGGAGCGCCTGGTCTCGGAGGAGAAGCAGCCCTCGCTGCAGCAGTTCCTGCTCCTCGTCGGCGGTCTCCGCGCGATGGAGGCGGGGGACCACGCCCCCGGCCAGGTGCTCGACTCCTACCTGCTGAGGTCGCTCGCGGTCGCCGGCTACGCGCCGAGCTTCGAGCACTGCGCCCGCTGCGGTGACGAGGGGCCGCACCGCTGGTTCAGCCCAGCCTCAGGCGGCGTCCTGTGCGTCACCTGCCGGGTCCCGGGGTCGGCGAACCCCGCGCCGGAGTCCCTGGCCGTCCTCGCCGCCCTGCTCACGGGTGACTGGAGCGTCGTCGACACCGCCGAGCCCCGGCACCTCAAGGAGGCGAGCGGCGTCGTGGCGGCGTACCTCGCCTGGCACCTGGAGCGCGGCCTGCGCTCGTTCGCCTACCTCGAGCGCTGAGTCCGGCTCAGGCCGAGCCGTACCTCCGGTCGCGGCGCGCGTAGGTGTCGACGGCCTGCCAGAGGTCGCGCCGGTCGACGTCGGGCCACAGCACGTCGGTGAACACGAACTCGGAGTAGGCGGCCTGCCACAGCATGAAGTTGGAGAGGCGCTGCTCACCGGAGGTGCGCCAGACGAGGTCGGCATCGGACACCTCGGGCACGTAGAGGTGACGGGCGAAGGTCTTCTCGTCGACCTTCTCGGCGTTCAGCCGGCCCGCGGCGACCTCGCGGGCGATGGAGCGGGCGGTGTCCGCGAGCTCGGCGCGGCCGCCGTAGTTGACGCACATGGTGAGGGTCAGGACGTCGTTGTCGCGGGTCATCTCCTCGGCCACCTGGAGCTCCCGGATGACCGACTTCCACAGCCGCGGTGACCGGCCGGCCCAGCGCACGCGGACACCGAGCTCGTGCATCTCGTCGCGCCGCCGGCGGATCACGTCGCGGTTGAAGCCCATCAGGAACTTCACCTCGTCGGGGGAGCGGGACCAGTTCTCGGTCGAGAAGGCGTACGCCGAGATCGCCTTCACCCCGATCTCGATCGCCCCCTCGACCACGTCGAAGAGGGAGTGCTCGCCCTGCTCGTGCCCGGCGGTCCGGGGCAGCCCGCGGTCCTTGGCCCAGCGCCCGTTGCCGTCCATCACGATGGCCACGTGCCGCGGGACGAGCTCGCGCGGGATCGAGGGCGGCCGGGCTCCGGACGGATGTGGCGTCGGGGGGCGCACGGATCGCTTCACGCGTGCAGGATACGGGCAGCGACGGCACGCGAATTGTCCCGCGGACCGGCCATCGCCGTGTCATCCTTGATGTCGCGCCGGGGGTGGCGCACAGGAGGAAACATGTCGGGAACCGCGAAGGCGGAGGCCTCCAGCGGAGTCGGTGGTCGCCTGCTGTTCACGGACGACCCTGATCCCCGCGTCCTCCAGGGCGTCTTCGCCCTCCTCTTCGCCCTCGACTTCGCGCTGCGCGCCGTCGGGGGGACCGACCTGGTCATGGGCACCTGGCCGGCCCACGCGGTCGCCCTGGCGCTGGCCCTCTGCGGGGTTGCCGCGCTGATCCCCTGGGAGCGGGTACCCCGCACCTGGGTCTGGGCGCTGCCGGTGCTCGACATCGCAGCCCTCGGCATGTCCCGGATGACGGAGGAGGGCAGCAGCGCCGGCATCCTCGCCGTCGTGCCCGGGCTCTGGCTGGGTCGGCAGTTCGGCCGGACGGGTGCGCTGGTCGCCGCCGTGGCGACCACCCTGCTCCTGGCCGTCCCGGGCCTCGTCTACCTCGGCCTCGACAACGCCAACCTGGCCCGGTCGCTGATGATCCCGGCGGTCGCGGGCTGGGCAGCGCTGGCGATCGCCTCGGGGCTCGAGCGGGTCCAGGCCGGCGTCGCCGACGCCGAGCAGCGGGGCCGCGAGCTCGCCGACGCCCTCGACACGATCGCCCACCAGCGTCGCTTCGCCGACGCCATCCTCGACACCGTCGACGTGGGCCTGGTGCTCCTCGACCGCACCGGTGCCTACCAGTCCATGAACAAGCGGCACGGCGACTTCATACGTCTGGCCTACCCGGACGGCCACGCCGGCAGGGCCGGTCAGCTGGGACTCGTGTTCGCCGCCGACGGCGCCACACCGCTCGTCCGCGAGGACATGCCGACGTACCGGGCCGCGAACGGCGAGGAGTTCGACGACAGCCGGATCTGGGTCGGTGACGACCCGCTCACCAAGCGCGCCCTCTCGGTCTCCGCGCGCACCGTGCTCGACAGCCACGGCCAGTTCGGCGGCGCGGCCCTGGCCTACAAGGACGTCACCGACTTCATGCGGGCGCTCCGGGTCAAGGACGAGTTCGTGGCGTCGGTCTCCCACGAGCTGCGCACGCCGCTGACCTCGATCATGGGGTACGTCGACCTGTTGCTCGACCGGCCGGACCTGTCCGCGGGCCAGGCGGCCCACCTCGAGGTCGTCGCCCGCAACACCGACCGGCTCCGCCGCCTGGTCGCCGACCTGCTGCACACCGCGCAGGTGGACGAGGGACCCATGCACGTCGTCCGGACCCGTACGAACCTCGCCGACATCGTCCGGGACGCCGTCCAGGCCGCCCAGCCGGCGGCCGCATCCGCCGGGCTGGCGCTCGACGTCGAGTCGCCCGAGAGCCTGATGGTCATGGGGGATGCGCAGCGGATGGCGCAGGTCGTCGACAACCTGGTCTCCAACGCGGTCAAGTACACGCCGGCCGGTGGCAAGGTGCACGTCTGCCTCGCCGTCGACGGCAGTCGCGCCGAGCTCGAGGTCACCGACACCGGCATCGGGATCGAGGCCCAGGACCGGGAGCGGCTGTTCACCCGCTTCTTCCGGGCCAGGGACGCCGAGGAGCGCTCCATCCAGGGAGTCGGACTGGGGCTCAGCATCACGAAGTCGATCGTGGAGAGCCACGGCGGACGGATCGAGGTGGAGAGCGAGGTCGGCTCCGGCACCGTCTTCCGGGTCAGGCTGCCGCTCGAGGTGGAGCAGCCCGCCGCAACGGACTGACCCCGCTCAGCGACAGCGCGGGCAGGTGCCGAAGATCTCCAGCGTGTGGCTGACGTCGTCGTAGCCGTGCTCGCCGGCGATCGTCCTTGTCCACCGCTCGACCGCGGGGCCCTCGACCTCGACCGTCGCGCCGCAGCTCCGGCACACCAGGTGGTGGTGGTGCGACTCCGAGCAGCGGCGGTAGATCGCCTCGCCGTCCTCGGTGCGCAGCATGTCGACCTCGCCGGCGTCGG
Source organism: Nocardioides sp. (assembly GCA_046590395.1). Lineage (GTDB taxonomy): Bacteria > Actinomycetota > Actinomycetes > Propionibacteriales > Nocardioidaceae > Nocardioides. The sequence continues at coordinate 37,952 of JBKJUE010000061.1, forward strand.
CGAGCCGCTGGAGGGTGCGGTAGACCGTGGCCAGGCCGACCTGCTCTCCCCGGCTGCCGAGCAGCTCGTGGATCTCCTGCGCGGACCGGAAGTCGGCGAACGTGGCCAGCACGTCGGCGACCGCCCGGCGCTGCCGGGTCGGCCGCGCGCCGCTCAGCGGTGGCGGGGTCGGGCCGTCGTCAGTGCTCGTCATAGTGCTTCCCGTGGGGCGCGTGCCGGTGGCCGTCGTGGACGTAGTCGACGTGGTCCCCGTGCCGGACGGCCACGTGGCCGCAGTCGGGCCCGTGCTCGTGCGGGTGCTGGTCCGTGACCTCGTGGACAGTCGGACCGCCCTCGGGGAAGGGTGCCCGGATCCGCCTTCGGGCCCGGAGTATCGCCCCCAACGGCCAGGTCACCGCGAAGCCGGCGAGCGCGAGCAGCACGATCGTCGGGCCGGGTTGCACGTGTGCGTGGAACGACGCGAACGCCGAGGCCACCAGGCCGCCCACCGACGCCGCTGTCCCGACCGCCATGGCGGCAAACAGGGTGGTCCGGAACGACCGGGTGACCTGCTGCGCGGTCGCGACCGGCACCACCATGAGAGCGGAGACCAGCAGCAAGCCGACGGTCCGCATGGCGACGGTGACGCTGACCGCCGCGAGGACGGCGACGAGAAGGTTGTAGAAGCGCACGTTGAGCCCGGCGACGTGCGCGAACTCCTGGTCCTGGGAGACCGCGAAGAGCTGGGGCGACAGGCCGACGCACACCAGCACGACCACCGCAGCGAGCCCCATCGTGATCCACACGTCGGTCGCGGAGATGGAGGTGATCGACCCGAAGAGGTACTCCTGGAGGCGGGACGCGCTCTCATCGGCGAGCCCGGTCACGAAGACGCCGCCGGCGAGACCGCCGTAGAAGAGCAGGGCCAGGGCGACGTCGCCGTTGGTCTGCCCGCGCTCGCGGATCACCTCGATGAGGACGGCGCCCAGCACCGCGACGACGACAGCCGTCCAGAGGGGTGAGGCGCCGGTCAACAACCCGATGGCGACCCCGGTGACGGCGACGTGGCCGATGCCGTCGCCCATGAGGGCCAGTCGTCGCTGGACCAGGTAGGTGCCGACGGCCGGGGCCGCGAGTCCGGTGAAGAGGGCGGCGATCAGGGCCCGCTGCATGAACGGGAGGCTGAAGAGGTCGATCATCGGATGCCTCCGTCGAGCGGCGACCCCACCTGGGGCACGTGGTCCCCCGGAACCTCGTGGGTGTGGTGGTGGGTGTGCGCCTCGCCCAAGTCAGGGTGGTGCACCTCGTGGTCGGCGAGCGGGGCGCCGTCGTAGGCCACCCGGCCGTCGCGCATCACCACGGCCCGGTCGACCAGGGGAGTCATCGCCCCGAGCTCGTGCGCGACGAGGACGATGGTGCTGCCGCGCTCCTTGAGCTGCCGCAGCGCGTCGGCGAGAGCCTGCTGGTTGGGCAGGTCGACGCCGGCGGTCGGCTCGTCGAGGAAGAACAGGTCGGGCGACCCGACCAGCGCCCGGGCGATCAGGGCCCGCTGCTGCTGTCCGCCGGAGAGCTGGGAGACCCCGTGGCGAGCCTGCTCGGCGAGCCCCACGACCGCGATCGCCTCGTCGACGGCAGCGCGGTCGGTGCGGGTGAGCGGGCGCAGGAGCCGACGACGCGTGAGGCGTCCGGACGCGACCACCTCCCAGACGGAGGCGGGGACCCCGGACGTCGCGCCGGTCCGCTGGGGGACGAAGCCGATCCGGTGCCACGCGTCGAACTCCTCGAGGGGAGTGCCGAACAGGGCCACGGAGCCGCCGGTCAGCGGACGCAGGCCGGTCAGTGCCTTGACCAGCGTCGACTTGCCGGAGCCGTTGGCGCCCATCAGGGCGAGGAACTCGCCGGTCTCGACCGTGAGGTCGACACCACGGACGACGGGGCGGCCGGCGATGGCGACGGAGGCGCCGGAAGTGCGGACCGGGAGCTCAGGGCTGATGTTCAGCATCCGTTGGCCTCTCTCAGGTGGTCGAGGTTGCGCCGCATGAGCGAGAGGTAGTCGTCGTCGCTGCCCGGCCCGACCCCCTCGATCGGGTCGAGCGTGGACGAGGTCAGGCCGAGGTCGTCGGCCAGGGTCTCGGACATCTTCGTGCTGCCGAGCGTCTCGGCGAAGACCGTCGTGATCCCCTCGGTCTCGGCCAGCTCCTGCAGCTCGGCGAGGTGCGCCGGGGTCGGCTCGGCGCCTGGGGAGAGGCCGGCGATCGGCTCCAGGTGGAGGCCGAACCGCTCGAGGTAGCCGAACGCGTCGTGACTGACCACGACGGTGTCGCGCTCGCAGCCCGCCAACCCGTCGGCGTACGCCGTGTCGAGCTGCTCCAGCTGGGCGCGAAGCGCGTCGGCGTTGGCCAGGAACTCGTCGCTGCGTGCGGGCTCGATCACGGCGAGCTCCGCGGCCACGGTGTCGCCCAGGTCGGCCATCAGGAGCGGGTCCAGCCAGAAGTGCGGGTCGAGGTCGCCGTGGTCGTGCTCCTCGCCGGCGTGATCGGCGTGCTCCTCCGGGTCCTCCCCGGCAACCTTCAGCTCCACCGCCTCGGCGGCATCGACGACGCTGCCCTCGGCGTTCTCCTCGACGGTGGCGTCGACCGCAGGCTGGAAGCCGTCCTCGAACACCACGAGGTCGGCCCGGGCGACCAGCGCGGTCTCCCGGATCGTGAGCTCGACGTCGTGCGGCTCGGCACCGGGGGTGGTCAGCAGGTCGACGGGCTCGCCGGACACGCGTTCCGCCACCCACCCGAGCGGGTAGAACGCCGCGGCGATGTGGAGCTCGCCGTCGTCGGCCCCCAGCGCTGCGCACCCCGACAGGGAGGTGGCGAGAAGCGTCGTGGCCAGGAGCGTGCGCATGAGAATGATTCTCAGTCCAGTTGAGAACCATTGTCAACTCCTGCGGCGGCTAGGCTCGCGACGTGCTGGTGGTGAGCAGGTTCCGTGTCCCCGAGCCCGAGGCCGCGGCCTTCCGGCTCGACCTCGAGAAGGCTGCAGCGACGCTCGCCGAGCGGCCGGGCCACGTGTCCGGCCAGGTCGGTCGCAACGTCGACGACCCCGGGCTGTGGGTGCTCGCGACCACGTGGGAGCACGTCGGCGCCTACCGCCGCGCGCTCTCGGCGTACGAAGTGAAGCTGCATGCGGTGCCGCTGCTCAGTCGGGCGATCGACGAGCCCAGTGCCTTCGAGGTCGTCGAGCCCGGAGGCGACCTGAACAGGGCGGAGACCCGGTCGATAGGCTGACCCCTTCCAGACCGGCAGCCAGCCGGCCAGTGACAGGAGCTCCACCGTGGCCAAGCCGCCTCCCTCCACCGTCGACAACGTCGTCTCCCTCGCGAAGCGCCGGGGTTTCGTGTTCCCCTGCGGCGAGATCTACGGCGGCACCCGGTCGGCCTGGGACTACGGCCCGCTCGGCGTGGAGCTCAAGGAGAACATCAAGCGCCAGTGGTGGAAGTCCATGGTGCAGATGCGCGAGGACATGGTCGGTCTCGACTCCTCGATCATCTTGCCGACGCAGACCTGGGAGGCCAGCGGTCACGTCGACACCTTCAACGACCCGCTGACCGAGTGCCAGTCCTGCCACAAGCGCTACCGCGCCGACCACCTGCAGGAGGCCCACGCGGAGAAGAAGGGCATCGAGAACCCGGACGACGTGGACCTCAAGGACGTCGCCTGCGCCAACTGCGGCACCCGGGGCGCGTGGACCGAGCCGCGACAGTTCTCCGGGATGCTCAAGACCTACCTCGGCGTCACCGAGGACGAGTCCGGTCTTCACTACCTGCGCCCCGAGACCGCCCAGGGCATCTTCCTCAACTTCGCCAACGTGGTGACCTCGAGCCGTCAGAAGCCGCCGTTCGGCATCGCGCAGATCGGCAAGAGCTTCCGCAACGAGATCACCCCCGGCAACTTCATCTTCCGCACCCGTGAGTTCGAGCAGATGGAGATGGAGTTCTTCGTCAAGCCCGGCGAGGACGAGGAGTGG
>JBKJUE010000080.1:0-3092 GCA_046590395.1 Nocardioides sp.
CCGCACCCAGGAGCCCATCCGGTAGGTCTGCCGAGTCCGCCGCTCGAGCCGGTCGTAGTGCTCGACGTGGTCGGCCTCGGTGCGGATGCCGGCGAAGAACTGCGGCACGAACGCGGCGGTGGTGTCGGGGTAGCGCGGGTTCACCTCGACGACGTCGTGGCCGAGGTCCGTCAACAGCCGGACCGTCTCCGCGACCGCGGCGACGTGCAGCTTGTCGGGACGGATCCCGGGGATGGCGGACTTCGTCGACCACCCGATCCGCAGCCGGCCGGGCTCGCGACCCGCCGCCTCGGCGAAGGACCCTGACTCCCCCGCCCGGTAGAGGTCGCCGTCGACGTTGCCGCGGATCGCGTCGTAGACCAGGGCGCTGTCGAGCACGCTCCGCGCCAGCGGCCCCACTGTACCGAGCGCCCACCAGAGGTGCGGGTGCGGCGCGTTGCTGACCCGGCCACGCTGCGGCTTCAGGCCGAACAGCCCGCAGCAGGCGCTCGGGATCCGGATCGAGCCGCCGCCGTCGCCGCCCATCCCGACCGGCACCATGCCGGTTGTCACGGCGACCGCCGTACCGCCGCTGGACCCTCCGGGGGTCCGGCTGCGGTCCCACGGGTTGTGGGTGATCCCCCGGGAGACGGACTCGGTGTAGGGAAACGCACCGAACTCCGGCATCGTCGTCTTGCCGATCACCACGGCACCAGCGGCGCGTAGCCGGCGTACGACCTCGCCGTCGGCCGCGGCCGGCGTCTCGTTGGCGTCACCACCGAACGTGGTGACGGCACCCTCGACGTCGATCTCCTCCTTGATGGCGATCGGTACGCCGTGCAACGGGCCGGGTGCGTCGCCGGCGGCGATCTGCCGGTCGCGCTCGTCGGCTTCGGCGCGGGCACGGTCGGCCAGCACGACGGAGAAGGCGTTGAGGCCATCGTCGAGGTCGGCGATCCGGGCCAGGGCCGCGTCGACGACCTCTCGGGCGGTCGCGGTGCCACTGGTGGTCAGGCGTGCGGTCTCGGCCACTCCGGCCAGGCTCAGGTCGGTCACGCCCGGAGCCTAGTGGTGCGGTGGCCCCACCGTGTCCCACGCGTCGCTCTTGTCCCACACCTCAGGCACTCGGTGCACTTGTCAGGCACTGCAACGGCCGACAAGTGCACCGATCCCCGGCTAACCGGGGATCGCAACCGGGCCTCAGGCGAGCGATTCGAGCCAGGCGTCGTGCAGGTCGGAGTAGCGGCCGTCGCCGCCGGCGATGAGCTCGGCGGGCGAGCCGTCCTCGACGATCCGGCCGTGCTCCATGACCAGCACCCGGTCGGCGATCTCCACCGTCGACAGCCGGTGGGCGATGATCACGGCGGTCCGGCCGGCCAGGACTGTGCGGAGGGCACGCTGGACGAGCCGCTCGGACGGGCTGTCGAGCGAGGACGTCGCCTCGTCGAGGATCAGCACCGCGGGGTCCGCGAGGAAGGCCCTCGCGAACGCCACCAGCTGACGCTGCCCGGCGCTGAGCCGCCCGCCCTGGTTGGCGACGTCGGTCTCGTAGCCGTCGGGCATCGCGCTGATGAAGTCATGGGCGCCGAGCGCGGTCGTCGCGCTGACGATGTCGTCCATCGAGGCGTCGGGCCGGCCGAAGCGGATGTTGTCGGCGATGGTCCCGGAGAAGAGGTAGTTCTCCTGGGTGACCATCACGACGGACCGGCGCAGGTCGCTGGAGATGAGGCGGCGTACGTCGACGTCGTCGAGCAGGACCCGCCCGTCGAGGGGGTCGTAGAACCGGGTCGCGAGCTTGGCGAGGGTGGTCTTGCCGGCACCGGTCGTCCCGACCAGCGCCAGGGTCTGCCCGGCCGGGACCGTGAGCTCGAGGTCGGGGAGCACGTCACGGCCCTCGGTGTAGCCGAACCGCACGTGGTCGAAGCGGAGCTCGCCGCGGGCGTCGGTGAGTCGGGTCGGCTCCGCGGGCTCCGGGACGCTGGGCTCGACGGCGAGGACGCCGGCCAGCTTCTCCAGGGCCGCCGACGCGGACTGGAAGGTGTTGTAGAACTGCGAGATCTCCATCATCGGCTCGAAGAACTGGCGCAGGTAGAGCAGGAAGGCCGCGAGCACGCCCACGGTGACCTCACCGTGGTAGGCCCGGTAGGCGCCGTAGACGAGCACGACGGCGATGGTGACGTTGCCGATCAGCCGGATCCCGGGCATGAACCACGCGACGAGGCGGAAGGCGACCAGGTTGGCCCGCCGGTACTGGTCGTTGACGTCGTCGAAGATCGCCTGGTTGCGCGACTCACGGCGGAAGGCCTGGACGGCACGGATGCCGCCCATCGACTCCACGAAGTGGACGATCACCAGCGCGACCTTCTCGCGGGTCACCCGGTAGCTCTTGGCGGACTCCTTGCGGAACCAGTTGGTCAGCAGGGCCAGGAACGGGCCGCACAGCAGCGCCACCAGGCCGAGCTTCACGTCGAGGAAGAGCAGCAGGCCGGCGGTGCCGACCAGGGTGAGGGCGGCGGTGACCAGCCCGTCGAAGCCGGACTCGAGCATCTCGTAGATGGCGTCGACGTCGGAGGTCTGACGAGAGATCACCCGGCCAGACGTGTAGCTGTCGTGGAAGGCCGGGCTGAGCACCTGGAAGTGCCGGAAGACCCGGCGGCGCACCTCAGAGAGCACGTCCTGGCCGATCTTGCCCGACCGGACGAGGAACAGCTGACGGGCGATCGCCTGCGTGATCGTCGCGACCAGCACGATGCCCACGATGATCCCGAGCGGGCCGAGGTCGTTGTTGTCGCGGATCGGTGGGATGCCGGTGTCGATGCCCTCCTTGACCAGGTAGGGAATGGCGAGGCGGGCAGCGTTCTCGACCAGCACGATGAGAAGGATGAACTTCAGAGCGCGCTTGTACGGCGCGAGCAGCTCGGCGAGAAGCCGGCGCGACCCGCCGCCGAGGCGGGCCGCGGACTCACGCTCCTCGGCCTCCTGGTCGTCGACCTGGGACTGACCTCGCCAGTCGGTGGGAGCCGTCATCGTGACGCCTCCTCGACGAGCTTCTCGGTGTGGACGTCGAGCGCGGAGAGGGTGTCGTCGAGGACGAGCACGTGCGGCTGCGCGAG
>JBKJUE010000120.1:0-4619 GCA_046590395.1 Nocardioides sp.
GGTGGGTCCCCAGAGCGACGACTTCGTCCGCAACCGGCTCACCCACAGTCTCGAGGTGGCCCAGGTGGCCCGCGACCTGGCGCGCGCGCTCGGCTGTCATCCCGACGTCACCGAGACCGCCGCGCTCGCCCACGACCTCGGACATCCGCCCTTCGGTCACAACGGGGAACGTGCCCTGGCCGGACTCAGCCAGGAGTGCGGCGGCTTCGAGGGCAACGCCCAGACGCTGCGGCTGCTGACCCGGCTGGAGGCCAAGACCTTCGACACCGACGGTCGGTCGGTCGGCCTCAACCTCACCCGGGCCACGCTCGACGCGTGCACCAAGTACCCCTGGTCGCGCGCCGAGGCCGAGGAGCCGCAAGGCGTCCATGCCGACGGGTCGCCGCGGGTGATCCGCAAGTTCGGCGTCTACGACGACGACCAGCCGGTCTTCGGCTGGCTGCGGGCGGGGGTCGAGGGCCGGCGTCGTTGCGTCGAGGCCCAGGTGATGGACCTGGCCGACGACGTCGCCTACTCCGTCCACGACGTCGAGGACGGCATCGTCGCCGGCCGGATCGACCTGACCCGCCTCGACCGGGACGCGGTCTGGGCGACCGTCCGCGACTGGTACCTCCCCACAGCCACCGACGACCGGCTCGACGCCGTCCTGGCCGACCTGCGGACGCAGGACAGCTGGCCGGAGACGCCGTACGACCGGAGCAGGCGGAGCCTGGCCGCCCTGAAGAACCTCACCAGCGACCTGATCGGCCGGTTCTGCGGAGCCGTCCAGCTGGCCACCTTCGAGGCGGGCGGCGGACCGTTCGTGCGCTACGGCGCCGACCTGGTGGTGCCGGAGCAGACCCGGCTGGAGATGGCGGTGCTCAAGGGGATCGCCGCCCACTACGTCATGCAGGCCGACGACCGGGTAGCGGTGATGGTGCGCCAGCGCGAGCTGATGGCGACCCTCGTCGAGAGGCTGCTCGATCGCGGCTCCGACGGGCTCGACACGCCGTTCGCGCTGGACTGGGCGGTGGCTGCCGACGACGCCGAGCGGCGCCGCGTGGTGATCGACCAGGTCGCCTCCCTGACCGATGCCAGCGCGCTGGCGCGGCACGACCGTCTCGGAGGATCCTTCGGTGGTTGAGCCCCTCGTCTGGCTGCCGTTCGACCCTGCGGACCTGGGCGAGCCGCCCGCCGGACTCCGCTACGAGACCGTCGACCCGACGCAGGACGTGCCCGACTCGGTGACGGACGTGGCGTTCTACGTCACGCCGTACCAGCTCAGCGGCGCGGTCGCCGACGTGCTGCCGCGGATGACCTCGCTCGAGGTCGTCCAGACGCTCACCGCCGGTGTCGACGCCGTCCGGTCCCACGTCCCGCCGGGCGTCACGCTGTGCACCGGCCGCGGCATCCACGACTCCTCGACCGCCGAGCTCGCCGTCACGCTGGTGCTCTCGTCGCTGCGCGGCGTGCCGGGCTTCGTGCGCGCCCAGGACCGCCGCGAGTGGCGTCAGGGCTGGCACCCGGCGCTGGCCGACAAGCGGGTCCTGCTCGTGGGGTACGGCGCCATCGGCGCGGCGATCGAGGCGAGGCTGCTGCCGTTCGAGGTCGACGTGGTCAAGGTGGCGCGCACAGCGCGGGGCGACGTCCGCGCAGTGTCCGAGCTGCCGTCCCTCCTGCCCGACGCGGACGTCGTCATCGTGATCGTGCCGCTGACCGACGAGACCCGCGGGCTCGTGGACGCCGGGTTCCTGGCGCGGATGAAGGACGGGGCGCTGCTGGTCAACGTCGCCCGTGGTCCGGTGGTCGACACCGATGCCCTCCTCGAGGCGCTCGTCGAAGGCCGGGTCCACGCCGCGCTCGACGTCGTCGACCCCGAGCCCCTGCCGGCCGACCACCCGCTCTGGGACGCCCCCCACCTGCTGGTCTCGCCGCACGTCGGTGGGCCGAGCAGCGCCATGTGGCCGCGCGCGCACCGGCTGGTGCGGCAACAGCTGACGCGCTTCGCCGCGGGTGAACCGCTCGCCAACGTGATGACCGGCGGCTATTGACCCGCTGCTCGTCCACAGTCACGGACAACCGGTGCCCGGGCGTCGGGGACGAACCGTAGACTCCGCCACGTGGCCGGCCGGATTCGCGAGGACAGCATCACCGAGGTGCGCGAGAAGGCACGCATCGACGAGGTCGTGTCGTCCTACGTCACCCTCCGCAACGCCGGCGGCGGCTCCCAGAAGGGGCTGTGCCCCTTCCACGACGAGAAGTCCCCGTCCTTCCACGTGACGCCGTCCCGCGGTTTCTACCACTGCTTCGGCTGCCAGAAGGGCGGCGACGTCATCAACTTCCTGATGGAGATCGACGGCCTCAGCTTCGGCGAGGCCGTCGAGCGCCTGGCGGACAAGTACGGCGTGCAGCTCCGGCGGGAGGACGGCGACGTCCGCGACGACCGCCCCAAGGGTCCGCCACGTCAGCGCCTGATCGAGGCCCACCGCGAGGCCCAGAAGTTCTACGCCGAGCAGCTCGCCACCCCGGACGCGCTCCTGGCCCGGCAGTTCCTCTCCGAGCGCGGCTTCGACCAGGCCGCGGCCGAGACCTTCGGCATCGGGTTCGCGCCACGCGACGGCGAGGCGCTGTTCAAGCACCTGCGCCAGAAGGCGTTCAGCCAGGAGGAGCTCGTCGTCGGCGGCCTGGTCGCGGTCGGGCGGTCGGCCTACGACCGCTTCCGGGGCCGTCTGCTCTGGCCGATCCGCGACTCCAGCGGCGACACGATCGGGTTCGGCGCCCGCCGGATCTTCGAGGACGACCGGAACGACGCGAAGTACCTCAACACCTCCGAGACGCCCATCTACAAGAAGAGCCACGTGCTCTACGGCATCGACCTCGCCCGCCGCGACATCGCCCGCAGCTCGCAGGCGGTCGTGGTCGAGGGCTACACCGACGTGATGGCCTGCCACCTGGCCGGCGTCCCGACGGCCGTGGCTACCTGCGGCACCGCGTTCGGGGAGGACCACACCCGCGTGCTCCGCCGCTTCCTCCACGACCACGAGGAGTTCCGGGGCGAGGTGATCTTCACCTTCGACGGGGACGCGGCCGGGCAGAAGGCAGCGCTCAGGACCTTCGACGGCGACCAGAACTTCGTCTCCCAGACCTACGTCGCCGTCGAGCCGGGCGGCCTCGACCCGTGCGACCTGCGGATCCAGCAGGGGGACGCCGCGGTGCGCGAGCTCGTCGCCCGCCGCGTGCCTCTCTACCGGTTCGTGCTGAGCAACGTCGTCGGCAAGTACGACCTCGACCGGGCCGACGGCCGCGTCGACGCCGTCCGCGAGGCGGCCAGGCTGGTGTCGAGCATCCGCGACAAGTCCAAGGTCGACGCGTTCTCCCGTGAGCTGGCCGGCATGGTCGGCGTGGACATCGAGCAGGCGCGGGCCGAGGTGAAGCGCGCCGGGAACCGGCCGGCTGCGCGCCCGGAGCAGCAGCGGCCGCAGGGGCGCCCTGCCGAGGCCCCCGCCGGGGGCGCGCCCCCGCAGCGGCGAGCGCCCGACCTGCGCGACCCCCGCTTCCAGCTGGAGCGGGACGTGCTCAAGCTGGTGATCCAGCACCCTGCAGCTGTCGGCCGCTCGACCGCCGACGTCGGGAGCAACGACTTCACCCACCCGACGTACCGCGCCGTCTGGGAGCTCGTCCAGAAGGTCGGAGGGCCGACGGCCGCCGCGACCGACGCCGCGTGGGGCTCGAAGCTGCGGGACGCTGCCGCCTCCGACCCGGCAGCGGCGGCGACGATCAGTGCGCTCGGGGTGGAGCCGGTGCGCAGCTCCAAGGAGCCCGACCACACCTATGCCGCGGCCCACATCTACCGTCTGCTCGAGCTGACCGCCATGCGCCGGATCGCCGACCTGAAGTCGCGGCTCCAGCGGACCAACCCGGTCGAGCACGCCCCCGACTACAACCGGATGTTCGGCGAGCTGGTCGCGCTCGAGCAGCACCGCCGCAACCTCCGCGAGCTCGCGGTCGGGGCCACGCCGTGAGGCGTCCGGCCCGGGCTGCCCGACCGTCGGTCGCCGTGGGGCCGGGGGAGAAGCTGCTGGCCTGGGCGAGCGCCGCGTCCGGCGACGTCGTGGGCGGCACCCGCGACGCGCTCTACCTGGGTGACGTCCGCCTTCCCTGGGAGGAGGTCGAGGCCGCCGACTGGGACCGCGACACCTCCCTGCTGCGGATCAGCGAGGTCGGCGAGTGGGGCGAGCAGCGCGTCGAGCACGCCCTGACGATCGACGAGCCGGGCCGGCTCCTGGAGCTGATCCGCGAGCGGGTCACGGCCAGCGTGATCCTCCAGAGGCACGTCACCGTCGAGCACCGGCGCGGGGTCCGGGTGATCGCCCGGCGGGCGCCGCGTGGCGACCGCCCGATCTCGTGGTTCTTCGAGTACGACGAGGGGATCGATCCCGACGATCCCGAGGTCCGGGAGCTCGCCCGGGCCGCGCTCGCGAGTGCTCGCGACGAGGTCGGCGCACCCTGACCCCTCGATTTCACCCGCGTCTCCGACCTTGCTAACCTTTCCGACGCAACGATCCCCTGTAGCTCAACTGGCAGAGCATTCGGCTGTTAACCGGAGGGTTGCTGGTTCGAGTCCAGCCGGGGGAGCCCCG
>JBKJUE010000039.1:0-18209 GCA_046590395.1 Nocardioides sp.
GATAGCCGCCGCGAACGCAGCGCCCGCCGACCAGTCCATCGCCGGGATCAGCGGGTCGTGGTGCGGGTCCTCGGCGGGATCGGGCCGGTCGACCGGGTCACTCAGGTCGGGGTGGGAGACCGCCCACTCCACCGCCAGCTGCAGCAGCTCGACCTCACCCGCGCAGACCACCGCACGCACCTGCCGCACCCGGGCCAGCAGCACGGTGGGGGTGGTGAGGAGGTCCGTGTCCATGCATCCAGTGTACTCGAACATATGTTCGAACGCTACGGAAATGTGAAACCTGTGGAGACCCAGTTCCTGCCGTTCGTCGTCCTCGCGCTGCCGGTCGGTGTCTGGGCCGACCGGCTCGACCGCAAGACGATCCTGATCGCGTCGGACCTCGTCCGCATGGCCTGCCAGGTCGTCGCCGCGGTGCTTCTCCTCGGCGGCGGCGCGACCGTGCCGGCCCTGGTCGTGATCGCCGCGAAGTACGGCGCAGCCGACGCGTTCTTCGTGCAGGGCAGTCAGAGCGCGTAGAGGTACCTGCTGGTCGGGACCAGGTCGAGGTCGCGGTCGGCGCCGATGGTGGCCACGCTCTCCATCAGCCGGGTGATCCGACGGGTCAGCTCCTCGTCGTCACCGCCGCTGCCGTAGAAAGCGTGCATGTCGCCCACCGCCTCCGACGGGAACAGCTCCTCGACGATCGCGTCGACGCGCGGGGCGTCGGGGGTGACCGGGCCGACCACGATGTTCTGCAGGTAGCCGAAGGTCGCCTGGGTCTCGATCGCGATCGGCGTGTGATGCTCCAGCCACCGGCGCAGCCACTCGTCGCGGTCCAGCTCGTCGGGCCGTCGCAGCACCGCGACGTTGGCCAGCGCGTCCGCGCGTGAACCGTCCTCGTGCTCCGGTGGGTCGAGCGGACGACGTTCGTCGACCTCCCACCCGGCCACCGCGGTGTCGGGGGCGGTCAGCACCGCCGCCACCTCACCGACGTCGCCCTCGGTCCACACGCTGACGACTGCCTGGACGGGTAAGTCGAACGTCTGGAGCCGCAGCGCGTCGGCCACGGCCTCGTCGTCGAGGTTCACCTGCAGACGTCGTACGCCGATCGTCGCGAGCTGCTGGTGCAGCCCCGGGGCGCGGAGGAGCGTGGTGTCGCCCCACACCAGGAACATCAGCTTGGTCAGGCCGTCCCGGGTCATGCCGGCAGCACCGAGCGGTAGACCTCGACCGTCTTCTCGGCGATCGCCGGCCAGCCGAACGCCCCGACCGCCCGCTGACGCCCGGCGCGGCCCATCGCGGCCGCGCGGTCCGGGTCGGCGACGACCTCGTTGAGCGCGGCGGCGAAGTCGGCGACGTACTGTTCCGGGTCGAGCGGCGTGCCCGTGCCGTCGGTGGCCTGCTCGATCGGGACCAGCAGGCCGGTCTCGCCGGGGACGACGACCTCCGGGATGCCGCCGGTGGCGGTGGCGACGACGGCGGTCTCGCACGCCATCGCCTCGAGGTTCACGATGCCGAGCGGTTCGTAGATCGAGGGACACGCGAACGCGGTCGCGGCGGTGAGCAGCGCGACGACGTCGGGGCGGGGGAGCATCTCGCGGATCCACACGACGCCGTCGCGGGACTCGGCGAGCGAGGCGACCAGGCCCTCGACCTCGGCCTGGATCTCCGGGGTGTCGGGGGCGCCGGCGCACAGCACGATCTGCACCTCGGGCGGCAGCTGGGCCACCGACCGCAGGAACAGGGGGAGTCCCTTCTGTCGGGTGATCCGACCGACGAACACCACCGAGGGCCGGTCCGGGTCGACGCCGTGCGAGCGGACCCGGTCGGGGTCGACCGTGGGCGCCCAGTCCGAGGTGTCGATGCCGTTGTGGACGACGTGGACCCGGTCGGGGTCGATGTCGGGGTAGCACCGCAGCACGTCGTCGCGCATCGCTGCCGACACCGCGATCACGGCGGAGGCCGCGAGGTAGGACGTCCTCTCCACCCACGACGACAGCGCGTAGCCGCCGCCGAGCTGCTCGGCCTTCCATGGCCGCAGCGGCTCCAGCGAGTGTGCCGAGATGACGTGCGGGACGTCGTACAGCAGCGACGAGACGTGCCCGGCGAAGTTGGCGTACCAGGTGTGCGAGTGCACGAGATCGGTGCCGGCACAGCCGTCGGCGATGGCCAGGTCGACGCCCAGGGTCCTGAGCGCCGCGTTGGCAGAGGCGAGCTCGACAGGGTCGGCGTACGACGACGTCAGCTGCTCGTCGCGGGGGGCACCGAAGGCGTGGACCCGGGCCTCCAGGTCGGACCGGTCCCGCAACGCCCGGACCAGCTCGGCCACGTGGACACCGGCGCCCCCGTAGACCTCGGGTGGGTACTCCTTGCTCAGCACGTCGACTCGCACCCTCGGCACGCTACCCGGTCGGGGACGGCGCTCGACAAGGTCGACCTGCGAGTGCGAGCGTGAGCCCATGGCTCCCCTCCGCAAGAAAGTCCTCGCGATCGTGCTGGCCGGCGGCGAGGGAAAGCGACTGATGCCGCTGACCGCCGACCGGGCGAAGCCGGCCGTCCCGTTCGCAGGCATCTACCGGCTGATCGACTTCGCGCTGTCCAACGTCGTGAACTCCGGCTACCTGCAGATCGTCGTGCTGACCCAGTACAAGTCGCACAGCCTCGACCGGCACGTCACGCAGACCTGGCGGATGTCGACGATGCTCGGCAACTACGTGACCCCGGTCCCGGCACAGCAGCGCGTGGGGAAGCACTGGTACCTCGGCTCCGCCGACGCGATCTTCCAGTCCCTCAACCTGATCCGCGACGAGAAGCCCGACATCGTCGTCGTGGTCGGCGCCGACAACATCTACCGGATGGACTTCTCGCAGATGGTCGAGCAGCACGTGGAGACCGGTGCTGCCTGCACGGTCGCCGCGATCCGCCAGCCGATCGGGCTGGCCGACCAGTTCGGCGTGATCGACGTCCAGCCCGACGACCCGCGCCGGATCCGCGAGTTCCTCGAGAAGCCGAAGGACCCGACCGGCCTGCCGGACAGCCCCCAGGAGATCCTCGCCTCGATGGGCAACTACGTCTTCGACGCCGATGCCCTGGTCGAGGCGGTCACCAACGACTCGATGCTCGACGGGTCGAAGCACGACATGGGCGGCGACATCGTGCCCGCGTTCGTACGACGGGCCGACGCGGGCGTCTACGACTACAAGGACAACGACGTCGCCGGCTCGACCGACCGCGACCGCGGCTACTGGCGAGACGTCGGGACGCTGGCGTCGTACTACGCCGCCCACATGGACGTCGTCTCCCCGCTGCCGATCTTCAACCTCTACAACTTCAAGTGGCCGATCTACACCTCCTACGGCCCGCAGCCGCCGGCCAAGCTCGTGCAGGGCGACGGCGGGCACCAGCCGACGGCCACCGAGGCGGTGCTCTCCCCGGGGACCGTGATCAGCGGCGGCCGGATCCACCGCTCGGTGCTGTCGCCGGCCGTCCACGTCGACAGCGACGCCGAGGTCAGCGACTCGGTGCTGATGCACGGCTGCCGGATCGGCCCGGGCGCCATCGTCCGCAACGCGATCCTCGACAAGAACGTCATCGTCCCTCCGGGCGCCCGGATCGGCGTCGACGAGGAGGAGGACCGCGGACGCGGGTTCCTGGTCGAGGACGGCCTGACCGTGCTGGGCAAGGACCAGGCCTTCCCGGCCTGAACCTCAGAGGATCCCCGCGGCGCGCGCGGGGGCGGCGTACGCCTCGGCGAGCGACGCGACCGTCTCGTGCGCGTTGAGCCCGCTGGGGTTCGGCACCACCCACAGCTCGGCGCCCTCGAACGGCTCCGGCTGACGGCCGAGGACGGCCTTCCGCTGGCCGAAGGCGCTGCGGTACGCCGTGATCCCGGCGACGGCGACCACGCGCGGCGCGAGCTCGCGGACGAGGGCCTGCAGCCGCTGGCCGCCGTCACGGAGCTCGTCGTCGCTCAGCTCGGACGCCCGGGCCGTCGCCCGGCGGACCAGGTTGGTGATGCCGATGCCGCGCGCCAGGAGTCGGTCCCGGTCCTCGTCGGTCATCCCGGCGGACGCGTCCACGGGGTGCTCGAGGATCCCGGCGCGCAGCAGCGCCGGGTAGAACCGGTTGACCGGGTGCGCGAAGTGGGTCTGCGTGGCCGCGGTCCAGAGCCCCGGGTTGATGCCGACGAACAGCAGCTTCTGCTCCGGGCCCAGCAGGTCGGGGACCTCGGCGTCGCGGTAGGACTCGAGCTCGGCCTTGGTGAAGCGGGGCATGCCCGGAGCCTTTCACGCCGCGCGGAACCCGGGTCGGGGCGCTACCGTCCCATGTTCATGCGACCGATTCTCGGAATGCTCCTCGCCCTGACCGTCCTCCTGACCGGCTGCGGTTCGGACGGTGCCGACGAGAAGGCGGACGACCCGGCGACGGAGGAGACGAGCTCGTCACCCACGGCGGGCGACGACCCGAGTGAGAACGACGTGCTCGCGCTGGTGTCGGAGTCGGACGTGGGTGGGGAGGTGTCGCCCGAGGCGGTCAGCCTGGCCACGGCGACCTTCATCGCCGACTTCGCCGCGCAGTTCGAGGACGAGCGGATGGGTGCCTCGATCTCGGCGGCGCTGGCCGACCACCCTGTCGCCGACGACCAGACGGTCGTGGGTGCCGTGGTCGCGATCGGCTGCGAGCCGCCCACGGACGTCGCGGTCGAGCGCGGGTACGACGGTGTCGAGATCACCGCAGACCCGGTGAAGTCGGACCAGCAGTGCCTGGTCCCGGTCACCACCGTCGCGCTGGTGGCGGTCTCCGCCGGTTAGCGGTCAGCCCTGGGGCTTCTCGTAGAGGACGGCGATCCCGTCGGGGACGTGCCGCAGCGAGCCGTCGGACGGGGAGTTGAGGACCTTCACCAGCCCGCCCCTGCCGGCTCCGACCATGGAGGAGGAGCCGCCGCCGTCGAGGTTGAGCGCGTCCTCCGCCCCGAGTGACCTCATCAGCTTCGCCAGCTCGACGAGCGTGAAGCCGCGGCTGAAGCTCTGCCGCCCGTCGATCACCAGCAGCAGGACCTTGCCGGTGTCGCGGTCGATGCCGACGGCGGTACGGGGGTGGAGCTCCGAGTCGTTCTCGACCTTGCGCTTGCCGTCCTGCAGCAGGATCTTCTCGCCGCTGATCGCCATCGCCGGGTCGCCCTCGAGGCTCCAGTGGACCGACGCCAGCGACCCAACCCGCATCTGCGAGAGCTGGACCGCGCCGGGTCCCCGGCCGACGAGCACGGCGCCCTGGATCAGCTTCCCGGCGTTGAGGGTGGTCTTGTTGGCCACCACCCGGCCGTCCTGGATCACGACCATCCGGACGCTCTTGCGCTGGCCGTCGGTGATCGAGTAGCCCGAGGTCCGGCCCCAGGCGGGGTTGTAGATGCCGATGCTCCCGGTGCGGACGCGCGGGGAGTTCACGTTGGTGATCTCCATCTGCGGGAACTGGTCGACCTGGGCGGAGACCAGGCGGACGCCGATCCTGGGCACACCCTCGTGGGTGAAGTAGAAGGCGTTGTTCCAGGTGTGCAGCGACGCGTTCAGGAAGCCGCGCTGCCGGTCGACGCCGACACCGAGCGGTGCGCCCGTGTCGTAGATGTCGAAGAAGCCGCCGTTGACGCCGGCGATCGCCTTGTCGCGGGCCAGCAACCCGGTCAGCGGGCCGCGGTCGGGGACGTAGAGGGGGGTGGCGCGGTCGATCGAGACGCCGGGCGTGGCCGGGTTGATCCGGAGCAGGTGAGCCCGGATCCGGCCCCGCCGGTCCGTCTGGTCCCAGCGCTTGTAGGTGATGCCGGGGGAGAGCCGCCAGCCCTTCTGCTTGGAGATCCGCGGCCGAGGCTGCAGCCCGTCGGGGATCGGCGGCGCGGTCGGGCCGGTGATCCCCTCGGAGGTCTGGCCCGGCCTGACCGACTCGTCCTTCCGGTCGGGCTTCTCGGAGGCCGAGCCGCCCGACAGCACGGCCGTGCCGTCCGGCTCCGGCTCGCTCGTGCACGCGGCGGGGACGAGTCCCACGACCACGCAGACGAGCGCTGCGGTCAGCTTCCGAGCGGGTTGAGGCACTGCCTCAGGGTAAAACCTCAGCGGCCCACGACGGGGAGGTGCACCACCGTGTCCTCGATCAGTACGGCCCCCGGGGTCCGGCTGCCCATGCCGACGAAGGTGTCGCTGGCGGCGCTGGCGATCACGTAGAGGGTCTGGCCCTCGGGCACGTCGACAGCCACCGACGGGAGCGTGATCCGGCGTTCCTCGCCCACGACCGGCTCGAGCTCGTTGAACGGGAGCACGTTGTTCTGGATGAGGTGCGCGTCCGCGGGCGTCGTACCGATGGCGAGGCCGTAGAACGCGCGGTTGTTGACGCCCAGCGCGGTCACCGTGCCGGTGAGGTACGGCGACCCGGCGATGCTGATCGGTCCCTCGGCGACGGGGAAGGCGACCGGGGCAGAGGCGCCTTCGGTCGTGGCGACCACGCCGGCGTCGTACCCCTGGTCGGCCTGGACGGAGTCCACGCTCGTGCAGGTGCTGTCGGGGGTCGCGAGGTGGAACCTGGCGTAGCCCTGGAGCCCGGTCCGCTTGCCCTTCAGCTGCTCGTCCATGAACCGCAGCGCCAGGTCGGCGAAGGAGCCGCCCGCCAGCTTCTTGCTGCACGGGTCGGAGCTGACGTTGACACCCTGCGGGAAGACCGACGGCAACACGTGGCCACCGTTGTAGGCGACGAACATGCTGTCCTTGCGGGCGTCCCTGGTGATCGTGCTCTTCCAGTTGGCGAGGCCCTGCTGGAGGGCGAAGAGGGAGTCGGTGCTGCCCTGGCCGAAGAGGACCGGGATGTCGAGCTTGCGGCCTTGGGCGACGTGCCACTTCGGGCCGTTCTTCTTGAAGAACTTCACGAGGTTCTCGGTCCCGGGGATCGAGCCGTCGGGCCACATCCCGGTGGCCGCACCCTCGACGAGGGCCTTGTAGACGTTGGGGGGCAGGGCGTTCGACGGGAGGCCGGCGGCACTCAGGGCCGAGGCCCACTCGGTGCGGACGACGCCCTCGGGCGCCAGGGAGTCGGTGAGGTCGTTCCAGGTGATCTCGGGAGCGAGGGCGTCGAGGACCGGCTTGCCCTTGGTGCGCAGGCTCTCGAACGCGGCGAGGAACTGGTACCCGCCGCCGTAGCTGCCGCCGATCGCGCCCATGTGGGGGTCGCCGGGGGCGTCCTGCTGCACCCAGCCGAGCTGGCTGATCAGCTTGATCAGGTTGCGGACGTCGTGCCCCTCGACGTCGGGGTTCTCGACGTGGGCGTAGCCGCCGCTCTCACCGAAACCGCGCTGGTCGAACGAGAGCACGCCGTAACCCGCGTCCAGCCACTTCTTGAACGAGGCCGGGTCCTTGGTCCGGGACCCGCCCCAGCCGTGGCTGTGCATGATCATCGGCACCCGGTCGGCCTTGTCGGCGCCGGCGGGACGGAAGATCGAGTAGCAGATCTGCACCGGCTCGGTGGTGTCCGGCTCGGGGACGCTGTCGAGGCAGCCGTTGACCACGGTGGGTCCGGCACTGGCGACCGCAGCGGACGGGGTCACCGCCGTCAGGCCCGAGACGGCGAGCACGGTGCCGAGTGCGAGGGCGATGCGGCGAGGATTCATGGAGGTTCAACCTTTGGGAGGTGGGCGGGTCACGCTGGTCTACGTGTACCCGCCTGTGGCACTGGTCACACCCATGTCCCGCGTTGTCCGTGGCCTAGGCTCCGGCGCGTGGGAGATGCCTGGAACACCTTCGTCGAGGGCGACAACCTCGACGTGCTGCCCACGCTGCCCGCGGCCTCGGTGGACCTGGTCTACATCGACCCGCCGTACAACACCGGCAACGACTTCGCCTACCGCGACTCCTACGGCCGCCACGACGCGTGGGTGGCGATGATGCGGCCACGCCTCGCCGCGGCGCGCGAGGTGCTGCGGGGGACCGGCGCGATCTTCGTCAGCATCGACGACAACGAGGCGGCGTACCTGCGGCTGCTCATGGACGAGGTCTTCGGGGAGCGCAACTTCCTGGCGCAGGTGGTGGTGAACCTCAACGCGAAGGGGCGCCAGCTCGGCAAGGGGTTCGCGACCAGCCACGAGTACCTGCTGGTGTACGCCGTCGACGCGGCCGCGTGCGTGCTCGACGCCAGCAGCTCCGACACCGTCGACGAGGCGGACTTCCCGCTGTCGACGCCGGAGGGGCGTCGCTATCGCCACCTGCCGCTGCGCAACACCAACAAGAAGTTCAACCCCGTGACCGCGCGCACCCTGCACTTCCCGGTGTGGGGTGATCCAGAGTCCGGCCGGGTCGCCACGGCGGAGTTCCCCGGTGCGGTCGAGATCGAGCCGGTCTTCGGCGACGGCAAGCCGGCCGTGTGGCGCTGGAGCCGGCCGCGGATCGACGAGCGGCCCGACGACCTGGTCTGCCGCCGGATCCAGGGCAAGCGCGGTGAGCGGGTCGACGTCTTCCAGAAGGACTGGCTGCACCGCGACACGGAGGGTGGCCGGCGCAAGAAGCTGCGCACGATCTGGCTCGCCGAGGAGGTCGGCTCGACCGACACGGCCGTCGCCGAGCTCAAGGAGATCGTCGGTCACGTCTTCGAGTCGCCCAAGCCGACCGGCCTGATCCGCCGGATCCTCGGGACCATGCCGCCCGACGCTGCCGTCCTGGACTTCTTCGCCGGCAGCGGCACGACGGGCCACGCCGTCGCCCTGCAGAACGTCGAGGACGGCGGCACCCGGCGCTGCCTCAGCATCAACTCCGCCGAGCCCACACGCGAGGGCTCGAACGCCCGCGCGGCCGGGCTGTTGAGCGTCGCCGACATCACCCGGGCCAGGTTGTCCGCCGTCGCCGAGCGGGTCGGTGGTGGCCTCCAGCTGCGGCCGTGAATGATGGAGACATGACCACTCGGGTAGCCCTCGTGACCGGCGGATCCAGCGGCATCGGCGAGGAGACCGCCAAGCGGCTGCGCCAGGCCGGCTTCGAGGTTTATGCCGTGGCTCGCCGGGTCGACCGGATGGCACACCTGGAGGCCGCCGGCATCCAGGTCTTCGGCATGGACGTCACCGACGACGCCTCGATGGTGAGCGGCGTCGAGCGGGTCCTCGCCGAGCAGGGGCGGATCGACGTCCTCGTGAACAACGCGGGGTACGGCTCCTACGGCGCCGTCGAGGACGTGTCGATGGACGAGGCGCGGCGCCAGTTCGACGTCAACGTCTTCGGCCTCGCCCGGGTCACCCAGCTCGTGATCCCGCAGATGCGCCGCCAGGGCTCCGGCCGGATCATCAACATCTCCTCGATCGGCGGCAAGTTCTACGAGCCGCTCGGTGCCTGGTACCACGCGACGAAGTTCGCGGTGGAGGGCTTCAGCGACAGCCTCCGGGTCGAGCTGTCGCCGTTCGGCATCGACGTGGTCATCATCGAGCCCGGCCCGATCCGCACCGAGTGGAACGAGATCTCCCGCGAGAGCCTCACCGAGACCTCCGCCGGTGGCGCCTACGAGCAGCAGGCCGCCCGGGTGCGCAAGGTCCTCGAGCGCGCCGACACCAGCAGGCTCATGTCCAGCCCGGCCGACACGGTCGCGAAGAAGATCGTGGTCGCCGCCCTCGCCAACACCCCGCGGGCGCGCTACCCCGTCGGCAAGGGCGCCGGCACCATCGTCCGCGCCCGGCGGCTGCTGCCCGACGCCGTCTTCGACTACGTCGTCAAGGGGATGTACCAGCGAGGGCGCTCCTGACCAGCCACGTCGCCGGAGCACGGCACCCACCTGCGCCGCAGTCCGACAAGGCGTGCCGAAGACCTGCCCGTAGGTCAGTCGCACGGTCAGCAGGTCGAGGCGAGGGATGGTTCGTCCACGCAGAGTGCCGGCCCGCGTCAATGGGCCCCGAACCGCCTCCCGGTCGGCTCTGTGGAAGCTCAGACGCCGGCAGCCTTCTCCAGCGCCGTGACCTCGTCGTCGAGGTAGGTCAGCAGCCGCTGCAGGTGCGGCACGGTGCGCCGGCACCCGGTGAGGCCGAACGCCATCTTGCCGTCGTACGACGTGCAGGTGATGTTGAGCGCCATGCCGTTGATCGGGATCGACAGAGGGTAGGTGCCGACCAGCTCCGCGCCGTTCCAGTAGTGGGTCGTCTTGGGTCCGGGCACGTTGCTGATGATCAGGTTGTACGGCGGCCGCACGATGCCCTGCATCCGGAACAGCGGGGTGAGGATCGCCGGCACCTGACCGATCGCACTCATGGCGAGGATCTGGACCGGGGTCATGGCCGAGAGACCTTCCTTGCCGTCCTTCATCGACTTGTGGACGGCCTTGAGCCGGTCCGCGGGGTCGTGGAGGTCGGTGCCGAGCTTGACCATCACTGCGCCGACCGCGTTGCCGCCCTCGGCGGAGGCCATCTGGGACTGCTTGGCGTTGAGGCCGACCGGGACCATTGCGACCAGCGGTGCCTCGGGCAGCGCGTCGAGCTCCATCAGGTAGGTGCGGACGGCGCCGCTGACCATCGCCATGACGACGTCGTTGAGGGTCGTGCCGCTGGCCTTGCCGATGCCGCGGAGGCGCTCCATGGGCCAGTCCTGTGCGGCGAACCGGCGGGAGCCGGTGATGCTCTGGTTGAAGATGGTGCGCGGCGCGTAGAGGGACAGCGCCGAGGTCTCGTTGCGCAGGCCCTTGTTGAGCGTCCGGATCAGGGCACTCGGCATCCCGGCCGCCTCGGCGGTGATCCCCATCGCCGTCCGGAGCGCCTGGATCGGCACCTCCGACAGGCTCTTCTCGGCCTCCTCACGGGTGCGCGTCGCCCTGGCGGGGGCGCGATAGCCCCAGGGCGCGGGCATGCCGCGCTTGTCGGGGTCGGTGCTGAGGACGCTCTGCAGCAGGCGCATCGCGGAGATGCCGTCGACGAGAGCGTGGTGGGTCTTGGTGTACATCGCGACGCGCCCGTCGCGGAGGCCCTCGATGACGTGGGCCTCCCACAGCGGGCGCTCCCAGGCGAGGCGGGTGCTGTGGAGCCGCGAACAGAGCTCGAGCAGCTCGCGGACCCGGCCCGGCTTGGGCAGCGCGGAGTGCCGGACGTGGTGCTCGATGTCGAACTCGTCGTCGTTCTCCCACACCAGCTGACCGGCGGTCTTCAACTTGCGCCGGGGGTGCTTGAGGAACAGCGGGGCGATCTCCTCGACGTCCCGCATCTGCTCGTACATGTCACGGATGTAGCTGCGGCCGGCGCCCTCGGGCTTCTTGAAGAGCTGGAGCCCGCCGACGTGCATGGGCATGTTGCGGTTCTCGGCGAGGAGGAACCCGGCAGACGTCGGATCGATCGGAGAGATCACGGAGCACCCTTCGTTGGTGTGGCGTCCGATCCTCGCTCGTCGGTGTCGGTGCCCACAAGGGGAGGGGGCGATGATCTCGTCTGTCCGACTGTCTGCGGGCCGGTTCCCGTCCACAGGACCCGTATCCGGGCGATCCTCCACAGCCTCGACCGCGGCCGGCTCCGTCGGTCGGCGTCCGCTCCTAGCGTCGTGCCAGCACCGGATCGACCGGTGCGCAGACACCAAGGAGCAGACATGAAGCGATACCTCTCGGGGGTGGCCGTCGCCGGGGCGGCCCTGATGACGATCGGGATCGGGACGGCCATGGCGCAGCCGGGGCGCGACGCGGCGCGCTGGATCCCACCGCACGACACCATCGTCAAGGTCACCGGCAACGCCCAGGACGGCTTCGGCATCTATCACTACGACGGCTCGGCGCTCTACCCGCCGACCGACTCCGAGGCGCGCGCCGAGTGCCTCGGGTACGACACCCGGCTGGAGCGGGTGCGCTGCCGCACCGAGGTCACCACCTGGTACGCCGACCTGGCCGACATGAAGATCGCGCTGAGGTGGGCCAACCGGGCCCGATGACACGGTGCGCGTTCTGGCAGGATCGGGCCCATGGAGCCCGCTCCGCTGGACCGCGCCCACCTGGGCCGGGCCTGGACGCGCAGCCGCAGCTCGGTGAAGGCGCGGGTGACGCGCTGGCAGTCCAAGTCCTGGCAGATCGCGCAGTGTGCGCTCGCTGCCGGGGTGGCCTGGTTCATCGCGGCCGACCTGGTCGGCCACGAGACGCCCTTCTTCGCGCCGATCGCGGCCGTCGTCAGCCTCGGCACCTCCTACGGCCAGCGTCTGCGCCGGGTCGTCGAGGTGACGATCGGGGTCGCGATCGGCGTGTTCGTCGGTGACCTGCTGGTGCTCCAGCTGGGCGTCGGCTGGTGGCAGCTCGCGCTGATCGTGGGCCTGGCGATGTCGACGGCGTTCCTGCTCGACGGTGGGCAGCTGTTCGTCACCCAGGCGGCGGTGCAGTCGATCGTGGTCAGCACGCTGCTGCCCGACCCCGATGCGGCCCTGATCCGGTGGACCGATGCCCTGATCGGCGGGGCGGTCGCGCTGGTCGCGGCCACCGTGGTGCCGGCCGCGCCGCTGCGCCGTCCCCGGGAGCAGGCCGCGCTCGTGCTCCGGAAGGTCTCGGCGCTGCTGCGCACCGCGGGCGACGTCATGCTCGGCGGCGACGTCGACGGTGCGCTCGAGCTGCTCGCTGACGCCCGGTCCACCGACCACCTCATCGGCGAGCTGCAGGCGGCCGCCGACGAGGGCATGAGCGTGGTGGCGTCGTCACCGTTCCGGGTCCGGCACAAGGGACACATGCGGCAGATGGTCGACCTGGTCGACCCGCTCGACCGCGCCCTGCGCAGCACCCGGGTGCTGGTGCGGCAGACCGCCGTGTCGGCGTACTTCCGCCGACCGGTGCCGACCTCGTACGCCGTCTTGTGCCAGGAGCTGGCCAACGCCGCCGACGTCATCGCCGACGAGCTGGCCGACAACCGGATGGCCTCGGACGCGCGCGGACCGCTCCTGGAGGTCGGCCACGCCACCGGACAGGTGGAGCGCAGCGAGATCCTCGCCGCCGAGGTGATCCTCGCCCAGCTGCGTTCGGTCATCGTCGACCTCCTGCTGCTCACCGGGCTCGACCAGCTGGAGTCGACCGAGGCGCTCCCGCCACCACCGCGATGAGCGCCGGCGTCCGCCCCGGCCAGCCCTGGGTCCTGCACGTCGACCTCGACCAGTTCATCGCGGCCGTCGAGGTGCTCCGGCGCCCGGGGCTCGCCGGGCTGCCCGTCGTCGTCGGCGGGCGCGGCGACCCCACCGAGCGAGGGGTGGTGTCGACGGCGTCGTACGAAGCGCGGGAGTTCGGCGTCGGCTCCGGGATGCCGCTGCGGGTCGCCGCCCGCAAGTGTCCCGACGCGGTCTTCCTGCCGGTCGACGGGCCGGCGTACGACGCAGCCTCGGTGGAGGTGATGGCGACCCTGCGGGGGCTGAGCTGGGGTGGCGTGCCGGCGGTGGTCGAGGTGCTCGGCTGGGACGAGGCGTTCCTCGCAGCCGGGCCTGGCCACGGCGACCTGGGGGACCCCCGTGAGTTCGCCGAGCACGTCCGCGCCGAGGTCCTGGACGCCACCCGGCTGCACTGTTCGGTGGGGATCGGCGACAACAAGCTGCGCGCCAAGATCGCGACCGACTTCGGCAAGCCCCGCGGCACCTGGCGGCTCACGGAGGAGAACTGGTTCGAGGTGATGGGGGAGCGGCCCACCGACGCACTGTGGGGGATCGGCTCGCGGACGTCGAAGAAGCTCGCCGCCCTCGGCATCGAGACCGTCGCGCAGCTCGCCGGGACCGACGCCCAGGTGCTCGCCGACCGGCTCGGTCCGACGATGGGGCCGTGGTTCCGGCGGCTCGGCCGGGGCGCCGACACCAGCCCCGTCGACGCCACGCCCTGGGTGCCACGGGCGCACGGTCGCGAGGAGACCTACCAGGAGGACCTGACCGACTGGACCGCCGTCGCGGAGGCGGTCCGGTCGCTGGCCGCGCGTGTCGTCGTCGACATCGACAGGGAGGGACGCCCGGCTGCCCGGGTCGGGATCAAGGTCCGCTACCAGCCGTTCTTCACGGTGACCCGGAGCCTGACCCTGCCCGAACCCAGCAACGATCCCGCGGTGCTGGCCGACGCGGCGGTGTCGCTGCTGGACCGGGTCGAGCAGGACCGGCCGGTGCGTCTGCTCGGCGTCCGCCTCGAGATGACGGACCCGGCGCTGCCGTCAGGTGAGTGACGTGCGGAGCTCCCGCACGACGGAGTCGACGACCGCGACCAGGTTGCCGCCGGTCTCCCGGACGACCTCACGCTGGCGCTGGTACGACGCACCGCCCGCGGGGATCTCGCCGACCGACCGCAGGGCGTCCTCGCAGTCCAGCCGGCGGGCGACGGGCGTGAGCTTCTCGAGCAGGTCGGACAGGTCGTCGGTGACCAGGCGCTCGTTCGACGCGGCATCCAGGATGATCTCGGCGTCCAGGCCGTAGCGCGCGGCCCGCCACTTGTTCTCCTGCCCGTGCCAGGGCGGCATCGTCGGCAGGTCCTCGCCGGCCGCCAGGCGCTCGTCGAGGTCCACGACGAGGCAGTGCATCAGCGCGGTCAGGGCCGCGAGCTCTCGCATGTTCGAGACGCCGTCGCAGACCCGGTTCTCGACGGTGCCGAGCTTGGCCGACGGGCGGATGTCCCAGCGGATGTCGGAGTGCTCCTCGATGACACCGGTGACGAGCTGGTCGTTGACGAAGGCTTCGTACTCCGGCCAGGTGGCGAACTGGAACGGCAGGCCGGCGGTCGGCAGCTGCTGGAACATCAGGGCCCGGTTGGACGCGTAGCCGGTGTCGGTGCCGGCCCACACCGGGGACGACGCCGACAGGGCCTGGAGGTGGGGGTAGGTGTTGAGGAGCGCCGACAGCACCGGCATCACCCGGTCCACCTCCGGCATCCCGACGTGGACGTGCAGGCCCCAGATCAGCATCTGACGACCCCACCACTGCGTGCGGTTGATCAGCTCCTCGTAGCGGTGTCCCGGCGTCAGCTGTTGCGACGACCAGGTCGCGAAGGGGTGGGTGCCCGCGCCGAACAGGTCGACGCCCATCTCGTCGGCGACCGGGAGCACCAGGTCCAGGGTGCCGCGCAGGTCCGCCATCGCCTCGTCGACGGTGTCGCAGACGCCGGTCACGATCTCGACCGTGTTCCGCAGCAGCTCCTGGTGCAGCCTGTTCGGCTCCGGCAGACGCGGCCCGACCGTCTCGAAGAGGGAGGCGGCGCAGTTCACGAGGTCCCGCGACAACTTGTCGACGAGCGCGAGCTCCCACTCGACCCCGATCGTCGGGCGAGCGGAGGAGTGGAAGTCGATGCGCACGGGATCAGCGAAGCACAGGACAGGTCCCGCGCGGGCATCCTCCGCGACCCGACCCCGTCCGGGGCGGCCAGCAGGCCCCTGCCAGCATTGATCCATGCTCGACGCGCGCGCCCTGAACCTCACGCTGGACTTCTGTCTCAGGGTCGGTGAGCTCCTGCTCTCCTCGGGGGCCGGAGCCGCTGACGTGACCGCGACGATGCACTCCCTGAGCTGGCACCTCGGCGTCCGCCACCCCGACATCGACGTCACGTTCACGTCCCTGCGGATGAGCTACCAGCCGGCCCCCGACGAGCCCACCGTGCTCCAGCTCCGGCAGGTCAAGCAGCGCGAGATCGACTACGAGGACCTGACCCTGGTGGACCACCTGGTGCGGGACGTGATCAGCGGTCGGCTCGACCTCCTCGAGG
The DNA here is from genome assembly GCA_046590395.1 of Nocardioides sp. Classification (GTDB taxonomy): domain Bacteria; phylum Actinomycetota; class Actinomycetes; order Propionibacteriales; family Nocardioidaceae; genus Nocardioides. Next base: position 15,655 of record JBKJUE010000039.1, read on the forward strand.
CCCGCGCGGCCCTGGCCCAGATCGTGTCGTCCGGTCACAACCTGCCGCGCTGGGCGGTCACGGCCGGGTGGGGACTGATGTGCGCCGGCGTCGCCCTGATGCTGGGCGGCAACGGCTTCGTCATCGGCAGCGCCTTCGCGGCCGCGATCTGCATCGACCGGCTGCAGCTGCTGATGTCGCGCCGCCGGATCCCGTACTTCTACCAGCAGGCGATGGGCGGTGGGGTGGCCACGGTGCTGGCCGCTGCAGCTGCCGCGACCCCGCTCGACGTCGATCCGTCACTCGTCGTCACCGCGAACATCATCATGCTGCTGGCCGGGATCGGCTTCATGGGTGCTCTCCAGGACGCGCTGTCCGGCTTCTACCTGACGGCCGGTGCCCGGTTGACCGAGGCGCTGCTCGCCACCGCGGGCATCATCGCCGGCGTCAGTGGCGGGCTCACCCTCGCGGAGGTCGCGGGTATCGAGGTCGGCCGGCTCGAGCCCGGGGCCACCGGGTGGGAGAGCGTCACGGTGATGGCCGCGGGCGCTGCTCTCTGCGCGGGCGCGTTCGCGTTCGCGTCGTACGCACCCGGCCGGATCATCGTCCCGATCGCCGTGCTCGCGGCGGTGGCCATGGTGATCTCGCAGTCGATCACCATCCAGGGCTTCGGCCGGGCCTGGCCGACGGGCATCGCGGCGTTCTTCATCGGCCTGGTCAGCTTCACCGTGGCCGGCCGGTTCCGGGTGCCACCGCTCGTCGTGGTGGTCTCCGCGGTGGTCCCGATGCTCCCCGGTCTCTCGATCTACCGCGGCCTCTCCCTGCTCGGCGAGGGCGGCGTCTCGACGTCGGTCGGGCTGCTGGCCATGGTGACGGCCGCGTCGGTGGCGATCTCGCTGTCCGCGGGCGTGATCCTCGGGGAGTACGTCGCGCAGCCGCTCAAGCGCGAGGCCGGCAAGCTCGAGCAGCGACTGGCGGGGCCGCGGCTGGTCGGCCCGGTCCGGATCCGCGGCCCTCGCCGCCGCCGCGAGACCTGACCGTCACAGGTCGTGGACCTGCGCCAGCCACGGCAGGTGCGTCTGACCGTCGTACGGCGGCCGCTTCTCCAGCATGCTCGCCTGCACCCGGTCGCAGGAGGCCATCGCCTGCGTGACCACGTCCTCCGGATAGTCGAACTGGACCCGGTGCTGGGCGAACTCGTCCTCGTCGTCCACCCACACCCGACCGGAGGTCCCGCGCACCACGTCCAGGTCGAGGTCCACGGCGCGCAGCACCGTCCCGTCCCAGGTTGGCGGGGTGGTCATGTCGACGTAGGTCTGGACCCGGGTGTCGAGGCTCGGCGAGTAGTGGCCGTCGACGTCGTGGAAGGTCGCGAGCCACCAGCGCCCGGAGGTCGAGTCGCCGGCGGGGGAGAGACCGACCTGCGCGACGGGCGCGACGTACTCCGCGCCGGGGCGTGACATGTGCGTCCCGGCCGGGATGCCGCACCAGTCGCCGTGCTCGTCACTGCCGAGGAAGACGGCGTCGAACTCCCAGTGCGGCCGGTCACCCCACTTCGACATGACGACGCGGACGGGGGACAGAGGAGGCGGCGTCACCCGGCCATTCCTACCAAACGTCAGACGATGGTGGCCTTGGGCGGCACGACCTTCTTCGAGACCCGGGCGACGATGTCCTGGTAGCGCGAGCCGGTCAGCTTCGCCAGGTGGTGCATCGCGTGCGCGTCGATGCCGACGAGCACGCGGGCCTTGTTGGTGCGGATGCCCTTGACGATGATCTCGGCGGCGCGTTCGGGCGTCATCTTCGCGAGCTTCTCGTCGAAGAGCTTCGCCGTCGCGGCCTTGTCCTCGCGGTCGGACACCCGCGCATTGCGGGCGATCGCCGTCTTGATGCCGCCCGGGTGCACGGCGGTGACGCCGACGGCGTGCCCGGCGATCAGCATCTCTTCGCGGAGCGCCTCGGTGAGGCCGCGGACGGCGTACTTGCTCGCGTTGTACATGCTCTGGCCCGGCATCGACACCAGCCCGAACAGCGAGGAGATGTTGACGACGTGCCCGTCGCCCGAGGCGATCAGGTGGGGCAGGAACTCCTTGGTGCCGTGGACGACACCCCAGAAGTTGATGCCGGTGATCCAGTCCATGTCGTCGTAGGCCAGGTCCGCCAGGTCGCCGGCGAGCGCGACGCCGGCGTTGTTGACGACCACGTTGACCCGGCCGAAGTGCTCGGCGATCGCAGCGGCGTACGCCGTGAACGCGGCGCGGTCGGCGACGTCGAGGCGATCCGAGCGCACCTCGCGGGCGCCGGCGTTCTTCACCAGGTCGACGGTCTGCCCGAGGCCGGCCTCGTCGACGTCGGAGAGCGCGAGCAGCGCACCCTTCTGCGCGAGGTTGACCGCGAGTGCGCGGCCGATGCCGGAGCCGGCACCGGTGATGACGACGACCTTGTTGCTGAGGGACTTCATGCGGTCGCACTCACGTCGTATGCGGCGACGTCGAACTCGCCCAGCGCCTGACGGAAGGAGACGGTCGTGCGCGGCCAGAGGACGGTGTTCCTGCCGTGGGCGTCGAGGTACCAGC